>CAYQMA010000009.1:0-26570 GCA_964418535.1 uncultured Zetaproteobacteria bacterium | reverse complement strand
CGGTGACCATGCAGAAGCTCGATCCCTACATCAATGTGGATCCGGGCACGATGAGCCCGTTCCAGCACGGGGAGGTGTTTGTCACCGACGATGGCGCCGAAACCGACCTCGACCTGGGGCATTACGAGCGCTTCACGCATGCCACGATGACCCGCCGGAGCAATTACACCACCGGCCGCATCTATGAATCGGTGATCCGGCGCGAACGGCGCGGCGATTACCTGGGTGCGACGGTGCAGGTGATTCCGCACATCACGGATGCCATCAAGGAGGCCATTCTCGGCCTGCGTTCGGAAGGGGCCGACATTGCGCTGGTCGAGATCGGCGGCACGGTGGGCGATATCGAGTCGCAGCCGTTTCTGGAGGCCATCCGGCAGCTCCGCTTCGATCTGGGGCGGGAGCGCACCTGTTTCATGCACCTGACATTGGTGCCCTACATCGCTTCGGCCGGCGAAATCAAGACCAAGCCGACCCAGCATTCGGTGCAGAAACTGCGCGAGATCGGTATCCAACCGGATGTATTGCTCTGCCGCACCGAGGTGCCGATTCCGGAATCGCAAAAAAACAAGATCGCCCTGTTCTGCAATGTGCCGCGCGAGGCGGTGATCGAGGCGCGAGATGTGGACACGATCTATGCCGTGCCGCTGTCCCTGCGCGAGGGCGGCCTGGGTTCGGTCGTGCTCCGTCATTTCGGCATGGAGGACAACGAGCCCGATCTGAGCATCTGGAAGGACATCGTTCACCGGATGCGCCATGCCCGCGACGAGGTTCGCATCGCGATGGTGGGCAAATACGTTGAGCTGGCCGATGCCTACAAATCGGTCAACGAGGCGCTGTTTCACGGCGGTCTGGCCAATGATGTGCGCGTGCGGATCGAATATGTGGATGCCGAAGCGCTGGAGAAGGAAGGCTGCGGCGTACTGGAGGGTATGGACGGCATTCTGGTGCCGGGCGGTTTCGGCGAACGCGGCACCGAGGGCAAGATGGCGGCCATCCGTTTCGCGCGGGAACGCAAGGTGCCGTATCTCGGCATCTGCCTGGGCATGCAACTGGCGGTGATCGAGTTTGCGCGCCATGTGGCCGGCATCGAGGATGCGACCAGCAGCGAATTCAACGAATGCGCCGAACATCCGGTGATTGCCTTGATGACCGAATGGGAACACGACGGAACGGTCGTGCACCGCTCCAGCGATTCCGATCTCGGCGGCACGATGCGCCTGGGCGGTTATCCCTGCCGGCTGGTGCCGGGCACGCATGCCCATGCGGCCTATGGAGTGGACGAGATTCGCGAGCGGCATCGCCATCGCTACGAGTTCAACGACACCTACCGTGAACGGCTGGAGGCCGCCGGCCTGGTGGTGTCGGGCACGTTGCCGGATGACTCGCTGGTGGAAATCGTGGAGGTGCGCGACCATCCCTGGTTCGTGGCCTGCCAGTTCCATCCGGAGTTCCGGTCGCGGCCGTATGCGCCGCATCCGCTGTTTGCGGCCTTTGTGCGCGCCAGCAAGCAACAGGCGCAGTCATGACCGCTCGCGTGGTGCGCATTGGCGGCCTTCAGGTGGCCAATCATCTGCCCTTTGCATTGATCGCTGGCCCCTGCGTCATTGAGGGCGAGGATTTCACGCTGCGGGTGGCTGAACGCATCGCGGCAATCGCGCGTGAGATGGATGTGCCGCTGGTGTTCAAATCCAGCTTCGACAAGGCCAACCGCACCAGCCGCGACAGTTTTCGCGGCCCGGGACTGGATGCGGGGCTCAGGATTCTGGCGCGCGTGAAACGCGAGGTGGGCGTGCCGGTCATCACCGATGTGCACACGCCGGAGCAGGCTGTTCCGGTGGCCGAGGTGGTGGATGTGTTGCAAACGCCGGCGTTTCTGTGCCGGCAGACCGATTTCATCGAGGCGGTGGCGAGCGCGGGCAGGCCGGTGAATATCAAGAAGGGGCAGTTTCTGGCGCCGTGGGATATGAAGCATGTGCTGGACAAGGCGCGCGCGACCGGCAACGAAGACATCATGCTCTGCGAACGCGGCGCAAGCTTCGGCTACAACAATCTGGTCGCCGATATGCGCTCGCTGATGGTGATGCGCGAGTATGGCGCGCCGGTCGTGTTTGATGCGACGCATTCGGTGCAACAGCCCGGCGGTCTGGGCGGCGCTTCGGGAGGCAACCGCGAGTTCGTGCCGGGGCTGGCGCGTGCGGCGGTGGCGACGGGCGTGGCGGCGGTGTTCATGGAGGTGCATCCGGACCCGGATCATGCCAAATCGGACGGGCCGAATTCGCTGCCACTGGACGAACTGCCGGGGCTGCTGAAAACCTTGAAGCGGCTGGATGCCGTGGTCAAAGGGATGTGAGGCGCGGGCGTAAGTCGCTAAAGGTTGCACGACGCGCGCGCGTAGTGAAAACGATATTGAGGAGCGGAATGTGAGTGAGATCGTAGCGGTTCATGGACGGGAAATCTTTGATTCGCGCGGCAATCCGACCGTGGAGGTGGACGTGCGTCTGGCCTCCGGAGCCTTCGGGCGCGCGGCCGTGCCGAGCGGCGCTTCGACAGGAACGCGCGAGGCGGTGGAATTGCGTGACGGCGGAAAACGTTTGGGTGGCAAGGGCGTTCGGCGCGCGGTCGGTAATGTCAATGGCGAGATTGCCGAGGCGGTGATCGGCATGGATGCCGCCGATCAGGCCAAAGTGGATCGAGCCATGATCGAGCTGGACGGGACGCCGAACAAGGGTCGGCTGGGCGCCAACGCTATCCTGGGCGTCTCGATGGCGGTGGCCAAGGCGATGGCCGCCGAGCAGGGGCAGTCGCTGTTCCGTTATCTGGGCGGGCCGGATGCGAATCTGCTGCCGGTGCCGTGCATGAACGTGCTCAACGGCGGCGAGCATGCGGACAACAACGTGGATTTTCAGGAATACATGATTGTTCCGGCTGGCGCCTCGTCGTTCGCCGAAGCGCTGGAGATGGGCGCGACCGTGTTTCACGCGCTGAAATCGGTGCTGAAGGCAGGCGGTTACAACACGGCCGTGGGCGACGAAGGCGGCTTCGCGCCGTCGCTGTCGTCCAATGTCGCGGCGGTCGAGGCGATTCTGGAGGCGGTGGAGCAGACCGGACTCAAGGCCGGGCAGGACGTATTCCTGGCGCTGGATCCGGCCGCGTCTGAGTTCTTCCACGATGGCGTCTACGATCTGAAGGGCGAGGGGCGTCAACTGGATTCGGCCGCGATGGTGGATTTCCTGAGCGATTGGGTGAACCAGTATCCCATCATTTCCATCGAGGACGGCCTGGCCGAAAATGACTGGGATGGCTGGAAGTTGTTGACCGACCGGCTGGGCGCGCGCGTGCAGTTGGTGGGCGACGACATCTTTGTGACCAATCCGGCTATTCTGCGCGAGGGCATCGAGAAGGGCGTGGCCAACGCGCTGCTGGTCAAGGTCAATCAGATCGGCACGCTGAGCGAAACCATCGAAGCCGTGACCATGGCCCATGAGGCGGGATATCGCTGCATGATGAGCCACCGTTCGGGCGAAACCGAGGATACGACCATCGCTGATCTCGCCGTGGCGCTGGGCACCGGCCAGATCAAGTCCGGTTCGGCATCGCGTTCGGATCGATTGGCCAAATACAACCAGTTGCTTCGGATTGAGGAGGAACTGGGCGAGGCGGCGCGGTTTGCCGGTCTGGATGCCTTTTCGAGGGGCTAGGCTCTGGGCCTGAAGGGCCGCATCCGGCGTTGGGCGGGATGGACGCTGGCCGCGGCGCTGCTGGCCGGCATGTTCTATGAACTGGTGTTTTCCGATCATGGCTACCTGGTCTATCGGAAGGAACAGGCGGAACTGCGCAAGCTTCAGGCCGAGGTGGCGCGTTTGCGCGCCCAGCGCGAACGGCTGGCCAGGGAAATCCTGAGGTTGCGACACGATCCCAAGGCCCTGGAGGAGCTGGCCCATCGGGAACTGGGATATGTCTATCCCGACGAATACATGGTGCTCTTGCCGCATCAGGGCCGGGCGCATGGGCAGGGCAGCGGAAAGCAAGGTGTGAAGGAGAGGGGGCGAAAACGATGAAATCGGTCGTCACGCGGTTTGCTCCCAGTCCCACCGGCCTGTTGCATCTAGGCAATGTGCGCACGGCATTGCTGAACTGGCTGTTCGCCCGCCGGCATGGCGGACGTTTTCTGCTGCGTTTTGAGGACACGGATCGAGATCGCTCGCAGACACGCTATATCGACGCGATCCAGGAGGATTTGCAATGGCTGGGCCTGAACTGGGACGGCGAGCCGCTGTTTCAGTCGGCGCGAGCAGCGGAACATCGGGCGGCGCTGGTGCGCCTGGCCGAGGGCGGCTTCGCCTATCGTTGTTTCTGCAGCGAGCAGCAGCTG
The DNA here is from genome assembly GCA_964418535.1 of uncultured Zetaproteobacteria bacterium. GTDB lineage: Bacteria > Pseudomonadota > Zetaproteobacteria > Mariprofundales > Mariprofundaceae > JALVTX01. The sequence continues at coordinate 22,198 of CAYQMA010000009.1, read as the reverse complement.
GCGCTGGATCGGAAACTGGCGGCGGCCCGGGGGCAGCCGCCGCGTTATGCGGGACGTTGCCGACGTTTGTCGCCAACTGAATCGGAGCGCCGTGCGGCGGCGGGCGAGCCGTTTGTCTGGCGCCTGGCGCTGCATGCCGACGATGGCGAGGTCGTGGTGCGGGACGGCTTGCGCGGCGACGTCCATTTCGCCCGGCGCGATCTGGACGATCCGGTGGTGGTGCGCTCCGATGGCAGTTTCACCTTCCTGCTGCCCAATGCGGTGGATGATGCGCAAGATGGCGTCACGCATGTGCTGCGCGGCGACGATCATCTGACCAATTCGGCCGCTCAGGTCTGGCTGCTGGAGCGTTTGGATCTGGAGGCGCCGGCATATTTGCATCACGGCTTGTTGCTGAATGCCGAGGGGGCCAAGCTCTCCAAGCGCACTGGCGGGCATGAAGTGGCGGCGCTGCGCCGCCAGGGACTGCTGCCGATGGCGCTGGTGCAGACGATGGCGCGGCTCGGGCATCCAAACATCCCCGAGGATGCGCTGGATGTGGAGGCGCTGATCCGCCATTTCGAGCCGGAGCGGATTTCGACGGCGGCGGTGCGATGGTCCGACGATGAACTGTGGCGCTGGCATGCGCGGCTCTTGCATGCCATGCCCGCCGAAGAACTGGCGGCGATGCTGCGCCCCCAATGGCCAGGCGTGGATGCCGATTTCGCCGCGCTGATTCGCCCGAACCTGCAGCGGATTGAGGATGCGCGCGTCTGGGCGCGGATGCTGAAGCCGGATGTGCCGCCGGAGGCGGAGGCATGGGCGGCCGCGCGCGAGGCCGGGGCGGAGTTCTTTCATCAGGCGCTGCGGCAGTGGGAGACCATGGACGCGCCGGACTGGAAGGCCTGGACAGCAGCGGTGAAGTCGGCGACGGGTCGTTCGGGGCGGGCGCTGTTTCTGCCCTTGCGGGCGGCGTTGACGGGTGCTGCGCACGGGCCGGAGATGTCGCGCGTTGTGGACTGGCTGGGCAGGGATGGCGTGCGCGTGCGGCTTGCGGATATGATTGCGCGTCTTGGATGAGCAGCGCGGGCATGGCGGCGGAGCAATGGCCGGACGCAAGCAAGGCGAGCTTGGGGGAGAGCGGGACGGCGACATGGAATTGAAGGTTTACAACTCGCTGACGCGGGAAAAGGAGCGCTTTGAGCCGCTGACGCCGGGCCGCGCGGGCATGTATGTCTGCGGCGTGACCGTCTATGACTACTGCCATGTGGGCCATGCGCGGGTGATGGTCGTGTTCGACATCATCTATCGCTGGCTGCGTCATCTGGGTCTCGATGTGACCTATGTGCGTAATTTCACCGATGTGGACGACAAGATCATCCGGCGGGCGGCCGAGCGCGGCATTTCCATCGAGCAGCTGACCGGGGAAATGATCGATGCCTTCCATGAGGATGCGGCCAGCCTCAATTGCCTGCCGCCGACCCTGGAGCCGCGCGCCACGCGCCACATGGATGCGATGATCGCGATGATCGAGCGTCTGATCGAGCGCGGTCACGCCTATGTGGGCGAAAGCGGGGATGTTTTGTATGCGGTGCGCAGTTTCCCGGACTATGGCCGCCTGTCGGGCAAGCGACTGGAAGAGCTGGAGGCGGGCAGCCGCGTGGAAGTGGACGAGGGCAAGCGTGACCCGCTCGATTTTGTGCTCTGGAAGCGAGCCAAGCCGGGTGAGCCGGCCTGGAATTCGCCTTGGGGGGCAGGCAGGCCCGGCTGGCACATCGAGTGTTCGGCAATGAGCGTCTGCCATCTGGGCGAGACCTTCGACATCCACGGCGGCGGCATGGATCTGAAGTTTCCGCATCACGAGAATGAAATCGCCCAGGCGCGCGGCGCCTGCGACGGTCATTTCGCCCGTTACTGGATTCACAACGGTTTCGTCAACATCAATGCCGAGAAGATGAGCAAGTCGCTGGGCAATTTCTTCACCATTCGCGAGATCGCGGAGCGCTGGCATCCGGAAGTGTTGCGGATGTTCATTCTGGGCACGCATTATCGTTCGCCGCTGGATTTTTCCACCGAAGCGATGGATGCGGCCAAAGCGGGCCTGGATCGGCTGTATGAAACGGCGCGCCGCCTGGGCGGCCTGCCCGAAGAGGACGTCGCGCTGCCGGAGGCGTTTGCACGGGCGATGAACGACGATTTCAACACCGCCGAGGCATTGGCTGTGGTGTTTGAAACCGCGCGGGCCGTCAATCGCAAGCTGGATGCAGGCGAATCGCCGGCGGCCGAAGCCGCTGCGCTGGGCGTCATGTGCCGCTTGCTGGGCATTGTCGAACAGGATGTGTCGGGTTGGTTCCAGGGTGCGGACGTGGATGCAAAACGGGTGGAAGCTCTGATCGCCGAACGCGCCGAGGCGCGCCGGCAACGCGATTTTGCCCGCGCCGATGCCATTCGCGATGAATTGGCGGCGATGGGCATTGCGCTGGAGGATACCCCCCAAGGCACGATATGGAGGAAGGCGTGACCCAACAGAAGAAGAGTCCGAATGTGGTCTGGCACGAGGCCCGGGTCACGCGCAAGATGCGCGAACGCCTGAACGGTCACAAGGGGGCGGTGCTGTGGTTCACCGGCCTGTCGGGCGCGGGTAAGTCCACGCTGGCGCACGCGGTGGAGGAGCGTTTGCATGCGATGGGCTGCCGCACCTTTGTGATCGACGGCGACAACGTGCGCCATGGCCTGTGTTCCGACTTGGGATTTTCCGATGCCGACCGGGTGGAAAACATTCGCCGCGTGGCCGAGGTGGCGAAGCTGTTCGTTGAAGCCGGCGTTTTGACGCTGACCGCATTCATCTCGCCTTTTCGGGCCGATCGGGCGCAAGCGCGGCGGTTGCTGGGTGAGGATTTTGTCGAAATCTATTGCGATGCATCGCTGGATGTGTGTGAATCGCGCGACGTGAAAGGGCTGTACAAGCGGGCCAGGAGCGGCGAGATCCCCGATTTCACCGGCGTGTCCTCACCCTACGAGCCGCCGGAACATCCCGAAATCGTGGCGCCGACGGGCACGGAAAGCCTGGAGGCATGCGTTGACCGGGTGGTGGACTGGCTGGCGCAGCATGGGGTGATTCCCGGCCCGGAAACAAAGGGGGAAGCATGACGCAAGCGGTGAAGGCGGTGATCCTGGCCGGCGGCTCGGGCAGCCGCCTGTGGCCGCTGTCGCGCCAGCAGCTGCCAAAACAGTTCCTGAAGCTCGATGGCGAGGACAACCTGCTTCAGGCCACGGTGCGGCGGCTGTCGCCGTTGATCGAGCGCGAGGATGTCTGGATCGTGACGGGCGCCAGACATGCCAGCGGCGAGGCTTATGCCGATTTGGCCGGGTTTCATGCGATTCTGGAGCCCGTGGGGCGCAACACGGCGCCGGCCATCGCGGTGGCCGCGGCGGTGCTGATGGACGAAACGGGCGAGGACCCGGTGATGGTGGTGCTGCCGGCCGACCACATCATCAAGGATGCGGCGGCATTCCAGCGGCATCTGCAAACGGCCATCCAAGCGGCCGCCGAAGGCTGGCTGGTGACCTTTGGCATCCGCCCGACCCGGCCGGACACCGGGTTTGGCTATATTCAGGCGGATCAGGGGGCGAATGCGGCCGATGGATCCGTGCTGCCGGTGAAGCGGTTTACCGAAAAGCCGGATGCCGAAACGGCGCGGCGTTTCGTTCAGTCCGGCGACTATTACTGGAATTCGGGCATGTTCGTCTGGCGGGCCTCGGTGATCCTTGAGGAAATCGAGCGCCACATGCCGGAGGCGTACGAGGTGCTGGAATCCATGCGCCGGCGCTGGCGCGAACCCGATGCCGACTGGCGCGACGTGGTGCGTGAGATGTTTGCCGCGATGCCCGATCAGTCCATCGACTATGGGGTGCTGGAGCATTCCGATCGGGTGCGCGTCACGCCATGCGACATCGGCTGGTCGGATGTCGGCAGCTGGGATGCGGTGCATGAGATTTCCGTAAAGGATGAGGCCGGCAATGCGGTGACAGGCGATGTGCTGGCGCTGGATTGCCGAGACAGCCTGTTGCGCAGCGAGCACCGGTTGTTGGCCGCGGTCGGGCTGGAGGATGTGATCGCGGTGGAGACGGCCGATGCCGTGCTGCTGGTCAAACGGGGCGAGAGCCAGCGGGTGCGCGAGGTGGTGGAAGCGTTGAAGGCGCGCGGCAGCGCCACGGTGCTGGAGCACCGGACGGTGCGCAGGCCCTGGGGTAGCTACACGGTGCTGGAGGATCATGTTTCGGGCTACAAGCTCAAACGCATCGAAGTGCGGCCCGGCGCTTCCCTGTCGCTGCAGCGGCATCAGCATCGCTCGGAGCATTGGGTGGTGGTTTCGGGCACGGCGACGGTGACCTGCGGTGACCAGACCTATCAGGTGACCAAGAACGAGAGCACCTACATCCCGATTGGTGCGAAGCACCGGCTGGAAAATCGCGGGCGGATTCCGCTGCACATTGTCGAGGTGCAGGTGGGCGAATATCTGGGCGAAGACGATATCGAGCGTTTCGATGACGAATACGGAAGAACGGAGTGAACATGGGCAAGGTGGCGTTGATCACGGGCATTACGGGGCAGGACGGCTCCTATCTGGCGGAGTTCCTGCTGGAGAAGGGCTATGAAGTGCATGGCATCAAGCGGCGGACGTCGCTGTTCAACACGGACCGGATTGACCATCTCTATCGCGATCCGCACGAGGGCGAGACACGCTTTTTCCTGCATCATGGCGACATGACGGATTCCTCGAGCCTGATCCGCATCATGCGGCAGGTGCGGCCGGACGAGGTGTACAACCTGGCGGCGCAGTCGCATGTGGCGGTATCTTTTGAGGAGCCGGAATACACGGCCGATTCCGATGCCTTGGGCACGCTGCGGCTTTTGGAAGCGATCCGGATGCTGGGCATGGAGCGAACCACGCGCTTTTATCAGGCCTCGACATCCGAGCTGTATGGCTCAACGCCGCCGCCGCAGAGCGAGACGACGCCGTTTCATCCGCGCAGTCCCTATGCGGTGGCCAAGATGTATGCCTTCTGGATTACGGTGAACTATCGCGAGGCCTATGGCCTGTATGCCTGCAACGGCATTCTGTTCAACCATGAGTCGCCGCGACGCGGCGAGACCTTTGTGACCCGCAAGATCACGCGGGCGCTGGCGCGCATCAAGTTGGGACTGCAGGACTGCCTGTATCTGGGCAATCTGGATGCGAAGCGCGACTGGGGCCATGCAAAAGACTATGTGCGGATGATGTGGATGATGCTGCAGCAGGATGAACCCGACGATTTCGTCGTCGCCACGGGCGAGCAGCATTCGGTGCGGGAGTTTGTCGAGGCTGCAGCGGGCGAGCTGGGCATGGAGATTCATTGGCGCGGCGAAGGCGTGGATGAAGTGGGCGTGGATGCGGATGGTCGTGTGATCGTTCGCGTGGATCCCCGTTATTTTCGGCCGGCGGAGGTGGAATCGCTGCTGGGCGATCCCACAAAAGCGAAGGAGAAGCTGGGTTGGGCGCCGGAGGTGAGCTTCCGCGAGCTGGTGGCCGAAATGGTGCGCGAGGATCTGAAGGAAGCTGAGCGTGACGAGCTCTGCCGCCGCGAGGGTTACGGCCGCAGCGAGCGACGCGAGTCGTGAACGCTGCGCAAGCTATAGGGGCGGGCGACGGGCGTGGCGTTGGCAGAACGGCGCTGATCTGCGGCGTGTCCGGCCAGGACGGCGCCTGGCTGGCGCGCCTGCTGCTGGAGAAAGGCTACCGCGTGGTGGGCACGGCGCGGGATGCGCAAGTCAGCCGCTTTGGCAATTTGCTCCGATTGGGCATTCGCGAGCGGGTGGAGACGGTGTCCATGACGTTGACGGATTTCCGCAGCGTGATTCAGACGCTGGATCGGGTGCAACCGGATGAGGTCTACAATCTGGCCGGCCAGAGTTCGGTGGGGCTGTCGTTCCAGCAGCCGGTGGAGACACTGGAGAGCCATGCCACCGGGGCGCTGAATCTGCTGGAAGCCATCCGTTTCCTGAAACCGGATATCCGGTTATACAATGCCTGTTCAGGCGAATGCTTTGGCGATACCGGCGATGCGCCTGCCGATGAGAATACGCCGTTCCGGCCTCGCAGCCCCTATGCGGTGGCCAAGGCGGCGGCCTTCTGGGAAGTGGCCAATTATCGGGATGCCTATGGACTGTTCGCCTGTTCGGGGATTCTGTTCAATCACGAATCGCCGCTGCGCCCCGAACGTTTCGTGACGCAGAAAATCGCAGCCGGAGCGGTTCGGATTGCCCGGGGCGAGCAGACATCTCTGGTGCTCGGCAATCTGGCCGTGGCGCGTGACTGGGGCTGGGCGCCGGAGTATGTGGATGCCATGTGGCGCATGCTGCAGCGGGATGAGGCGGAGGATTTCGTAATTGCGACCGGTGAGCGGCACACGCTGGAGGAGTTCGTGGACGAGGCTTTCCGCGCCGTCGGACTGGATTGGCGGGAACATGTCCGGGTGGATCGCAGTCTGTTTCGTCCGTCCGAGATTATGTGCGGCTGGGGCGATGCTTCAAAAGCCAGAGACAAGCTGGGTTGGCAGGCGAGCGTCCGGATGCCTGAAGTCGCGCAGCGGCTGGTGCGCGCGCAACTGGACGCCCGGGAAGCCCATCCGGACGCCAACGCTGACCACGGCTGACGCCGTCAAAAACAATGGCGCAACTGAATCCCCGTCAGTATGAGGCGGTCTGGCATCGCGGCGGCCCGCTGCTGGTGCTGGCTGGCGCCGGCTCGGGTAAGACCCGCGTGATTACCGAGCGCATCGCGGCGCTGGTGGAGCGCGAAGTGCCGCCCGGCGCCATCACCGCCGTGACCTTCACGAACAAGGCCGCGCGTGAAATGCGGGAGCGGCTGAAGCAGCGTTTGGGCGAGCGGGCCGACGCCTTGCGTATCTGCACCTTTCATGCGCTGGGCCTGATGATGATTCGCGAAGATCCCGAGCTGGTCGAACGTCGTTCGAACGTGTCCGTGTTTGCCGGAGGCGAACAGCGTGCGGCGATGCGAAGCGTGTTGCAGGAGATGCGTCTGCCGGTGGATGCCAGACAGGTGGATGCAATGCTGGCGCGCGTTTCGGCGCTCAAGAGCGGGTTGTCTGATGCGGATGATGAGGGCGTGTCGGTCATCCGGCAACGTTACGACGCCTTGCTGGAATCCATGAATGCGGTGGATTTCGACGATCTGATGCTGCTGCCCATCCGGATGCTGTCGGAATCCGATGCGGTGCGCAGCAAATGGCGGGAACGTTGCCGGCATCTCTTGGTGGACGAATACCAGGACAGCTCCCGCATGCAATATGAGCTGTTGCGCCTGTTGGCACCGGCGGATGCCAACCTGACCGTGGTGGGCGACGACGATCAGTCCATCTATGGCTGGCGCGGCGCCGAGATCGGCAACCTGTTTCGCATGGATCAGGACTGGCCGGGGCTGAAGGTGATTCGCCTGGAGGAGAATTATCGTTCAACAGCGTCGATTCTGCATGCGGCCAATACGCTGATCGCCCATAATTCGGAGCGTTTGGGCAAGCGGTTGCGCTCCAGTCTGGGCGCGGGACGACCGGTGCGCATCTGGGAATGCGCAACTCCGGAGGATGAGGCCGAGCGCGTGGCGGCGGATATTGTGGCCCGCCATGCCTCTTCGCAGTCGAAGTGGCGGGATTTCTGCGTGCTGTACCGGGCCGCGCATCAGTCGCGCCCGTTGGAGCGAGCCTTGCGCGAGCGAGGCGTGCCGTATCAGGTGAGCGGAGGGTTGTCCTTTTTCGACCGCGCCGAGGTGCGCGATGTGTTGGCCTGGATGCGTCTGATCGCCAATTCTGAAGACGATTTGGCCTTTCTGCGCGCGATTACCCGGCCGAGACGCGGCCTGGGCGACAAGGCGCTGGCTGCTTTGGGCACGGCTGCACGCGCAGTGGGTGCATCGCTGCTGGATGCCTGTTTTCTGGAGGATTTTGCGCACCCGAAGGCGTTGGCGTTTCGTGAGTTTGGACATGTGGTCAGCGAGCTGGAACATCGCTTTGCGCACGGCGAGCCGGATGATGCCTTTGATGCGCTCTTGGCGGAGTCGGGGCTGGAAGCGGCGATTGCCGATGAGGCATCCGACGAAGCCGAGCGCGAGGCCCGGATGGGCAATGTGATGGAAGTGCGCCGCTGGTGGTTGCGTCATGCCGAGCAGGGCGGCCGGTTGGCGGATTTCATGCAGCGCCTGAGCCTGGTGGCGGATCGCGAAGGCGAGGAGGATGGCAATGCGGTGCGCCTGATGACCGTGCATGCGGCCAAGGGGCTGGAGTTCGATCATGTTCATGTGATCGGCATGGAGGAAGGCGCGTTTCCGCATCAGAACGCGGTGGAGGAAGGCCGCCTGGAGGAAGAACGGCGTCTGATGTATGTGGCCGTGACCCGGGCGCGATTTTATCTGACGCTCAGCTATGCCCGGAAACGGCGACGTTATGGCCAAGAGGAACGATGCACGCCGTCGCCGTTTCTGACCGAACTGGGCGACGAGCACGTTGAATGGGTGGATCGGCAGCCGGATTCCGAGGCGGCCCAGGAAGAAATCGCCGCCCACATGGCGGCCATGCGCAAGGCGCTCGGTCTGGCCTGAGCGCTTGCCTCAGTCGCCGGTCTGGATGCGCTCCACCAGTTGCCGGACGGTGGGGATGAACCCGTTGGCGTAGAAGGGATCTTGGGCGAAACGGTAGGCCGAGTGGCCGGCGAACATCAGGTGCTTGTCCGGATCGGCGCCATGGGCGATTTCCTGCAGGGTTTTCTGGATGCAGAAACTGCGCGGATCGGCCTTGCGTCCGGTTGTCCAGGGCTCGCGCGCCATCCAGTTCGAGAACAGGCATTGCGACAGGCAGCCCATGCAGCCCAGCTGATCGGCGCGAATTTCCCTGGCCTTTTCGGGCGTGACGAAAATCAGGGTCGAATCGGGCGTTGGCAGGGCTTTCGTGAAGCCCTCGGCCATCCATTCGTCCGCCAGTTTGCGGTCGTATTTGGTGACATAGACCGTGCGATTGCGGACGCCGAAGGTGAACGGCGTGTCGTGATCGGCCGTGGGCTGATCCACGAAGGGAATCTGCCGGTCGGAACGCTCATAGAGCTCATGCAGGAAATCGTTGTAGACGGCAGAGGAATAAAAGCCCGTCGGCGAGAACCGGTTCAGCTTGATATCGCCCTCCCTAAGGCGGAGCAGACGCTGTTTCCAGGCATCCGAGATCGGGCTTTCCTGGGTCAGGAGCGGGCGTGTGCCGAACTGGAAGGCAATCGGGCCGATGTCCGGATTGTCCAGCCAGTCCGTCCATTCGCGCAGGAACCAGACGCCGCCGGCCATGATGATCGGCGTGTTCTGGAGTCCGAATTCGTTCATGGTGCGCCGCAGCTCGACCACGCGCGGATAGGGCGGAACCGGATGCTCCGGGTCTTCGGAATTGGACAGGCCGTTGTGGCCGCCCGCCAGCCACGGATCCTCGTACACCACGCCGCCGAGCCATTCGGGATATTTGCGATAGGAACGCAGCCACAGCGCCCGGAAGGCGCGCGCGGAGGAAACGATGGGGTAGTACCAGACCTTGAACTCGGCCGCGATCGGGGCCAGTCGGAAGGGCATGCCGGCGCCGCAGGTGACGCCATGGATCAGTCCTTTCGCGCCCTCGAGCACGCCGCGCAGCACCCGCTCGGCGCCGCCCATTTCCCAGAGGATGTTGGCGTGGATGCGCCCCTCGCCGCCGGCGATGTCGTGCGCGATCCTGGCTTGCGCGATGCCGCCCTCGATGGCCTGGGCCACCAGCTCCTCGAATCGCTCGCGGCGGGTCTTGCCGTGATAGACATTGCGGATGATGTTGCCGTGTTCATCCACCCGGTCGGCATTCACGGCCGAGAAGGTGCCGATGCCGCCGGCCGCCGCCCAGGCGCCGGAGCTTTCGCCGTTGGATACGGCCACGCCCTTGCCGCCTTCGACGAGCGGAAGCACTTCCTTGCCGGAGATGACGAGCGGTTTCAGGTTGATGGCCATGCGAATTTCCTTCTCCGTGAATTTTTGCGCGGATGGATTAGGCTGCGAAGCCTAGCAAAGCACAAGGGGAAACACATCCATGATCGTCGGCGTTCCGAAGGAAATCAAGAATCGCGAACAGCGCGTGGCGCTCACGCCTGAGGGGGCGCGCGAACTGGTGCAGGCCGGCTCGGAAGTGCGGCTGCAAAAGGGCGCGGGCCTGGGTGCGGGCTTCTTTGACGAAGCCTACGAGGAAGCCGGCGCCCGCATCGTGGATTCGGCCGCGGAGGCCTGGGCGGCCGATTTGGTGGTCAAGGTCAAGGAGCCGCTGCCGGAGGAATATGATTTCCTGCGACCGGGGCTGACCCTGTTCACCTATCTGCATCTGGCGGCGGCGCCGGAGCTGGCTCGCGAGCTGTTGGCGCGCAAGGTGCGCGCCATCGCTTACGAGACAGTTCAAACCGACGACGGTCGCCTGCCGCTGCTGGCGCCGATGAGCCGGGTGGCCGGCCGGGTGGCGATGCAGATGGCGGCCCGCTTTCTGCAACGCGAAAACGGCACGCCTTATCCGGGCAAGGGCATCCTGCCCGGTGGGCTCGATGGCGTGCCACCGGCCAGCGTGCTGATCGTGGGCGGCGGCAACGTGGGGATGCATGCGGCGACGGTGGCGCTGGCCATGGGCGCGCAGGTGCGCTTGCTGGATGCAAATGTGGATCGGGTGGCGGCGCTGCGCGAGGAGTTCGCTTATGTGGGCGAGCGTTTCGAGGCTCGTTTCTATACGCCGCAGTTGCTGTTCGAGGCACTGGACGGTTGCGATGTGCTGATTGGCGCGGCATTGATTCCGGGCGAGCATGCGCCGGTCTTGCTCACCCCGTCCTGGCTGGAGCGCATGACAGGCGGCGTGTTCGTGGATGTGGCGATTGATCAGGGTGGCATTTCCGAAACCAGCCATCCGACCAGCTATGCCGAACCGGTCTATGTGGAGGCGGGCGTGATGCATTGCTGTTTGCCAAACTTGCCGGCGGCGGTGCCGGTGAGCGCCACCCGGGCGCTGACCCATGCCACCTTGCCGTGGGTGAAGAGACTGGCCTGTGAGGGTGTGGAGGAGGCCGTGCGTGCCGCAGCACCGCTGCGGCGGGGCGTGAATGTCTGGGATGGCGTGGTGGTGCATCGCGGCGTGGCACGGGCGCTGAACCTGCCGTATCGGGCCGTGAAAATCTGAGCCAGGCATCGGGCGGAGTCAGATGAAAGGCACGGCGGGACGCAGTCGGCGGTAGGCATCGCGGACGGGTTTCCGTATGCTTCGCGCTGGTCGGCCCGAGGGCCGGCGTTTCTTGCAAGGAGAGCCTTCCGATCATGCCCCGTCGTGACGATATCGAATCCATTCTGATTCTGGGCGCCGGCCCGATCGTGATCGGCCAGGCCTGCGAGTTCGATTATTCCGGCGTGCAGGCCTGCAAGGCCCTGAAAGAGGAGGGCTACCGCGTCATCCTCGTCAATTCCAACCCGGCCACCATCATGACCGATCCCGATTTCGCGGACGCCACCTACATCGAGCCCGTGACCTGGGAGGTGGTGGCGAAAATCATCGAAAAGGAACGGCCGGATGCCATCCTGCCCACAATGGGCGGACAGACCGCGCTCAACTGCGCCTTGAGCCTCAACAAGCACGGCGTGCTGGAGCGGTTCGGCGTCCAGTTGATCGGGGCGCAGCCCGAAGCCATCGACAAGGCCGAGGATCGCGAGCGTTTCAAGGAAGCGATGGATCGCATCGGTCTGGACATGGCTCGCGGCGGTTTCGCGCATTCGATGGAGGAAGCGCGCGTGTTCGCCGAGGAGATCGGGTTTCCGTTGATTATTCGTCCGAGCTTCACGCTGGGCGGCACGGGCGGCGGCATTGCTTACAATCCCGAGGAGTTTGAGCGGATCGCCGCCGCGGGCCTCGATGCCAGCCCGACGAACGAGATTCTGGTCGAGGAATCCATCATCGGCTGGAAGGAATACGAAATGGAGGTGATGCGCGACAAGAACGACAACTGCGTCATCATCTGCTCCATCGAGAATGTGGACCCGATGGGGGTGCATACCGGCGATTCGATCACCGTGGCGCCGGCATTGACGCTGACCGACAAGGAATACCAGCGCATGCGCGACGCCTCGATCGCCTGCTTGCGCGAGATCGGCGTCGAAACCGGCGGATCGAACGTGCAGTTTGCGGTGAATCCCGAAAACGGTCGGCTGATCATCATTGAAATGAATCCGCGCGTGTCGCGTTCGTCGGCGCTCGCGTCGAAAGCCACGGGTTTTCCGATTGCCAAGATTGCGGCGAAGCTCGCCGTGGGCTACACGCTGGATGAGATCCGCAACGACATTACCGGCGAGACCTGGGCCGCGTTCGAACCAACGATTGACTATGTTGTGACAAAGATGCCGCGTTTTGCGTTCGAGAAGTTTCCGGGCGCGGATACGCGGTTGACGACGCAGATGAAGTCGGTCGGCGAGGTGATGGCCATCGGCCGCACCTTCACCGAGAGTCTGGGCAAGGCCATTCGAGGTCTGGAAACCGGCACTTGCGGCTTCGACAAGCGCATTCCCGAGGATGTGGACGCCGAGGTTTTTCTGCAGGAGAAGCTGGCGGTGCCGGGCGCCGAGCGCCTGTGGTGGCTGGCCGAGGCGCTCCGCGCCGGCTGGACGGAGGAACGCATCGCCCAGGTCACGCGCATTGATCCATGGTTCATCCGGGAAATCGCCGCTGTCGTGACGCTGGAGGAAGAGTTGCGAGGCCGTGACATCGCCAGTCTGGATGCCGATACCTGGCGCCGGGCCAAGCGTGAGGGGCTGTCCGATGCCCGGCTGGCGCAACTGCTTGGCGCCAGCGAGGAGGATGTGCGCCTGGCGCGCATGGAGGCCGGCGTGCGTCCGGTGTTCAAGCGGGTGGATACTTGCGCGGCCGAATTCGAGGCCCGGACGCCGTATCTGTATTCCACCTATGAGGAGACGTGCGAGGCCCGGCCCACGCAGCGCAAGAAGGTTATGGTGCTGGGCGGCGGGCCGAACCGCATCGGTCAGGGCATCGAGTTCGATTATTGCTGCGTGCATGCGGCGTTTGCGCTGTCCGAAGATGGTTTCGAGAGCATCATGGTCAACTGCAATCCCGAGACCGTGTCCACCGATTACGACACCTCCGACCGGCTGTATTTCGAGCCGCTGACCTTTGAGGATGTGATGGCCATCGTGGATGTCGAGAAGCCGGACGGCGTCATTGTGCAATTCGGCGGTCAGACGCCGCTGAAACTGGCCGAATCGCTGGCCGCCGCCGGCGTGCCCATCATCGGCACCAGTCCGGACATGATTGATCTGGCCGAGGATCGCGAGCGTTTCCAGCAATTGTTGCATCGGCTTGGGCTGAGGCAGCCGGAGAACGGCACCGCCCGTTCGGTGGATGAGGCGCTGGCGATCGCCGCCCGCATCGGCTATCCGGTCGTGGTGCGGCCGTCCTATGTGTTGGGTGGCCGGGCGATGCAGATTGTGCATGACGAGAAGGAACTGCTGCGCTACATGCGTGAGGCGGTGAGCGTGAGCCCCGATCATCCGGTGCTGCTTGATCGATTCCTGAACCGGGCCATCGAGCTGGATGTGGACGCGCTGTGCGATGGCCAGCGCGTGGTTATCGGCGGCATCATGGAGCATATCGAGGAAGCCGGCGTGCATTCCGGCGATTCGGCTTGTTGCCTGCCGCCGCATTCGATTTCCGAATCGGCCATCGCCGAGGTGCGGCGACAGACCGAGGCGCTGGGCCTGGCCCTGAATGTGAAGGGATTGCTGAACATTCAATTCGCGCTTCAGGGCGACGAGCTCTATGTGCTGGAGGTCAACCCGCGCGCCAGCCGCACCGTGCCGTTCGTATCCAAGGCCACGGGCGTGCCGCTGGCCAAGGTGGCGGCGCGCATCATGGCCGGCCAGAGCCTGGACGAGCTGGGCCTGGCCGGGATTGTTCAGCCTGCGAGCTATCGGGCGGTCAAGGAGGCCGTGTTCCCCTTCGTCAAGTTCCGGGGCGTGGATCCGTTGCTGTCGCCGGAGATGAAGTCCACCGGCGAGGTGATGGGCATTGCGGCCGATTTCCCGACCGCCTTCAACAAGGCCCAACTGGGCGCCGGCGTGCGTCTGCCCGAGCGCGGCTGCGCCTTCATCTCGGTGCGGGATGAAGACAAGGAGGCGGCGGTGCGGCTGGGGCGGATGCTGAGCGAGGCCGGCTTCGAGATTCTGGCCACCCGCGGCACGCATGCGGCGCTGGCGGCCGGAGGGGTGCCGGCCGAGCCGGTCGCCAAGGTTATCGACGGCGTGCGGCCGCATATCGTGGATCGCTTGCTTTCCGGCGACGTGGATTTTATTGTCAACACGACCGAGGGTGCGCAGGCCATTGAGGATTCCAAATCCATCCGGCAGGCGGCGCTGGATCGCGGCATTCCGTATTTCACGACCATGGCGGGAGGACTGGCCGCCGCCGAGGCCATTGCGCGATCGGCGGACTTGCTGGAGGTGGCCAGCCTTCAGCAGCATCACGCGGACATCAAGGGAGGTTGACGGCAGTGGAACGCGTACCCATGACCAAGCGGGGGGCCGAAGCCCTGCGCGAGGAGCTTAAGTACCTGAAAGGGGAGAAGCGGGCGAAGATTGTCGAGGCCATCTCGACCGCACGCGCGCATGGCGACCTCTCTGAAAATGCCGAATATCACGCAGCCAAGGAAGAGCAGAGCTTCAACGAAGGTCGTATCCGCGAGCTGGAGGACAAGCTGGCGCGGGCGCACATCATTGATCCGGCGACCATCCAGTCGGACAAGATCGTGTTCGGCGCGACAGTGGATCTGATTGACCTGGAAACGGGCACCGAGGTGACCTACCAGATTGTCGGCGTGGATGAGGCAGATCTGGAGCAGGGCAAGATTTCCATCACCTCGCCCATCGCCCGGGCGTTGATCGGCAAGGAGGCCGGCGATGTGGCCGTGGTGCAGGCGCCGGGCGGCGAGCGTGAATATGAAATCCAGGACGTGCGCTATATCTGACAGCGGGCGATCAGGCTGTTCGGTCGCCTGCCTGCGAGCCGGCGCCGGGCGGCTGGCGCTGGCCCTGATGCTGGGGCTTCTGGTGGTGCCGGGTTTTCTGGCCGCGCCGGTGCTGTTTGCGCATCTGCCGACCAGGGCGCAGGCGGGCGAGATTGCCGGCGTGCTGTTTCATATCGCCAATCGGGGTGAGTTGCTGCTGGCGCTGGCCGTGGCGCTGTTCTGGCGTTCTCGGCAGGCGGGAAAGGCGCGTTGGTGGCCGCTGTTGACGTTGGCGCTGTTGGTGGCTGTCAATGAATTCGCGCTGGCGCCGATGATGGCGGAGATCAAGGGCCGGATGGGCCCGATTGACACGGTGCCGGCCGGCTCTCCGCTCCGCCATCGGTTTGGCATGCTGCACGGCGTCAGTGAAGCCCTGCACCTGGCCGCGACGCTGTGCGCGGCCTGGCTGGCGGCGCGGGGCTGGCCGCGCGAATCGGCGGGATGAGAGGAATCCGGGCCTGGCTGGAGCGTCAGTGGGCTGACACCGAAATGGTGGCCCTGTTGGCCTCGCTGCTGGTCATCTTCCTGCTGCTGACGCTGTTTGGCAATGTGCTGGCGCCGCTGCTGGTGGCCATCGCCATCGCCTATGTGCTGGACGGTGTCGTGGCGTTGCTGGAGCGATGCCGGATCCCTCGATTGCTGGCGATTCTGCTGGTGGGCGCGGGCGTTGCCGTGCTGGCCCTGTTTGCCTTGCTGGCGGTGTTGCCGGTGTTGTCCGATCAGGTCGGCCGCCTGCTGTCGCAGGCGCCGCAATATGTGGCCAGTCTGCGCGATTTCCTGCATACGCTGCAGGTGAAATATGCAGGCTGGATCAAGCCGGATTATGTGCAGCATCTGGCGACGATGCTGGCTGGCAAGCTTCAGGAATGGGGCGCGGCGATGTTCTCCTTCTCGCTGGCTTCGATCCCGGGGCTCATCACGGTGCTGGTGTATGCGGTGCTGGTGCCGGTGCTGGTGTTTTTTCTGCTCAAGGACAAGGAAGGGATTCTCGAATGGACGCAGCGGTTTTTGCCGCGCGAACGGGGATTGTTGCGTCGCGTCTGGCACGAGGTGGATGTGCAGATCGGCAACTATCTGCGCGGCAAGGTGTGGGAGATGCTGGTGGTGGGCGCGGCCACCTGGATCGCGCTGGGGCTGTGCGGGCATCAGTACGCGCTGCTGCTGGGCGCTCTGACCGGCGTATCGGTGTGGATTCCGTTTGTGGGCGCGGCGGTGGTCACCATTCCGGTGGTGTTGCTTTCGTTCTTCCAGTGGGGCTTGAGTCACGACACGCTGTATGCGCTGATTGCCTATACGGTGGTGCAGGTGCTGGACGGCAATGTGCTGGTGCCGTGGCTGTTTTCCGAGGTGGTGGACATGCATCCCATCGCCATCGTCGTGGCGGTGCTGGTGTTCGGCAGTTTCTGGGGTGTGCTGGGGGTGTTTCTGGCCATTCCGCTGGCGGCGCTGGTGCAGAGCGTGTTGCGCGCAATGATGGAGCGGGTCGAATCCTCCGGAGAGGCTGACACGGAAGCGAACAAAGCTTAGTTTTCCGCGCCGACTGGCCGCGTGGCGATACGGCAACGACATCAATGGAGTGATCAGTGAACGACAGGACAGTGAACGACAAACCCGAACGCAAGCGTCCGACAACGACGGCGGAAACGACCGGGATCAGTCATGAGGAGATGGATGAACTCAAGCGCGAGATGCAGTCCGCCCGCATTGCGGCCTGGATTCAGTCGCACCAGAAACAGGTGGTGGCGGCGCTGACGGCAGTGATTCTGCTGATCGTGGGCATCAGTTTCTGGCGCGAGCATGTGGCCGACCGCCGCGCTTCGGCCGCCACGCTGTATCATCAGGCGCTGGACGCAAACGATACGAAGCAGCGGCGCGCCTTGCTGGACAAGGTCGTGAGCGATTATGGCGATACGGCCTATGCCGGTCTGGCGCGCTTGCTGCTGGCCTCGCTGGATACGGAGCGGGCGGCGGACCATTTGAAGGCGCTGATCAACGATGCGCCGGATCGAGAGATTCGCTGGCAGGCGGAACTGGATCTGGCGGCCCTGCAATTGCGCAAGGGCGATCAAGCCGCTGCGCGCGAAACGCTGAACACGCCGGTGGGCCGCGATTATGAACAACTGCGGCAGTATCTGCTGGCGCGGGCCAGCGCCACGGACGCCGAGCGCGTGACGCACCTGCAGAAGGCGGATCAGGCGGTTTCTCACGACGAGGAACTGAAGAAAAAGATTTCAGACTGGCTGGCCAGACTGCAGACGTCGGGCGCAGCCGGCAGCGCCAAGGGCAAGTCGTCCTGATGCGGTTGCGTTTGGCGCTCGCTTGCGCGGGCCTGACAATGCTGGCGGGTTGCGGCCTGTGGCATCACGGTCAAGACGAAACCAGGTCGGCCAAGGTCGTTGCGGGCCCGCTGTCGGTGGCCTGGGTGCGCGATGTGGATCAACGAGCGCCGATGTCGCCGCCGGCCGCCTCACGCCCAGCGCTGGTCGGCGATCGTATTGTGATCGGCGGACGCGACGGACGGGCGCACATCTATGATCTGAACGGTCGGGAGCGGGCGCGGCTGGCGCTGGATGCGCCTTGCGAATCCGGCGCCTTGACGCTGCATAACGGGCAGGTGGTGCTCTCCGATGTGGACGGCGGGCTCTATGCGATTGACCCGGTGCGCGGCGTCATTGTCTGGAAGAAGGCGCTGCCTTCCGTTGTGCTCGGTCATCCGGTGGCGCTGGACGACGATTTCCTGATTCAGACTGCCGACAGCCATGTTTACCGCTTTTCAGCCGAAGGCCGGAAACGCTGGAGCTGGGCGGGGCTGCCGGGCGGCTTTGCGCTGCAGCGCGGGCCGTCGCCGGTGGCGGCGAACGGCATGGTGTATGCCGTGTTCAGCAGCGGCGATGTGGTGGCGCTGCATGCGGATTCGGGCGATCTGGCCTGGCGTCGGCAGCTGCTGTTGCAGACCGATGCAAGAACGTTGAGCGAGATGAAGACGCCGGTGGCCGATCCGGTGCTGGCAGGGCGTCTGTTGGTGGTGTCGTTCTATCAAGGGACGATCACCGCCCTTTCGGCCGACGATGGCGAGGTGCGCTGGCAGCGGAACCTGTCGCTGCGCGATACGCCGGCGGTGCAAGGCGGCCATCTGGTGGTGGCGGTCAGCGATGGTCGGGCGCTGGCGCTGGATGTTGCTTCCGGCGCCACGCTCTGGCAGCGCAAGCTGGCGGACGATGAGTTGGTCGGGCCGGCGGTTTCCGGTTCGCGGCTGTTTGTGGCCGCCAGTTCCGGCCAGGTGTTTGCATTGGATGGCGAGGGCCGCGTGCTGGGACGTGCGTCGGTGCCGGCGCGGGTGGATCAGCCGCCGCTTGCCGCCGCCGGAGGCGTGCTGGTGCGCAACCATCTGGGCGGCCTCTATCTGATCCGGTGATGTCGGATACAAGCGCGCGGCCGGCCGGTCGCGCCCCGGTCGTGGCCATTGTCGGCCGACCGAATGTCGGCAAGTCCACGCTGTTCAACCGTTTGATGCGGGAACGGCGGGCCATCGTCGGCGATCGGCCCGGCGTCACCGTCGATCGGCTGGAGGCCGGTTGGCAACTGGACGGGCGGCCGGTCACGCTGGTGGATACGGGCGGCATCGGTCTGGACGATGCGAGCGGCTTGCAGGAATGCATTGCCGCCCAAGTGGATGCGGCGTTGGATGTGGCCGATCTGGTGATGTTTGTCGTGGATGGCGAGGCTGGCGTCACGCCGCTGGACGAACGCATTGCCGACCGGCTACGGCGGCAGAATTTGCCGACGCTGTTGGTCGTGAACAAGGCCGAGCGTCCGGAATCGGCGCTGGAATTCTTTGCTCTGGGGCTGGGCGAGCCGGTGGCTGTGTCGGCCCTGCATGGCCATGGTCTGCGCCGCCTGCGCGAGACTCTGATGGAGCGGATTCCCTGGTCGGACGACGCGATCGGCGATGACGATGCCCGCGTGATCGCGAGTCTGGCCGTGATCGGTCGGCCGAATGTGGGCAAATCCACGCTGATCAATGCCTGGCTGGGACGCGAGCGTATGGCGGTCAGTCCCGTGGCGGGCACCACGCGCGATGCGGTGGATGTGGATCTGCCTTGGCGCGACGAGACCGGGGAGGGCGTGGTGCGACTGGTGGATACGGCCGGCCAGCGGCGCCAGTCCCGTATTCGCGACGCAATCGAATTCGTGGCGCGGGTCAAGGCGCAGCAGGCGTTCGCGCGGGCTGATGCGGCCGTACTGGTGCTTGATGCCACAGCCGAGGTGGCCGAGCAGGACATGCGCCTGCTGGGTCTGGCTTGGGAGAAGGGATGTGCGCTTGTGGTGGCCGTAAACAAGGTTGATCTGCTGGATGCCGATGGTTGGGAGCGGTTCGCCGAACGGCTGGATTTTCGCATGCGCGGCCTGCCGGATGTGCCCCTGCGGCGCATATCCGCCAAACAGGGCAAGGGCGTGCGCGCCCTGTTGGCCCAGGCCGTGGATGCAGCGCGCCGCAACCAGGCCGAGTTCGGCACCGGGGAACTGAACCGCTGGCTGGAGCGCGCCCAGGCCAGGCAGCATCCGCCGAGCGACGATGGCGCAGTGGTGCGTCTGAAATATTGCACCCAGACGGGCGCATGTCCGCCGTCC
The DNA here is from genome assembly GCA_964418535.1 of uncultured Zetaproteobacteria bacterium. Lineage (GTDB taxonomy): Bacteria > Pseudomonadota > Zetaproteobacteria > Mariprofundales > Mariprofundaceae > JALVTX01. The sequence continues at coordinate 2,442 of CAYQMA010000009.1, read as the reverse complement.
ATTCGCGTTTTTTGCAACCGGCCGGAAGCCGTGCGCCTGAGCTACCGTCGTTATCTGGAACGCGATTTCCGCCGTCGCTTCGATCTGGCCGGCGTGCCGGTGCGTTTTGAATTCGTGGCCGGGGAGAATCCTTATGACAACAAGCGGGAACGAAGGAGAAAACGCTGATGCCGTCCTATGAGGATATGCGGAACCTGGCCTGTCCGGCGCGTCACATGTATGACGTGGTGATGGATATTCCGGCTTATCCCGAGTTCCTTCCCTGGGTGGCCGATGCGCGCGTGTTGGAACGTCGCGACGATGAGCTGACCGCCGAGCTGGTGGCTGATTTCAAGGGCATCCGGCAGGCGTTTCGCACCGTGGATCGTTTCGTGCCCGGCAAGCTGGTGGAAATTCGCTTGCTGGAAGGGCCGTTCCGTTTTCTGGAGAGCGTCTGGTCGTTTGAGGACACCGGGCCCGAATCGTGCCGCGTTCACTTCTCCATCGAGTTTGAGTTCAAGAGCATGATGCTGGGCATGGTGGCCTCGCCGGTGTTCGGTCATGCTTGCATGACGATGGCACGCGTGTTCGAGGAACGGGCCATGACGCTGTATCGCGGAGCCAAGGCATGAAAATCACCGTGGCCTATGCGTTGCCGCACCAGCAAACGCTGGAGGAGCTGGATGTGCCCGAAGGCACGACCATCGAGGAAGCCATCGCGATGAGCCATATCCTGGAGAAACATCCGGAAATCGATTTCTCGGTGAACAAGGTGGGCGTGTTGGGCAAGCTGGCGACCATGTCCACCGAATTGCGGGATGGCGATCGGGTGGAAATCTATCGTCCGCTGCCGCGCAAGACCCGGGATCCGCATGCGGTGGATGCCAAAAAGGCGCGCATCCGGGCGCGCAAGGAACGGCGCAAGGCCGACGAATAATCGTCATCCGCATCAACGTCGTTCGATTTGACCGGCGGCGTTTGATGCAGTGGCGGGGTGCTGGCCGTCGCCGGGGAATGCATCGTCGGCTTCAGGTTGTGCCGTCGGTGGGCTGCCCCTGGCTGGTTGCGGGCTTCTCCATGCGTTTTTCGGGTTCCTTCGGGGATGGCGCGACCAGCTCATCCCAGGCGTTGCTCAGGTATTCCCAGGCTGACCAAAGCGTAAGCAGCGCGGCCAGCCAGAGCAGGCCTAAGCCGATGAGATGCGTATTCAGGCTGAAGACCGGGTCATGCACGAGCAGCAGCACGATGGCGAACATCTGAACGGCGGTTTTCCATTTGCCGAGCCAGGAAACATGGACGATGCTGGAAGCGTGCGCCAGCCATTCGCGGAGCGCGCTGATCACGATTTCCCGTCCGATGATGATGGCGGCCAGCAGGGCCGGCGTGCGTCCGCTTTCCACCAACAGAACCAGGGCCGTGGCCACCAGCAATTTGTCTGCGACGGGATCCAGGAACCGACCGAAGGCCGTGACTTCGTTGCGACTGCGGGCGAGATAGCCATCCAGCCAATCAGTGATGGAAGCCAGTGCGAACAGCGCTGCGGAAGCTAGGTGCCCGGTTTTGCCCGGCAGGTAGAAGGCCAGCGCAAACAGCGGGATCAGAAACACCCGAGCGGCGGTGAGCTGATTGGAAACCGTCCAGTTCATGCGCCGCTATTGTGGGCGTATCCGGAGCATCCGGCAAAGGCTTTTTTGCGGCACGGGTTTGATGGCGGGCAAGCGGGCGAGGGGTTACGAGCCTCCGGATGCGCTTTCCACAGCGCTTGTGGATAACCGTGTGGAGAACGGGGCGTTTGATGAAGCCTTCAAACGTCTTTCACGAGGGTAAGGGTAGCATGCCTATATTTTCATCACTCGATAAATTTCTTTTATATCAGTGCATTACGCTGATTCGCCAATGCTCTCCATGAAACGACGGTGTCTAAGACGGGATGCGGCTCATGAACGGCGGGCGTGGTGGATAAACGGCGCTTCGAGCGGGCGTTTTCGCGTTTTCTGTGCAGAGGATCAGCCGAAAGCGGCTGAGTGTCCGAGCTGCCGCAAGGCCTCATAGACCGCGACGGCAGCAGCCGACGAAAGGTTCAGTGAACGCACCGGCGCATCCTGACGCATCGGGATGCGGACAGGATGAAGTTCGGTCAGGACCTCGGCCGGCAGGCCGCGGGTCTCCGGCCCGAACACCAGTACATCGCCGGGACGGAACCGCGTTTCCCACAGGCTGTTCCCGCCCCGGGTGGTCAGACCATGCCAGGTGGCCGAGTGGTTGGCGAGCGCCTGTTTCAGCTCCGCCCAGTTGGCGTGCTCGCGCACATCGAGGTGGGCCCAGTAATCCAGACCGGCACGTTTCAGATGCCGATCGCTGATCGAAAACCCCAACGGATGCACCAAATGCAGTTGGCAGGCGGTGCAGGCGCACAGCCGGGCGATGTTGCCGGTATTGGGCGGGATTTCCGGCTGGAAGAGG
>CAYQMA010000008.1:0-28790 GCA_964418535.1 uncultured Zetaproteobacteria bacterium | reverse complement strand
CAGGAAGAAATCTCGCGATAGGCTTTCTGACCCGGCAGCCAGACCTCCAAATCGAACGTCTTTTCGGCCGAAAAGCCGAGGTCTCCGGCGCACAGCTCGACCACCCGATAAGGCAGCTCCAGCGCCTGCAAGATGGCCTCGGCATGTCCGGTCAGCTCCCGCAGGTCATCCAGCGCCCGTTCGGGCAGTGTCAGATGCACCAGTTCCACCTTGTCGAACTGGTGCTGGCGAATCATGCCGCGCACATCCCGCCCCGCCGAACCGGCCTCGCGGCGGAAACACGGCGTGTAGGCGCAATGGCGCAAGGGCAAGCGATCCGCATCGAGAATCTCGCCCTGATATAGATTGGTGACCGGCACCTCGGCGGTCGGAATCAGGAAGCGATCCTCGCCCTCCAGCTTGTAGAGGTCGTCCTCGAACTTCGGCAACTGGCCGGTGCCCGTCATCGTCCGACGATTGACGATGGCCGGCGTCCACACCTCATCGTAGCCGTGCCGATCCACATGCATGTCCAGCATGAACTGGATGAGCGCCCGCTCCAGCCTGGCGCCGGCGCCGCGCAGCACCGTGAAGCGACTGCCGGCGAGTTTCGCGCCCGCCTCGAAATCGAGAATGCCCAGCGATTCGCCGATTTCCCAATGCGGCGGCACATCATCCTGCCGCGGTTCGCCCCAGCGGCGGATTTCGACATTATCCGCCTCATCCGCGCCGTCCGGCACGGAGGGGTGCGGCGGATTGGGAATCTCCAGCAGCACGGCCTCGAACGCGTCCTCGGCCTCGCGCGCCTCGCGCTCCAGCGCCTTGACCTCACGCGCAACGGCCTGCATCCGGGCCAGTTCCTCCGTGGCGTCCTCGCCGCGGGATTTCTTCATCCCAATCAATTTGGACACCTTGTTTCGCTCGGCTTGCAGGGCTTCCAGCCGGGTTTTCAACTCGCGCTGGCGACCATCCAGTTCCCGGGCGCGCGCCCAGGGGCTTGCGTCCGCCACCACGTCCGCGCCGCGGCGGGCAAGCGCGGTCTGCATGGCCTCGAACGAGGCCCGGAATTCGCGGCGATCAATCATCGCTCGCTCCCGGCTTCCCCAGCTTCCCCGGCAACCTCATCGGTCTGACGCTCGGCCACGCGCACCGCCCCGACCACCTTCTCATCGGGCGCGCATTCGATCAACTTCACTCCCTGGGTGTTGCGGCCGATCAGCGACACGCCGTCCATGCGGATGCGCACCAGACGCCCCGTATCGGTCATCAGCATGACCTGATCCTCGTCGGTGACCTGCAACGCGGCCACCATGGCACCGTTGCGTCCGCCCGTCTTGAGCGTGAACACGCCCTTGCCGCCGCGCTTCTGACGCGGGTACTCGCTCATCGGCGTGCGCTTGCCAAAACCGTTCTCGCTGACGGACAGCAGACTCGCCCCATCGGCCACCAGCGTCATCGCGATCACGTGGTCGCCCTCGGGCAGCCGCATGCCGGTGACGCCCTTGGTGGCGCGCGCCATCGGCCGCACATCCGTTTCGGAAAAGCGGATCGCCTTGCCGCCGCTGGAGGCGAGCAGGATTTCCTGTTCGCCGTTGGAGACGCGAACCGCCATCAGATCATCGCCCTCCTCCAGCTTGATGGCGATGATGCCGTTGGCGCGGATGTGCGCATAATCCGTCAACGGCGTCTTCTTCACCAAGCCGTTCTTCGTGGCCATCACGATGTAGCGGCCCTCGGTGAATTCACGCACGGCCAGGGTGGCGGAAATGCGCTCGCCCTTCTCCACCGGCAGCAGGTTCACCAGCGCCTTGCCGCGCGCCGCGCGACCGGCTTGCGGGATTTCGTACACCTTCTTGCGGAACACCCGCCCCCGATCGGAGAAGAACAGCAGATAATCATGGGTGGACGCGGTCATCAACTGGGCGACGAAATCCTCGTCCTTGGTCGTCATCGCCGTCTTGCCCTTGCCGCCGCGACGCTGGGCGCGATACAGCGACACCGGATTGCGCTTGATGTAGCCCTCGTTGGAGATGGTCACCACCATATCCTCCTCGGTGATGAGATCCTCCACCGACAGCTCGGCCGTTTCGTCCACAATCTCGGTGCGACGCGGATCGGCATAACGATCGCGCACCTCTTCGAGCTCCTCGACAATCACGTCCATCAACAGCTTCTCATCGGCCAGAATGGCTTTCAGGCGGGCGATGGTGCGCTGCACCTCCTCGTATTCGGCCTTGATCTTGTCGCGTTCCAGCCCGGTCAGGCGTTGCAACCGCATGTCCAGAATGGCCTTGGCCTGTTTCTCGGACAATCCGAAGCGATCCATCAACCCGTCGCGCGCATCCTCGGTGGTGCGGCTGGCGCGGATCAGGCGGATAACCTCGTCGATATGATCGAGCGCGATCAGCAGGCCTTCCAGGATGTGGGCCCGCGCCTCGGCCTTGTCCAGCTCGAACAGGCAACGGCGGGTCACCACCTGCCGGCGATGGTCAATGAAATGATTCAGGAATTCGCGGACGCCGCAGAGCTTGGGCTGGCCGTCCACCAGCGCCAGCATGTTGCAGCCAAAATTGCATTGCAGCTGCGTGTGCTTGTACAGATTGTTCAGCACCACTTCGGGGATCTCGCCCTTCTTCAGCTCGATGGCGATGCGCAGGCCTTCGCGGTCGGACTCGTCGCGCAGATCGGCAATGCCCTCGATTTTCTTCTCGCGCACCAACGCCGCGATGCTCTCGATCAGCGCAGCCTTGTTCACCTGATAGGGCAGCTCGGTCACAATCAGCGATTCGCGCTTGGTGCGGGGATGAATCTCGACAATGGCCCGGGCCCGCATCGTCACCGAGCCGCGACCGGTCAGAAACGCCTGTCGGATACCCTTGCGCCCATAAATAAAGCCGCCGGTCGGAAAATCCGGACCGGGCATGATGTCCATCAACGCCTCATCGTCGATGTCGGGATTCCGGATCAGGGCGATCGTGGCATTGATGGTCTCGCCCAGATTGTGCGTCGGGATGTTCGTGGCCATGCCCACGGCGATGCCTTGCGAGCCGTTGACCAGCAGATTTGGGAATTTGGCCGGGAGCACCTTCGGCTCGCTGAGCGACTCGTCGTAGTTGGGAGCGAAATCCACCGTGTTTTTGTCGATGTCGGCCAACAGCTCCGAAGCCAGCCGGCTCATCCGCGCCTCGGTGTAACGCATCGCAGCCGGAGAATCGCCATCCACCGAACCGAAGTTGCCCTGGCCGTCCACCAGCACATGACGCATGCTCCAGGGCTGCGCCATGCGCACCAGAGCATCGTACACCGCCGTGTCGCCGTGCGGGTGATATTTACCGATCACGTCGCCGACCACGCGGGCCGATTTCTTGTAGGGCTTGTCGTGCGTGCAGCCCAATTCCTGCATCGCGTACAGAATGCGGCGATGCACCGGCTTGAGACCGTCGCGCGCATCGGGCAGGGCGCGCCCGATGATTACGCTCATCGCATAATCGAGGTAGGAACGCCGCATCTCCTCTTCAATCTGCACCGGAATCGTGGTCGTCAGATGCTCCGTCATGGTTCTCCCACCTCGCTTGATTCAAACACTGGCGCCCCCGACACGATTCGAACGTGTGACCTGCCGCTTAGGAGGCGGCCGCTCTATCCAGCTGAGCTACGAGGGCTTGCCCGATGGCTGGGCGATGCTAACGATCGCAGGCGCGCGGCGCATCCCCGGGCTGATCGTAGATCAGCAGGCTGTGCACCGGCACATCGGCCAGCCGCTTGCGACCGTTCAGAAACGCCAGCTCAATGACGCACAGGCAGGCGGCCACTTCGGCGCCCAGTTCGCGCACCAGATCCACCGTCGCCCGCATGGTGCCGCCGGTGGCCAGCAGATCATCCACGATCACCACCCGATGCCCCTCGCTGAGCGCATCGCGGTGGATTTCCAGCCGATCCATGCCGTATTCCAGTTCGTAATCCACGCCATGCACTTCGTACGGCAGCTTGCCCGGCTTGCGCACGGGCACGAATCCCATGTTCAACTGCTGCGCCAGCGCCGCCCCGAAAATGAAGCCTCTGGACTCAATGCCGACAATGACATCCGAGCCGGAAGGCACATGGCAGGCCAGGCCGGAAACGGCGGCCGCAAAGGCGTCGCCGTTGGCCAGAAGCGGCGTGATGTCCTTGAACACGATGCCCGGCTTGGGGAAATCGGGCACATCGCGGATGTAGTCGCGCAGATTGATCGCGGGGGCTGTCATAGCACCTCCTCGGGATGAATGTTTTCCTGCCGGATGATGTGCCGCAACTTCTTCAGCGCCGCCACTTGAATCTGCCGGATGCGTTCGCGCGTAACCCCCATGTGCCGGCCGATGGCCTCCAGCGTCCATGTTTCCTGTTCGGCGTTCAGGCCATAGCGCAAGCGCACCACTTCACGCTCCTTGTCCGACAAACGGGCCATCCAGGCTTGCAACAGATCCGAACGAATGCGGTGATCCAGTTCTTCGGCCGGCTCTTCGGCATCTTCGTCCTCGGTCACGTCATAGAGCGTGAAATCGCCGTCGTCATGCAGCAGTTCATCGGCGCTTTCGGTGTATTGATGGGCCTCCTGCAGCGTCTGCACGCGCTCCAGCGGCTTGCCCATGAACTCGGCAATCTCGGCATCGGTCGGTTCGCGTTCGAGCCTGGCGCGCAACTCGCTGGCCGCACGCATCACGGCGTTGAATTCCTTGCCGACATGCACCGGCAGACGGATGGTGCGGGCCTGGTTCATGATCGCGCGTTCGACCGACTGGCGAATCCACCAGGTCGCATAGGTGGAAAACCGGCATCCATGCGCCTCGTCGAATTTTTCCACCGCCCGCATCAGGCCGATGTTCCCCTCCTCGATCAGGTCGGAAAGCGGCAAGCCCCGATTCATGTAGCGGCGCGCAATCTTGACCACCAGTCGCAGGTTGGCCTTGATCATGCTTTGCCGCGCCTCCTCATCGCCCCGGGCGATGCGACGGGCGAGTTCAATCTCCTGTTCGGCGGTCAACAGCTCATAGCGCGAAATCTCGCGCATATAGAGCGTCATCGGATCCACGCTATGACGTTCGGCCATCACCCCTCCTCGGCCATGTCATCGAGCATCGCACAGCATGCGTCATCGCCGCCGGAATTTCAAATGGCATGCGGTCATCGGTGTTTGCGGGGCGGCAGATAATACAGCGGATTCACCGGCGTGGGCCCCCGCCGCACCTCGAAATGCAGATGCGGGCCGCTCGCGCGGCCGGTATGACCAACGCGGGCGATGATCTGCCCCTGCTTCACATGCTGCCCCGGACGAACCAGGTTGACCCGATTGTGCGCATAGGCGGTAAACATGTCGCGGGTGTGGCGGATGATGATCAGATTGCCATAGCCGGTCAGCCGGTGACTGGCATACACCACTTCGCCGGCCGCCGCAGCGCGCACCGGCGTATTCTCGGGCGCGCCGATGTCGATGCCGTCATGCGGCCGTCCGTGCCGTCGGCCAAATCCGCTGGTCACCGGCCCGTGGACCGGCCAGATCAGGTGAACCGTCCCGCCTGATCCATGCTTCCGCCCGTGTTTGTGGCTGGCATGATGGTGATGCGTTCGGGTGGCATGGTGGGCATGCTTTTTCGGCTTCGGCAAGGGCATATAGCTCGGACGCGGCGCCCAGCCATGAATGTAGAGCCGCTGGCCTGCATAAATGGTATAGGGCGGATGCAAGCGATTCCGACGCGCAAGATCGTGATAATCCAGCCCGTGACGACGCGCAATGCTGTAGAGCGTGTCGCCCGGGCGCACCTGATAAACCTGGGTGCGGGGAATCCTCGTGCGATGTTTCGCATGCGCATGAGGCGGAACGGCGGTGTGATAGCAACCCGACAAAACCAGCGCCAGCGCCAGACAAAGCGTTCTCACCATGGTTTCACCGCCACCACCAGAGCATGACGAATCCGGCCGCCACCAGCAACACCACCGCCACGGTCAACCACTCGAAATGACGCTCGACCAGCGCCCGCAGGCGATCCCCGCCCCAGCGCAGCAAGGCTCCTTCCAGATAAAAGCGCGCCCCCCGCGAAACCAGCGCCACGGCGAGGAATCCCGGCATGGACAGGCCGAAGGCGCCGGCCGCGATGGTCACCACCTTGAACGGAATGGGCGAAAAGCCCGCCACCAGCACCACCCACAGCCCGTACTGCCGGAACAGGGCCTGCACATGCTCGAACTGCGCCATCGCGCCATAAAACTCCAGCAGCGGCTGGGCCACGGCCGAAAACAGCAGCATGCCGATCAGATAGCCCAGCGCCGCGCCCAGGGTGGAGCCAGCCGTGGCAATCGCGGCCAGACGCAAGGCAATCCGCGGATCGCCCAAGGCCAGCACGATCAGCAGCAAATCGGGCGGAATCGGAAAAACGCTGGCCTCGATGACCGCAATCAGAAACAGCGCCGCATGCGCCTGCGGATGATCGGCCCACGCCAGGGTCCAGTGATAGCAGCGCCGCAGCCAGGCGGGCTTGAGCAGGCGGGAAAGGAAGGCGATGTCAGGCGCCCCGAACCAACGGCACGAAGACGCAGTCATCGAAACGCTCTTCGCGCCAAGCATGGCCCTGTTTGCGAAACCGTTTCAGCACATGCCGCCCACCTTCGCCCACCGGCATCACCAGCACGCCGCCCTCGCGCAATTGATGCAACCAGGCTTCGGGCGGGCCATCGCCGGCAGCGGCGGCCAAAATGGCATCGAAGGGCGCGTATTCCTCCCAACCCAGCGTGCCATCGCCGCATTTGAGCATCACATTGGCGTGGCGCGCCGCACGCAGATTGCGCCGGGCCCGCTCATGCAGCGAAGGCAATCGCTCAATGCTGTACACACGCCGGCACAGGCGCGACAGAACGGCTGTCTGATAGCCGCAGCCGGTACCAATCTCCAGCACGCGTTCATGCCCCCTTAGCTCCAGAAGCTGGGTCATCCGCGCCACCATGTAGGGCTGGGAAATGGTCTGCCCTTCGCCGATCGGCAGCGATGAGTCCTGATAAGCATGGCCGACCAGCGCCTCATCCACGAACAGGTGCCGCGGCACCGCGCTCATGGCCTCGATCACACGTTCGTCGGTAATGCCGCGTCCGATGAGCTGTTCCGCCACCATGCGACGGCGGGGACGCTCGAAAGCGAGGCCCATGCCGCGCCGTCTCATACGTTCGAACGGACGGAATGGGCCTTGCGGAAGTGGTCGGGACGGCCGGATTCGAACCGGCGGCCACCAGTCCCCCAGACTGGTGCGCTACCAGGCTGCGCTACGTCCCGTTTCATGCGAATCTTGCTCCGTTGTGAATCAGTCGCTCAACAACTGTCGGATGGAGGCCAACTCTTCCCGGATCTGTCTCAGCGACTCCTGGGCCGAAGTCTGCTCTACCAGCTCCTCGATGTCACCCTGTTGCAACCGCTTCTTGGCGCCCTTGATGGTGAAATTCAGCTCATACAGCAAATGCTTGATCTGGAGAATGGCATGGATGTCGCGCTGACGATAAAAACGCCGGTTGCCGCTTTTCTTGACCGGCCGGATATGCCGGAATTCAGTCTCCCAGTAACGGAGCACATGTGGTTCCACGCCGCAAATCTCGCTGACCTCGCGAATGGAGAAAAACAGCTTGTCCGGAAGCTCGGGAACGTCAATGCCCGCAGGCAGAACCGCCCGGGCCGCCGCGTCAGTCGCCATTGACGTGCTGCTTCAGCAATTGACTGGCACGGAATGTCACCACCCGCCTCGGCTCAATGGTGAGCTCCTCGCCGGTCTTGGGATTCCGCCCTTTGCGGGCGCGCTTGTCTCGCACATGAAAGTGCCCGAAGCCCGAGATCTTGACATCCTCGCCCCGCTCCAGCGTGGAACGAACGACATCCAGCACCACATCCACAATCTGCCTGGACTCCTTTTGGGACAGTCCGACGCGTTCATGAATCACTTTGGCGATCTCGGCTTTGGTCACTTTCCCCTCACTTGATGAAACGTTAGCCGCACAAGTTAGAAACAGAATGCGAGCTTATCCGGAACCTCTTGTAATGTCAAAGATTTTATGCCCGGAAAACGAAACCCGCTCAACCATGCGATTCCAGCGCCGCCACTGCGGTCTCAATCCGGGCCGCCAATTCTCCGCCCACCTCGCGCATCAACCCATCGTCTTCCGCCTCCACCATCACCCGTAGCTTGGGTTCGGTGCCGGACATGCGCACATTCAGCCGCCCCCTGCCATCAAGACGCGACTCGGCCTCCTCCACCGCGCGCCGCACCGCCGGAATGCTCAGCGCATCCATGCGCGCAGGCAGTTCGATATTCCACAATTGCTGCGGGAACAGTGGCATGTCCGCGGCCAGATCGGCCAGCGGCGCATCCTGCTCGCGCATGGCGGCCAGCAATTGCAGGGCGGTCAGCAAGCCGTCGCCGGTGGTGTTGCAATCCAGCATGATGATGTGACCGGACTGCTCGCCGCCCAGATTGCAACCCTTGGCGCGCATCATCTCCAACACATAGCGATCGCCGACCGGCGCCCGATGCAATTCGAGTCCCAGCTTCCGCAAATACTGTTCCAATCCCATATTGCTCATCACGGTCGCCACCACTGCGCCGCCCCGCAGCTTGTTCTGACGCAACAAGTGGCCGGCCAATGCGGCTATCACGCGATCGCCATCCACGATCCGACCCTCGGCGTCGCAGGCGATCAGACGATCCGCGTCGCCATCAAATGCAAATCCCACATCCGCACCGGCCTCAACGACCCGCTCGCACATGCCCTCCGGCGCGGTGGAGCCGCACCCCAGATTGATGTTGCGACCGTTCGGCTCGGCGTGGATCGCCACCACCTCGCAGCCCAGCTCCTCCAGCAGACGCGGCGCCACGTCATAGGCCGCGCCGTTGGCGCAATCCACCACCACCTTCAGGCCGTCAAAACGCATATCCCGGGGCAAGGAGGCCTTGCAGAACTCCACATACCTCCCGCGCGCATCGTCCACGCGAAAGGCCTTGCCGATCTGCGACGGATCGGGCAACGGCGGCAAGTGATCCAGACAATGCTCGATGGCCTGCTCCACTTCGTCCGGCAGCTTGAAACCGTCGGCGCCAAAGAATTTGATGCCATTGTCGCCGGCGGGATTGTGGGAGGCGGAAAGTACGACGCCGGCATCGGCCCGCAGGCTTCGGGTCAGGTATGCCACGGCAGGCGTCGGCACGGGGCCGACCAAGAGCACATTCATGCCTTGGGCCGTGAGCCCCGCGCACAGCGCCGATTCAATCATGTAACCCGACAGGCGCGTGTCCTTTCCGATCAGGATATGGGGTTGATGCGACAAATGCCGCGTCAGCACATGTCCTGCCGCCCGCCCCAGTCGCAAGGCAAATTCGGCCGTCATCGGCTCCTGGTTCACCCTGCCCCGAACGCCATCGGTGCCAAAATAACGCCGCATCAGTGTCCCTCCTTGCCTTTCGGTTTTGCCTGTCCCGTCTGTTCGTTCCGGCCTGGCTGTGGTGGCTGTTCTGTCTTGCCCGCCGGTTTTGCCTGATCCGGCTTGCCTGATTGCCCTGCCGGCCCGGCCTGCATCTCCAAGGGAGGAATCAACACTCCGCGCACCGTGAATCTGGCATCGGGATCCGCTAGCCGAATGGCCTTACCGACCGGCGTCACCGCCCCGACACTGGCCTCAAACGGCCCGGCCTGGGCTTTCGGATGAACGACAGTGGTGGGCACATCGGTCAACGCATCCAGCCAGACCTCCGGCCCGGTCAGGGTCGCCGACGGCGGCGTCACGGAGACATTGACGGCCTTCCAGCCCGCATCCAGCTCCAGTTTCGGACGCACGGGAACCACGCGTTTGACCACGCGATCCACTTGCAATTGCACGCGATCCGGCTGCACTTTCTCCACCACCAATCCAGGCGGCAAGCGAATGGATGAGACTTCCAGCGCTCGCTCGACCACGCCCGGCTCCTTCAGATCCGAAGCATCGAGCGGCACATGAATATCCGAAGGATTCAGCGCCGCCAGCCGCGTCTGCAGCCCGCTGACCGTGATCCGGACACGGTCGGGCAGATCGTTCACAATCACCATATTGTCCGGCAGGCCTTGCACCTGCAAGGGCACATCCATGCTCAACGAACCCTCGCCCTGCCCGTGCACCTGCACCCAGAGCACCACGGCAATCACCAGCGCCAGCAGTTTTAGACCGCCGGATCGTATTGCCACCCGTGTCCGCGGCACTCAAGCCTCCCCGGCAGCCGGCGCACCGCCCTGCGCCAACCGCTGCGCCAGACGCGACCGCAACGCATTCCGGTCCAAAGGATCGCTGAGGCGGCCGGCCTCGACCAGCCGCACCTGCCGCGTTTCCTCCGAAACCACCACCACCAGAGCATCGCTTTCTTCGCTCACCCCCACCGCGGCCCGATGCCGGGTGCCGAATTCGCCCGACAGCGCGTTGGCCTGGGCCAGCGGCAGCAGCACGCGAGCCGCCGCAATGCGCCCGCCGGACTCGTCATGCGCCTGACGCACGATGACCGCGCCATCGTGCATCGGTGCCTGGGGACAAAACAGGGCCAGCACCAGATCGGCGCGCACCGGCGCATCCATTTCGACGCCGGACTCAAACAAATGCTTCAAGCCGGTCTCGCGTTCCACGACCAGCAACCCGCCCCACCCGCGATGCGCCAGGGCAAACGCCGATTCCGTCAACGCTTCGGCCAGATCCGTGCGTGAGCCCGTCGCCGCCAGCGGGTTGGCCCCCACCTGCATCAGGGCGCGCCGGATTTCATGCTGGAACAGCACCACCAGAATGATGATGAAGGCCGAGAAAAACTGGCCGAACATCCATTCCGCCGTCATCAGGCCAAAGACGCGCGCCAGCTCATAGAGCACGAACACCACGGCCAGGCCGGCCAGCATTTGAACCGCGCGCGTTCCGCGAATCAGCCGCAGCAGGAAATACACGACCACCGCGACCAGCGCGATGTCCACCGCATCGCGCACGCCAAAGCTCAGATGGGCCGGATTCAGCATTGCCGCGATGCTACGTCCTCCCGGAGACCGGGCAAGAACGGTCGCAGCGCCGCACCCACCCGCATCGCCCGCGATTGGGCCGCCACATCATGCACGCGCGCGCCATCCGCCCCCAGCGCCGTGCACAGCGCCACCGCCGCCGCGGTTTCAAATTCGCGATCATCCACCGGTGCGCCGGTGATGGCGCCCAGAAAGGATTTGCGCGACACCCCCATCAGCACCGGAAATCCCAGAGCCCGAATGCGCGGAATCGCCCCGATCAGAGCCAGGTTGTCTTCCAGGCGTTTGCCGAATCCGATGCCGGGATCGAGCACGATGGCCGATTCGGCCACGCCCGCCTCGATGCAGGCGCGGGCGCGGGATTCCAGCCAACGGGTGACTTCGTCCGCCGCATCCTCGTATCTCACATCGCGTTGCATCGTCGCCGGCTCGCCCCGCATGTGCATCAGGCACACATCCACGTCCGCAGCCGCCGCCACCTCCAGCGCCTCCGGATCGCCGGCCAACGCCCGCACGTCGTTGATCATCACGGCGCCGGCGGCGACAGCGCGACGCATGACTTCCGCCTTCGAGGTGTCCACGGATACGGCCACACCCCGGGCGCAAAGCGCTTCAACCACCGGCATGACCCGCCGCAGTTCCTCATCCAGCGACACGGGCGCGGCGCCGGGCCGGGTGGATTCACCGCCAACATCCACAATGGCCGCGCCCTGCTCCCACATCGTCAGCCCATGCCGGATCGCCCGCTCGCCGGCATAGCGCCCGCCGTCCGAGAACGAATCGGGCGTACAATTGAGCACGCCCATGATCCATGGCCCCTCGGCGCGGCGCGCCCGCCAGGCCGCCAGCGCATCACTCATCGCCAAAATCCTCGTCGTCGAACTCATCCTCGCTCTCCGGAGGATTGCCGTCGTAGATCAGATAGGTCCGATGCTGGAGCCATGCATCCCGCATGAACACATAGGGATCGAGGGCGGATTCATTGACGAATTTCAATGCCCCAGCGGCATTGCTACGCCGATCGGCGGCATAGAGGATGGACAGCGGGATGCTGACCTGCGGCCCGGCGAACCATCCGATCCAGAACGCAACGCTGGCCGCGGTGCTCACCGCAAGATCGGGCGCGTCTCGCACCGTGTTCGGCCCATAGACGGGAATCTCCAGATATGCGCCCGGCCCAAAGCCCCACACACCGAGCGTCTGGCCGAAGTCCTCCTCATGACGCGCCAGCCCCAGGGTGCTGGCCGGATCGAACAACCCGCCGATGCCAAGCGTGGAATTCACGAGAAATCGCCCAAGATCGGCCACACCCTGGCCGCCCTTGCCCTGCAGGAAATCATTCAGCACCGTGTTCGGATAGCGCGCATTGTCAAAGAAGCGATGAACCATGTCGCGCATGGGCTTGGGGGTGACGCCTTCATACACCTTGGCCAGCGGCTTGAAGGCGACCTTGTCCAGCCCCCGGTTGAGGGAGTGGGTGGCGCGGTTCACCTTCTCCAGCGGGTCATAGACCTGCCCCTTCGGCGCGCTGGCACAGCCGGCCAACAAGCCGGCCACCAGGACAAGCGCCCATCCAAGCCTTTCTCGCATCGAACCCCCTAGCGTCCGCATCTCTGGTGTTCATCACCTTGCAGCATCGCGGAACGCAGCCTTTGGAAAGACCGAACGATGGCAAAGACGCATGATTTTCACAATCACCTTGCGCCCCGACCTGATGCAGCATTAGGACTGATCTTCAGAAAGTGTCCCCCTGACCGGAACATTCACCGGAAACCGGATGCGCGCCTCCAAACCACCTTCGGGGTGATTGGCCAGCGTCAGTTCGCCGCCGGCGCGCGCCACCGCCTCGGCCACGATCGCCAGCCCCATGCCATGCCCGCCATCCTGCCGGCCGCGCGCCTGTTCAACCCGATAAAAGCGTTCGGTCACGTGCGGCAGGTGCTTCGGATCAATGCCGGGACCATGATCGCGCACCACCAGCTCCGCCCGTCGTTCGCCATCCTGCATCACATGACGCGCCGCCACGCGCACCACATCACCTGCCGGCGAATGCCGGATTGCATTATCCAGCAGATTGACCGCCACGCGCACCGCATCGCTTTCTTCCATCGGCAAATAAACATCGGCCGCAGCTTTCAGCTCCAGCCGCACGTTCCGCTCCATCGCGCGCGGCCTTGTGGCCTGTTCGGCCTGCTCCAGCACCGTAAGCGCCGGCGCCGATGACCCGCCGGCCGGTTCCCGCCGCAACCGGTCAAAGGTCAGCATCGCATCGAGGAGTTCATTCAGGCGTTTGGATTCCCGGGCGATCACGCCGGCAGCCTCATGGCGCACGCGTTCGTCGTCGCCCAGCGATTCGATGGTGCGCGCATAGCCCAAAATCGAGGTCAGCGGCGTTTTCAGATCGTGCATCAAATCGCGCAGCAAACGCTCCCGTTCGGCTTCCAGCCGCCGCTGTTCGCTGATGTCCAGGCACAAAAGCAGCGCCTCACCGCCGGACAACGGCGCCAGTCTCGCCGCCAGCGTTCGCTCGCGCACGCGCATGTCCGGCAATCCCGCCGGTTCCGGCAGACGCGCCAGCGCCGCTTGCAAGGCCTCGTTCCAGTCCGGCTCCCGATACAGCGCATTCATCGGCTGCGGCAACGCCACCTCGCGAGCCAGGCCGAACACGCGCCGCGCCATCGGATTCAGGGCCACCACATTGCCCCGTTCGTCCAGACGCACCACCGCCTCGTTGATGGTTGCAAACAGCGCATCCATGCGGTCGCCCCGCCGCCGCAGGCGGGCGGCCAGTTCCTCCCGTTCGGAGCGCTCCCGCCACAAGGCTTCGCGCAGGCGGCGCAGGCGGGAAACGGCCCACACGGCATGAGCGATCCAGCCCGCCGCCAACAACAGCGACGCCCACGCGGCCAGATTCATGCCCTGGCCTGGCTCGATGAACGATTCAGACGTTCGGGATTGAAGCGATAGCCGCGGCCCCGGATGGTTTCGATGGCCGCGCCGGCGCCATGCGCATCCAGCGCCTTGCGCAGCCGTTTGACCGTCACATCCACGGTGCGCGGCTCCACAAAGGCGTCCCGCCCCCAGACATGATCGAGCAGCCAGTCCCGCGAACGGGTCTTGCCCGGTTTGGCCATCAAGGTTTCCAACAGCCGGTATTCCAATGGCCGCAATGACACCGCCTGCCCTTCCACCCGCGCTTCCAACGCATCCGGATCGAGTTCGATGCCGCCCGCCCGCGGCGCTTCCGGTTCACGCGGCAGCGCGCGGCGCAGCAGCGCCTGCGCGCGGGCCACCAGCTCCTCAGGCTCGAACGGCTTGGCCAGATAATCGTCCGCACCTTCGTTCAGCCCCTTGACGCGCTCCGCCGTCTGACCCAAGGCCGTCACCATCAGCACCGGCACCGGCGTTTCCTCGCTCTCGCGACGCAAAAAACGCAAAATCCGCATGCCGTCCGCGCCCGGCAGCATGCGATCCAGCACCACCAGATGCCATGCCGCCTCCTGCAGGCGTTCCAGCGCCACGGAACCGTCGCCGCAGACATGCGCCTCGAATCCGGCCGCAGCCAGATGCAGGCGCATCAAGCCGGCGATGGATTCGTCGTCCTCCACAATCAGCACGCGCGGCTGGCTGCCGCTGCTTCCAGCATCATGTTTCCCCACGGGTTTCATCGCCGCTCATGCTGCGGGCAACGCGCGCCGATGCAAGCGGGATATGGGCCTAGACGCGCATGCCCAGCGCATAATCGCGCAGGGCCGCGTATTCCACCTCCAGATTCAGCGCCATTCGCGACAGCAGGCGAAACATGAAGCGCAGCAACTGATGGCCCAGCATGGGGTCTTCCAGCGTGATGACATCAAAAGCCGAGCGACGAAGCGACAGCATGGTCAGTTCATCGAGCGCCGACACGGTGGCCGAATGCGGCCGTTCGTCCAGAAACGAGAACAGGCCGAACACATCGCCCGGCTTCAATGTGGCGTAGATGTTGCCCGAGGCATCGCGCACGGCGGCGCGCCCATCCAGAATCAGGCGCATCACCCGCTCCGAGCGCGCTCCCGCCTCATAGAGCACACTGCCTGCCGCCGCCTGTTCCTCCTCGAAACAGGAAAACAGTGCCATCGCCTCATCTACAGCCATGTCCCTGCCCGCGGGCAAAGCGCGAAACCGCGCGAAGTTCATGTTGGCGGCAATGCTAGCCGCCATCGCCTGTATCAGTTGATTACCGTTCCCCTTGGGTATGCCGGCTTCCGTCATGATCTGATTCCTCCTGTGTTTCAATGATTGGTTTGCGCGGCATCTTCACCCGCGCCCATGACAGGCCGATGTCAGTCATGTGACAGGTTTGTGACAGCGCACCGGTGTCATACGGATGTCACATTCACGCCCTACGGTTCGCCGCAACTCAAATGCACCCAAGTGCAAAACGACAGGAGGAAGACGTATGAAACGAAGCATCCAACAATCCATCGCGGCGGCGGCGCTGGCCATAACCACGGCTGCCCCGGCCTTTGCCGGCGGCGTGCAGGTGGACAACCAGAGCCTGACCGACGTGCTGGTGGCCAAGGGCGTGATCACCAGGGAGGAAGCCAAGGCCGTCAAGCACAACAACGACGGCAAGCTGAAGGTCGAAGGCCTGGTGTTCGCCAACACCCGCTTCATCGAGAAGAAGAACGCCACCCAGACCACCGACCGCCAGCAGGGCCTGGCCATTGACCGCGCCTACCTGACGCTGAAATACAACATGAACAGCGACTGGATGATGCGCATCACCACGGATGTCCATCTGGATACCGGTCTCTCGAAGAAGAACAACAACATCTTCCTGAAGTATGCCTACGTTCAGGGCAAGCTGCTGGGCGATGCCGTCGTGCTGCGGCTGGGCCAGTCGCACACGCCGTGGATTGACCATGAGGAGCACCTGTGGGCGCACCGCTATGCCTCACCGGTGTTCATCGACAAGCATGGCTTCGATGCCTCCAGCGACCTGGGCATCGGCCTGAAAGGCAAGCTGGCCGACGGTCTGGTGAAGTACTGGGTCACGGAAACCGACGGCGCCGGTTACAGCCATCCGGGCATGCATCAGGATACAGCGGGCAACTGGCAAAAAGGCCTGCCCAAGGCCTTCGACTTTGATTCCCGCATCGGCATCTACCCGATTGAGGGTCTGACGCTGGACTTCCAGTTCCGCGACGGCTACAAGGGAACAAAATACTATGACGCGGCCAACAATCGCACCACGCCGGGCACCAAGCATCGGCTGTGGCAGGTCATGGCGACCTACGGCATGGGTCATGACTGGCGCGTGGGCGCAAACTATGTGCAGGAAAAATCCGATCGCAAGGCGGACGTGCTGAATGCCATCACGGCGCAGACTGACAAGACCACGGGCTACGCCCTGTGGGGCTGGACCCGGTTCGGAGACAGCTCGTTCGGCGCTTACGGCCGCTACGACTACGATCAGAAAACGCGCGACACCGTGCCTGGCATCAAGCAGAAGACCAGCCGTTACCTGCTGGGCCTGGAGTATTTCCCGGCGCACAACGTGACGCTGTCGCTGGTCTATGACTACAGCAAGACGACCAACAACAAGCTGACCAAGGGCGCCATCGCCAAGAACACGACCTACGGCCTGTACTCGCAGTTCAAGTTCTGAGCATGACGGAACGGCGGCCGGTTACAGCCGGCCGCCCTCCACCCCTGCAACAACACAAAAAATCAAAAGGAGCATATGACATGAAACGCATCATCTTCGCAGCAACCATGTTCGCCGCCGCAAGCCTCGGCGCGACGGCGGCCCAGGCCGGCGCCACGATCAACGGCGCGGGCTCGACCTTCCCCTATCCTGCCTACGGCAAGTGGGCTTATGCCTACAGCAAGGAAACCGGCGTGCGGCTGAACTACCAGTCCATCGGTTCCGGCGGCGGCATCAAGCAGATCAAGGCCCGCACGGTGGACTTTGGCGCCTCGGACGCGCCGATGAAGCCGGCGGAGCTGGACAAGTTCGGTCTGATCCAGTGGCCCCAGCTGATGGGCGGCGTGGTGCCGGTGGTGCATCTGGTCGGCATCGGCGCCAATCAGCTGAAGCTGTCCGCCCAGAACCTTGCCGACATCTACCTCGGCAAGATCACCAAGTGGGACGATGCGCACATCAAGGCCGACAATCCCGGCCTGAACCTGCCGCACGAGGACATCACCGTGGTGCACCGCGCCGACGGCTCCGGCACGACCTGGATCTTCACCAACTACCTGACCAAGGTGAGCAAGGACTGGGCGGACAAGGTGGGCAACGCCAAGTCCGTGGCCTGGCCGGTCGGTCTGGGCGGCAAGGGCAACGAGGGCGTGGCCGCGTTCGTGCGCAAGGTTGAGGGCTCCATCGGCTATGTGGAATACGCCTATGCGCTGCAGAACAAGATGGCTTCCGTGCTGCTGAAGAACCGCGACGGCAACTTCGTGGCGCCGACCGCCGCCAACTTCCAGGCCGCCGCCGCCGGCGCGGACTGGGCGCATGCGAAGAACTACTATGTGGTGCTGACCGACCAGCCGGGCGCGAATTCCTGGCCGATCACCGGCGCGACCTTCATTCTGGTTTACAAGGTGCAGCCCCGTCCGGCTCACGCGCTTGAGATGCTTAAGTATTTCGACTGGTCGCTCAGGCACGGGCAGAAGCTGGCCGATTCGCTGGACTATGTGCCGATGCCGGAGAAGGTCGTGAAGATGATCGAGGCCACCTGGCGCGAGAACATCAAGGACACCCACGGCAACCCGGTCTGGAAGTAACCCGACCGGAAGCGCGCGGGAACACGTCCTCCTCTCGATAGAACCGGGACAAACTTCCCGCCGGGGGTTGCAGGGCCGGTCGCCAGACCGGCCCTCTTCCTTCCGCCCTTCCTTGCGCAAACGACCTCGACCGAGGCCGCTTGCGCAAGGAACTCAAAACAACCCATCAAACCCGCCATTGCGCGCCGATGCGCGCGCAGCGAGTATTCCGCCATCGTCACGGGCAAGGGAGCATGAGACCGAGATGAACACCTCCGGAAACCGGCAGGCCGGCAAGGCATGGGGGGACACCCTCTTTCGCGGCATGACGCTGTGCTTTGCCGTTGGCATTCTGGCGCTGTTCGCGGCGATGATCGCGGCGCTCTGGCATGAATCGCTGCCCGCCATTCACAAGTTCGGCTTCTCCTTTCTGACCAGCACGGCCTGGAATCCGGTCAAGGACGATTTCGGCGCCGTCATCCCGATGGTCGGCACCCTGATGTCCACCGTGCTGGCGATGCTGATCGCGGTGCCGCTGTCCATCGGCGTGGCGCTGTTCCTGGCCGAGCTCGCGCCGGAATGGCTGAAGGCGCCGTTCGGCACGGCCATCGAGCTGTTGGCCGCCATCCCCAGCATCGTCTATGGCATGTGGGGCCTGTTCGTGCTCTCGCCCATCATGGCCGATCATGTGCAGCCGTGGCTGGCCGCCCACTTCGGCTTTCTGCCCCTGTTCAAGGGCGCGCCGATGGGCATCGGCATGCTCACGGCCGGGCTCGTGCTGGCGCTGATGATCCTGCCCTTCATCGCCTCGGTCACCCGGGACGTGTTCCTGATGGTGCCGCGCAACCTCAAGGAAGCCGCCTACGGCATGGGCGCAACCACCTGGGAGGTGGTGCGCGACGTGATGATTCCCTATGGCAAGAAGGGCATCGTCGGCGCGGTCTTCCTCGGCATGGGGCGGGCGCTGGGCGAGACGATGGCCGTCACCTTCGTGATCGGCAACGCCTACCACCTGTCGTGGTCGCTGTTCGCGCCGGGCAACTCGATCGCCTCCACCCTGGCCAACGAATTCACCGAGGCCGACAGCGATGTCTATCTGGCCTCGCTGATCGAACTGGGACTGGTGCTGTTCCTGATGACCTTCATCGTGCTGGGGCTGGCGCAACTGTGGCTCAAGCGCGGCGTGGCCGGCGGCGGCAAGCCATGAAGCGGCGCATGCTGATCAACCGTCTGGTGCTCGGCGTCTCGACGCTGGCGGCGGGCCTGGGTCTGGCGATGCTGGTCTGGATTCTGGGCGACGTGGCCATCAAGGGCGCCGGTTCGCTGAACTGGACCTTTTTCACGGAGCTGCCCGCGCCGCCCGGCATGGAAGGCGGCGGGCTCGCCAACGCCATCGTCGGCACGCTCATCATGACCGGCGTGGCGGCGGCCATCGCCGTGCCTTTCGGCGTGCTGGCCGGCACCTGGCTGTCCGAGTTCGGGCGCGAATCGCGCCTGGGCGAGGTGGTGCGCTATTTCTCGGACATCCTGGTTTCCGCCCCGTCCATCGTGGTCGGCGTATTCGTCTATATCGTGATGGTCAAGACGATGGGCCATTTCTCGGGCTGGGCCGGCGCCGTGTCGCTGGCCATCATTATGCTGCCGGTGGTGTCGCGAACCACCGAAGAGATGCTGAAACTGGTGCCGCACGAGTTGCGCGAGGCGGCGCTGGCGCTGGGCGCGCCCTACTGGAAGGTCATGCTTCAGGTTATCTACCGGGCCGCCGTCTCCGGCATGATCACCGGCATCATGCTGGCCGTGGCCCGCGTGGCCGGCGAAACCGCACCGCTGCTGTTCACGGCGCTGAACAGCCCCTACTGGGCCGACAGCCTGAACGAACCGATGGGCAACCTCACCGTGACCCTGTTCAACTACGCCATGAGCCCCTATGATGACTGGCACGCCAAGGCATGGGGCGCGGCGTTTCTGATCACCATGACGGTGCTGGCCGTCACCATCATCACGCGGCTTGTGCTGCGCAAGGGGAGCAAGCACTAGATGACGCAATCAGCCACGCAGGAGGCGGCGCGTGCCGCCGTCAAGGAACCGGTCAAGATCGCCATCCGCAACCTCAATTTTTTCTATGGTGACAAGCAAGTTTTGTTTGGCAACACGCTGGATATCGCCGAGAATCGCGTCACCGCCTTCATCGGCCCGTCCGGCTGCGGCAAGTCCACCCACATCCGCTGCTACAACCGCATGTTCGAGCTCTACAAGGGCCATCGCGCCGAAGGCGAAATCTTGATGGACGGCGTCAACATCCTCGATCCGAAACAGATCCCGGCCCTGGAGCTGCGACATCGTGTGGGCATGATCTTCCAGAAGCCGACGCCGTTTCCGATGTCCATCTACGACAACATTGCCTACGGCCTGAAACTGCATATGAACCTCGATCGCGCCGAGACCGAGGCGCGGGTGGAAAAGGCGCTGCGCGGCGCCGCGCTCTGGGATGAAGTGAAGGACAAGCTGAACCAGCCCGGCACCGCCCTCTCCGGCGGCCAGCAGCAACGACTGTGCATCGCCCGCGCCCTGGCCACGGAGCCGGAGGTGCTGCTGATGGACGAGCCTTGCTCGGCGCTCGATCCCATCGCCACCTCCAAGATCGAGGAGTTGATCGACGAACTGAAGCAGCGTTTCACCATTGTCATCGTCACCCACAACATGCAGCAGGCAGCGCGGGTGTCTGACTACACCGCCTATTTCTATCTCGGTAAGCTGATTGAGTTCGGCGAGACCGAACAGTTGTTCACTCAACCTGCCAAACAGGAAACCGAAGACTACATCACCGGCCGCTTCGGCTAGGGAGGAAGCCATGCCCCAACACACCATCCGCCGTTTCGACGAGGAACTCTCGGAACTGAAGGAACATGTGCTCAACATGGGCGGACTCGTGGAACGCGCCATTCGCAACGCCGTGCGCGCCATGCTGGAGCAGGACGCCGAACGAGCGCGCAAGACCATCGATCGCGATGCCGCCATCAATGCGCTGGAAGTGCAATGCGATGAAATGACACGCAACATCCTCGTACGCCGGCAGCCGGCAGCCGGCGACCTGCGCTTCATCATCGCCACCATCAAGGTCGTCACCGACCTCGAGCGCATGGGCGACCTGGCCGCCGGCATCGCCGAAGGAGCCTTGCGACTGATCGAATCCCCGCCCAAAAACTTCTCCAATCTGGAGGCCATGGGCGAAAAGGTGCTGCGTCAGGTGAGCCGCGCACTGGATGCGCTCTCGCGCGGCGACATCGATCTGGCGATGACCGTGATTGAGAAAGACCGGGGTGTGGACGATCTCTATAAATCCATGTACCGCGAAACCATCACCTACATGCTGGAAGACCCCCGCGCCATCACCGCTTCGCTGATCCTCTCCAATGCGGCCAAGAATCTCGAACGCATCGCGGATCATGCGACGAATATTGCCGAGATGGTCATCTACACCATCCAAGGCCACGACATCCGGCATGTGGACCATGAGGAAGCCACCCGCCTCCTGAACAGCGACGACGATGACTAGGACCTGTTCGCACTTATTCTTGATGATGGCGATTCGGTCATGATTTCAATCTCGCCAGGCACGCGCGAGCGTGGCGTGCGACACTGTTTGCAAACAATCGGCACGCGAGCGAACGATAACGCCGCGAGGCGGAATCATGGCCCGAATCCCTTCGGGCCATGCCCGAAACGCGCCCACTCGGCGTTGCGAGGCTCGCCCATGGAGCCACCATGCGCTTCGCCTCGCGCCTGGATTGACCGTCATTTCGGGCAGCAGCGACAACACCACAATAAGCGTGAACAGGCCCTAACCGCTTGAAACCCGCCCGCATCTGGCCTATCTCCTTGTAAGGGGGCATGTAAGAAACCAAACGATTGCGCCCCGATCGAATGAGGAGCTGGAAACCATGACGGATGCGGGCGATGCGCTGCTCATCGTAGATGTGCAAAACGATTTTCTGCCCGGCGGGGCGCTGGCCGTACCGGAAGGCGACGCGGTCATCGCGCCCTTGAACCGGATGATTGACCGTTTCCGGGCGCGCGGCCTGCCAGTCATCGCCACCCGGGACTGGCATCCGGCGAATCACTGTTCCTTCACCAGCCAGGGCGGGCCGTGGCCGCCGCACTGCGTGGCCGATACGCCGGGCGCGGCGTTTGCGCCGGCGCTGCGCCTGCCGGACGATGCCGTCATCATCTCCAAGGCCACCAACCCCGATGCCGACGCCTATTCCGGCTTCCAGGGCACCGATCTGGCCGCGAAGCTTCGCGAACTGGGTGTTGGGCGCCTGTTCGTGGGCGGCCTGGCCACCGATTATTGCGTGCTGCACACGGTGCTGGACGCGCTGGAAGCGGGTTTTGACGTCACCCTGCTGCGCGATGCAGTGCGCGCGGTCAACCTGCGCCCGGACGATGGCGCACAAGCCATTCAGCGTATGCGCGAAGCCGGCGCCGATGTGGCCGATACGGAGAGCCTCCTGTGACACGTCCCGAGGTTTCGCCGCTGCTGACCGATCTGTACCAACTGACGATGATCCAGGGCTACCTGGAACATGGCATGACCGCGCCGGCCAGCTTCGAACTGTTCGTCCGGCGCCTGCCCGACCACCGCCATTTCCTGCTGGCCTGCGGTCTTGAACAGGCGCTGCAATACCTCGAATCGCTCCGCTTCTCGCCGGACGAACTGGACTGGCTGCGGCAGACCGGCCGCTTTTCTTCCACGCTGCTGGACTGGTTGGCCTCGCTGCGCTTCGACGGCGACGTGCACGCCATGCCGGAAGGCACGGTGTTCTTCCCCGACGAGCCGGTGCTGCGCATCACCGCATCGCTGCCGCTGGCGCAATTGGTGGAAACGCGCCTTATCAACATCCTGCACTTCCAGATCCTGATCGCCTCCAAGGCCGCGCGGGCGCGCCTGGCTGCGCCGCAAAAACTGCTGGTGGACTTCGGCCTGCGCCGAGCCCACGGCGCGGAAGCCGGCCTGATGGCGGCGCGCGCCGCTTGGGTCGCTGGCTTCGATGGCACCTCGAATGTGCTGGCCGGCCAGCGTTTCGACATTCCGATCATGGGCACGATGGCACATTCCTGGGTGCTGGCGCATGATTCCGAGCACGAGGCGTTCATGCATTTCGCCCGAACGCACCCCGAGCAGACCGTGCTGCTCATCGACACCTGGGACACCGAACGCGGCGCCGTCATCGCTGCGGAGACGGCGGCCGAACTGGCGCGAGACGGCGTCCGCATCCGGGGTGTGCGACTGGATTCGGGGAATCTCGCCGCGCATGCCCGGAACGTGCGACGCATTCTGGATGAGGCGGGCCTTGCGGAAACCACCATCTTCGCCAGCGGCAATCTGGACGAACACCGGATCGCGGAACTGGAAAACGCCGGCGCGCCCATTGATGGCTACGGCGTAGGCACGAAACTCATCACCTCCAGCGATGCGCCCTATCTCGACTGCGCCTACAAGCTGCAGGAATATGACGGCGTGCCGCGCCGGAAAACCAGCGAGGGCAAGGCCACCTGGCCCGGGCGCAAGCAGATCTGGCGTCGCATGGAAGGTGGCCGCATCGCCGAAGATGTGCTGGCGCTCGAAGATGAAACGGCCGAAGGCGAGCCGCTGCTGACGCCCGTCATGCAAGGCGGCAAGCGCCTGAATGCCCCCGAGCCGCTGGAACGCATTCGGGAGCGTGCGGCCCGCTCGCTTGCCTCTCTGCCCGATTCATGCCGCAAGCTGGAGAACGGCGACTCCGTACCGGTGCGGATCTCCGAAGGCCTGCAACAGCTTGTCCGGGATATGGATGCCGGTCGATCAGGCCGGCATGCCTGACAACGAGCGAACAAAGCGATAGTCGCGCCTCTCCAGCGCGCCTATAATGCGCCCATGGGCGAATTCGCGTTGGTGCTGGTCTCGGCCGTGCTGGTGAACAATTTCGTGCTCACCAAGTTTCTCGGCATTTGTCCCTTTTTGGGGGTGTCAAACAAGCTGGAAACGGCCGCCGGCATGTCGCTGGCCGTGTTGTTTGTGATGACGCTGGCCTCGACCGCCTCCTGGCTGGTGCAGCAATACATCCTGATTCCCTACGACCTGCTCTATCTGCAAACCATTTTCTTCATCCTGATCATCGCGGCGCTGGTGCAGTTCATCGAAATGATGATTCACAAGACCAGCCCCGTGCTCTATCAGGCGCTGGGTATCTTCCTGCCGCTGATCACGACCAACTGCGCCGTGCTCGGCGTGGCGCTGCTGAACGTGCAGAAGGAGCAGACTTTCATGACCTCGGCGCTCTATGGTTTTGGCTCGGCGCTGGGATTCGCGCTGGTGCTGATGCTGTTTTCAGGCTTGCGCGAGCATATCGAGAAGGCGCCCGTGCCGGATGCCTTTCGCGGCTCGGCCGTATCGCTGATCACAGCCGGCCTGATGAGCCTGGCCTTCATGGGCTTCTCGGGTCTGGTCAAGGGATAAGGCCGATTTCACATTCATTTCACGTTATTCTATTGAAATCACGGTTCCGCTACTGTTCTTTCCATTCCTCCGGAGGTGATCCTCGCTGACATGAGCATCTTCGCCGCCATTACCGCACTGGGCAGCGTGGCGCTGCTGGCCGGCATTCTGCTGGCCATCGCCTCGCGCGTGTTTCATGTCGAGGGCGATCCGATGGTCGAAAAGATCGACGCGGTGCTGCCGCAGACGCAATGCGGCCAATGCGGCTACCCGGGCTGCAAGCCCTATGCCGAAGCCGTGGCCAAGGGCGAAGCAGAGGTCAACCAATGCGTGCCGGGCGGCGAGCGCGCCATGCTGGCCATCGCCGACCTGATGGGCGTGGAACCGAAACCGCTGGAACAGGAACCGGAACCGCCGATGCTCGCCTTCATCCGCGAGGATGAGTGCATCGGCTGCACGCTGTGCATCAAGGCCTGCCCGGTGGACGCCATCATCGGCGCGCCCAAGCAGTATCACACGGTCATCGCCGACTATTGCACCGGCTGCAAGCTATGCGTCGAGCCCTGCCCGGTGGACTGCATTGACATGATTCCCAAGCCGGAAGGCTTCGAGGAATGGACATGGTCGCCGCCGGCGGCCATCCGCAAGACAGGGGAAACCGCGGATGCTCCACAAACTGCTTGAGCGCCTGGGCCTGGCTGACGGCGCGCGCGGATTCCCGGGCGGGGTGCACCCGCCCCAGAACAAGCGCACGGCGCATGCCGCCATCGAATCCTGTCCCCTGCCGGAGGTGCTGATCGTGCCGCTCAAGCAGCATATCGGCGAGATCTGCGCCCCGTTGGTGGATGTGGGCGATACCGTGTTGCGCGGCCAGAAAATCGCCAAGTCCCAGGGCTATGTCTCGGCCCCCGTGCATGCGCCCACCTCCGGCAAGGTGGTGCGCATCGAGGAACACCCGGTGCCCCACCCCTCGGGACTGGGCCGGCCCTGCATCTTCATCGAACCGGACGGCGACGACGCATGCGACGAAAGCCTCGAACCCATGCCCGACTACCGTGATCGCGATCCGGCCGATGTGCGCGAGCGCATTCGCATGGGCGGCATCGTCGGGTTGGGCGGCGCCGTGTTCCCGAGCTTCATCAAGATCGTGCGCGACCAGCGTCATCCCGTTCACACCGTCATCCTCAACGGCGTCGAATGCGAACCGGAACTGACCTGCGATCATCGCCTGATGGTCGAGGAAGCCGAGGCCATCCTGCGCGGACTGGACGTGATTCTGCATGTGGTCGGCGCCGCGCGCGCCATCATCGCGATTGAGGACAACAAGCCCGACGCCATCGAGGCCATGCAGCGCGCGCTGAACGCCGCGCGTCCCGCCGATGCGGACATCGCGATCCGATCGCTGCCCACCCGCTACCCGCAAGGCAGCGAAAAACAACTGATCCAGACCCTGACCGGCATGGAGGTGCCGGCCGGAAAACTGCCGCTGCACATCGGCGTGCTGTGTCAGAACGTCGGCACCGCCCGGGCCATCGAGGCAGCCGTCTGCCGGGGGCGACCGCTGACCGAGCGGGTGGTCACGGTGGCCGGCGCGGCCACACCGCGCCCCGGCAACGCCCGCGTGCGGCTGGGCACCCCTGCGCCGTTTCTGTTGCGCCAGCATGGACTGGACGACCTGACCGACATCCGGCTGATCCACGGCGGGCCCATGATGGGCGAATGTCTGCCCAAGCTGGACGTACCGGTGGTCAAGTCCACCAATGGCCTGCTGGCCATCCACCGCGCCGAACTCTACAGCGAGAATGCCGTCGAAGAGCCGTGCATCCGCTGCGGCCATTGCGTCGAAGTCTGCCCCGTCGGCCTGATTCCCAACGAGCTCGCCTGGCACTGCCGTAACGACGAGTTCGAGCGCGGACAGGACTACGACCTGTTCGATTGCATCGAGTGCGGCTGTTGCAGCTATGTTTGCCCCTCGCATATTCCGCTCGTCCATTATTTCCGCTACGCCAAGGGACAGGTGGCCAAGATCGAGAAGGAACGCGAATTCGCGCGCATCTCCAAGCTGCGCGCCGAGGCGCGTGACAACCGTCTGGCCCGCGAGCGCGCCGAGCGCGCGGCGCGGCGGGCGCGAGTGAAGAAGAAGCCGGAAGCGACGACAAAAACGTCGGATGCCGGTCCCGGAAAGCAGGCATGAGCACACTGATCAGCTCGCCTCATATCCACAACGGCGATTCGATTCGCGCCAACATGCTCTCGGTCATGCTGGCGCTGATGCCGGCAACGGCTGTCGCCATCTACATGTTCGGCTGGCTGGCGGTCTTCATCCTCGTCATGTGCATCACCGGGTGCATGGCCATCGAATGGCTGTGCCTGCGATGGATGGGGCGCTCGACCGCGCCCGTGTTCGATGGCTCGGCGGCGCTGACGGGGCTGTTGCTGGCGCTCACGCTGCCGGCTTCGGTGCCTTGGTGGATTCCGCTGATCGGCTGCGCGGTCGCCATCGGCATCTCCAAGCAGGTCTATGGCGGTCTGGGGCACAACCCGTTCAATCCGGCGCTGGCCGCCCGGGTGGTGTTGCTGATTTCGTTTCCGTTGCAGATGACATCGTGGATCACGCCCATGCACCTGGGGTCGCCGGCAGTCAATCTCTACGATTTCGGGCAATGCTGGAAACTGTTCTGGCTCGGGCCCGAGGCCATCGGCCGCGGGCTGGATGCCATCACGATGGCCAGCCCGCTGGGGCATGTCAAAACGGAATGGACACGCGGCATCGGCTTTGCCGAGGCCATGCGCGGCTACAACCATGACTGGCTCGATGCCTTTCTGGGACGCGAAGCAGGCAGCCTCGGCGAGACCTCGGCGCTGGCCTTGCTGCTGGGCGGCATATATCTGCTTGCCCGTCATACCATCACCTGGCACATCCCGATCAGCTTCATCGCCACGGTCGGCCTGATGGCCGGAGTGTTCCACGCCATCAATCCCGAGCATTTCGCACCGCCCTTGTTCCACCTGCTGGCGGGCGGCCTGATGCTGGGCGCGTTCTACATGGCCACGGATCCGGTCACCTCGCCCGTGACGCCCAAGGGGCAGATCGCCTTCGGCATCGGCTGCGGCGTGCTGACCTGGTGCATCCGCACCTTCGGCGGCTATCCCGAGGGCGTGATGTTCGCCATTCTGCTGATGAACAGCGCCACGCCGCTGCTCGACCGCTATCTCCGGCCGCGCGTCTATGGCAAGTCACGACGCGCCGCGCGAAACGACCATGAACGATAAGCCGGCATCGCCATCCCGCCCTGCCGCCGTCCGCATGGTGCTGGCGCTGACGCTGGTTACGGTCATCGCGGCAGCCATTCTGGCGCTTACCGACCGTTTCACCCGCGAACCCATCCGCGAGGCCCAGCGCGCGATGCTGCGCGCCAGCCTCGAACAAGTGCTGCCGCCGCATGCCAACAACCCCATTGACGATGTGCTGCGCGTTTCCGCCGATGGGCAGGAGATTCCGGTGTATGTGGCGCGGGATGGCGCGGGTCGGGTTCTGGCCCTGGCATGGGAAGTCATCGCGCCGGACGGCTATTCGGGCGCGATCCGCATTCTGATGGGCGTGACGCCCGAGGGCGCCATTGAGGCCATCCGGGTGACCGATCATCGCGAAACGCCCGGACTGGGCGACGGCATCGTGCGCAACCGCGCATGGATTGATTTCTTCTCCGGCAAGACATTGACCAACGTGCGTTGGGCCGTCAAAAAGGATGGCGGCGATTTCGACCAGTTCACCGGCGCGACCATCACGCCACGCGCGGTGGTCAAGGCCGTGCATCGCGGACTGCGCTTCTTCGCCGCCCATCGAGAAGGGCTGCTGAAGCAGGCGACCCGGCTTGAAGCGCCGGCCAAAAAAGCGACACTTGGGCCATGAGCGCAACCACGGAAGCGACCGCGAGCAGCCGCACGGACATCCTTGCCGACGGTCTGTGGCGCAATAACACCATTTTTGCGCAACTGCTCGGCATGTGCCCGCTGCTGGGCGTGACCACCAGCGCCGTCAATGGCTTCTGGATGGGCGCGGCCACCACGCTGGTGCTGTTGGGGTCGAACACGGTGGTGTCGCTGATTCGCGGCTTCGTGCCGCGCGATGTCCGCATTCCAGCCTACATCACGGTTATTGCCGCGTTCGTGACCGTAATCGGGCTGGCCATGAACGCCTGGATGCATGAGATGTATCTGGTGCTGGGTCTGTTCATTCCGCTGATCGTCGTCAACTGCGCCATTTTGGGCCGGGCGGAGGCGTTTGCGAGCAAGAACGGGCTGGCGGATTCGGCGGCCGACGCCTTGGGCGTGGGCCTGGGATTCACGCTGGCCCTGATGCTGCTGGGCTCGGTGCGCGAACTGCTGGGCCACGGCAGCATCTTCGGATTCCATGTGCTGGGCGCACACTATCCGGATTTTCTGATGTTCGTGCTGCCGCCGGGCGCGTTCATCGCGCTGGGCTTCATCATCGCTGGCGTGAACATCATCAACCGTCGCATCGGGCTGGCCCGCGCGGCCCGGGCCGGCT
>CAYQMA010000007.1:0-30231 GCA_964418535.1 uncultured Zetaproteobacteria bacterium | reverse complement strand
GACCCTGGGTGCGGACGTCATCGTCGCCCGCCGCGATGTCGGCGTCAGCTATCATTTGGCGGTGGTCGTGGATGACGCCATCCAGGGCGTCACACATGTGATTCGCGGCGAGGATCTGCGCCCCTTCGCGGCCCTGCACCGGCTGCTGCAAGCCTTGCTGGATCTGCCGGAAACGACATTCATCCATCATCCCCTGATCCGCGACGTCGAAGGCCGGCGACTGGCCAAACGCAACGCCGCCACCACGCTGGCCGGTCTGCGCGAAGCAGGCCTGCAGCCCGCCGAACTGCGCCGGCGCCTGTTGGAAAATGACGATCGGATCTGGCGCGGCATATCCCCCCGCAGCCAGGGGTTGGCAAGCTCCGCCAATCAACGCAGAGTTCCATGTGATTCGCATAAATAACATAAGTCTGGTGTAAATTTGAACATTCTCGATCTCATCGGCAACACGCCCCTGGCCCGCCTGCAACGCATCCCCGGACACCTGCCGGAGGACATCGTGCTGGAAGCCAAGCTGGAGCGCTTCAATCCGGGAGGTTCGGTCAAGGATCGTCCGGCCCTGATGATGGTGCGCGATGGTATCGAGCGCGGGCTGCTGACGCCGGACAAGATCATCCTCGACTCAACCAGCGGCAACACCGGCATCGCGCTGGCAATGATCGGCGCCGCCCTGGGCTATCGCGTGCGACTGGTCATGCCCGGCAATGTCTCGGACGAGCGCAAGCGCATCTGCCGCGCCTTCGGGGCCGATCTGATCTTCTCCGATCCGCTGGAGGGCTCGGATGGCGCCATTCTCAAGGCGCGCGAGATCTTTGAAGCCGATCCCGACCGCTATTTCAAGCCCGACCAATACAACAACCCGGCCAATCCCAAGGCGCACGAAACCACCACCGGCCCGGAAATCTGGCGCGACACCGAGGGTCGCGTCACCCATTTCGTGGCGGCGCTGGGCACCACCGGCACGCTGGTCGGCACCGGGCGTTATCTGAAGCGGATGAATCCCGCCATTCGCGTCGTCGCGGCCGAACCGGACTCGCCCTTCCACGGCATCGAGGGCCTCAAGCACATTGCATCGAGCATCGTGCCCGGCATTTACGACGAAACGGTGCACGATGAAAAGATCGCCGTGGGCACCGAGGAAGCCTATGAGCTCACCCAGCGGCTGGCACGCGAGGAAGGGATTCTGGCCGGCCAGTCCTGCGGCTGCGCGCTGGCGGCAGGCCTGCGCCTGGCTGAGCGGCTGGCTGATGAAGGCCGGCCGGGCCGCATCGTAATGATTTTCCCCGACGGGGGCGAAAAATACCTGACCACCCCGGTCTTTTCCGGCGAAACGGTTCGTTTTGCCGACGGCATCTGACCCCGCGCCGCCTCACTCCGCCAGCAACGCATCCTCCACGACAAACTGAACCGCGCCGTTGCCGCGCCAGTCGTCCGTTTCCAGCCGGCCGATCAGGTGAACCTTGCAACCGGGCTGCACATCCCCGGCCCAGCCGGCCTGAAAAACGACCGCGCGCATGCACACGCCGGCTTGCTCGACATCCAACCGCACCACGCCTCCCCTGAGTTCACGCCTGGCCGTCACCACGGCGGGCGCCAGCAGCCAGCGGCAGGCCGGATTGCCGCATCCCGTGGGCTCGAAGCGCGCCAGCCGCGCAGCCAGCCCCGGATGCAGGGCCGGCAGTTCCAGCACCCCGTCCACGGCGCAAACCGGCGCTGAGATCTCTCGCGACTGCGCCGCAACCGCGGCGCCGAAATCGGCCACAAACGCCTCCCAGCACCCGGCGCGCACGGTGCCGCCGCCCGCGCCGGCATGGCCGCCATAGCCCGAAAGATGAGCGCCGCAGGCATCCAGCAATCGTCCGACATGAAATCCCGGCCGCCCGCGCAGGGAAACGCGCACCGAACCGTCCGCTGCCTCAAACCCCACCGCCGCCGGTCGCCCGTATTTGCGTGCCAGCCGCCCCGCCGCCAGGCCGACCACGCCGGGATGCCAGCAGGCGTCATAAGCCGCCAGCACGGACGCTCCCGCCAACCGCGCCTCGGCCTCGCGCGAAACCTGCGCTTCCACCTGCCGCCGTTCGCGATTGGCGGCATCGAGGATCGCCGCCAGCGCTTCGGCTTCTTCCCCGTTTCGGGCCAGCAGCAGCTTCAGAGCTTCGTCTCCATGGGCCATGCGCCCGGCCGCATTGATGCGGGGCGCCAACTGGAATCCGATGGTCTCCACCGTCACCGGCCCGCGCCCATGACCCAGTCGCAGCAACGCCGCCATGCCGGGCGCCGGTTGTTCATTGAGCCGGGCCAGACCGTGGGCGACCAGAATCCGGTTCACGCCGCGCAGCTCCATCACATCGGCCACCGTGGCCACCGCCACCCGGTCAAGCAGCCGGCGCAGGTCGTAATCCGGCCGCCGGCCCTGCCCCGCCAGCGTTTTCCAGACCGCCATCAGCAAAAAGAACGCCACCCCGGTGCCGCACAGGAGCCGATCGGCAAAGCCGCAATCCTCACGCGCCGGATTCAGCAGGGCGAAAGCTGGCGGCAGACCGGCCGCATCCGGCAGATGATGGTCGGTCACGATCAGGTCCATGCCCGCCTGCCGCGCCGTCTCGCAGGCATCGAAACAGGCGGTGCCGGTATCCACGCTCAGGCCAATGCGCACGCCGGCCGCCGCGGCCTCGCGCACGGCCGCAACGCCAATGCCGTGGCCGTCGTCGACCCGATGCGGAATGGATGAGCTGACTTGCGCGCCGGCGGCGCTCAGCGCTTCCACCAGAATCGCCGTGCCACACACACCGTCGCAATCGAAATCGCCAAAAACATGGATGCGCTCGCCGGCGCGAATGGCCCGAGTCAGGCGATCGGCGGCCCGCTCCATGTCGCGCATGCCGAACGGATCGGGCAGATCGGCCAGACGCGGCGTAAAAAACGCATCGGTTTCCTTCAGTCCCCGATTGGCCAGAAGCCCATCCCAGGCCGCGCGCGGATCGTGCGCGACCAGCGGCGCATGCCGCCAGGCCAGTCGCTGGCCGCGCAGGGTCTCACGATCCGGCAGCGGCACTACAGTCGCGCCTTCAGCCAGCGCATCAACTCGGCCTCGCCAGCCGCCTTCCGGGGACTTTCACCCGGAATCAATCTCCCGCGTCCGGGCCATGCCGGACGCCAGCCGTTCAGGGCCAGCGCATGGCCGGCGCCCGCCAGCACCACGGCATCCGGCAACCTGTCGGGCTCCAGCATGTCCTGCACACATTCGGCATCCGCAAGCATCAGCGACGCCCCGGCGCACGCGCGGCTTTCCACGGGCAGGAACGGGTGCACGCCGCGCACCGGCGCCGTCCGCGCCGGCGCCGGCGCCGGCCAGGCCGCACCGTCCCAGAACCACAGCCCGTGCACCGCCGGCTGCTCCTTGCGCCAGTCCGGCTGCCGCCCATGCAGCAACATCTGGATTTCCGCCGCCAGCCGCATCAATCGGCCGCCATCCGCGCCCGGCGGATGACGGTTCGGCAGACGACCGCCCGCCACAATCGCAAAATCAGCCGGCTGCGCATCCAGCGGCGCCTCGCAGGCGAGCACCAGCGCCGCCCCTGTGCGCACCAGTCGCATGCCTTCGGCCGCCAGCAGCGACGACAGCGCATCGCACAACCATTCGGCATCCCGATCGCTCCAGGGCATCAGGCCGTCCGGCATCACATGGATGGAATCGCGCCCCACCTGCCCCGACCACGGCGAGGCCACCCAGACCTGCCTGGCCGCATCCGGGGCCAATCCCGCGCGATGCGCCAGCATCACCGACAGCGGCGCGCCGCACAGCGCCGCATGCCAGCCCGGAACCGTTCTGTCCGCACAAGCAAACCAGCGCCGGCGCCGGTTGCACAAGCGCCGTTCCAGAAACGCAAGATCGGGATGCAGCGCCAACCCCTCCGGGGTTCGTTGCAGCGCATTGCCGACAATCAGCATTGCCGGACGTTGGGGTTCAGGATTCAAGCACCTCGCGCACCGCGTCCTCGGTTGGTTCCACGGTCACCGGCGCGGGCATGTTCAGCATCGCCGTGTCCGGATCCTTCAGGCCATTGCCGGTCAGCGTGCAGACAATGCGCGCCCCTTCCGGGAAGTAGCCGCGGCGGTTCAGCTTGATGACGCCGGCCACGGAGGCGGCCGACGCCGGCTCGCAGAACACGCCCTCGAGACTGGCCAGCATGTTATAGGCTTCGAGAATCTCCTCATCGGTCACGGCCTCGATCACGCCGCCGGACTCGTCGCGCGCGGCCTCGGCCTGCTTCCACGACGCCGGCTTGCCGATGCGAATCGCGGTGGCGATGGTTTCGGGGTGCTCCACCGGCGCGCCGTTGACGATGGGCGCCGCGCCCGCGGCCTGAAAACCCAGCATGCGGGGCAGCGACTTGCTGATGCGCTTGTCCGCATATTCCTTGTAGCCCATCCAGTAGGCCGTGATGTTGCCGGCATTGCCCACCGGCAAGGCATGGAAATCCGGCGCAAATCCCAGCTCGTCCACGATTTCGAACGCCGCCGTCTTCTGCCCCTGCAGGCGATAGGGATTGACCGAATTCACCAGCGAAATCGAGCCGTCGGCGGAAATGGTGCGCACCAGTTCCAGCGCATCGTCGAAATTGCCGCGAATCTGGATCACTTTCGCACCGTAGCGCACAGCCTGGGAAAGCTTGCCCAGCGCGATCTTGCCATCCGGAATCAGCACATAGGCGGTCATGCCGCAATTGGCCGCATAAGCCGCCGCCGAGGCGCTGGTGTTGCCGGTGGAGGCGCAGATCACCTTGCGGCTGCCGGCGTTGTAGGCTTGGGTCACAGCCATCGTCATGCCGCGATCCTTGAACGAACCGGTCGGGTTCAGCCCCTCGAACTTCAGGTAGATGTTCAGGGACGGATTGATGGCGTTGCGCAGGTTCAGCGATTCGTGCAGCGGCGTGGCGCCCTCATACAGGGTGATGATGGCGTCGTCCTCGCCCACGGGCAGGAAGGCGCGGTAGCGGTTGATGATTCCTTCGTATCGCGGCATGTCAGGCTCCAAAGGTTTCCTTGCGCAGAATCAGCACCCCGTCCTCAACCGAGGGCAGGCTGGTGATGCGGCTGATGGCCGCCTGCAGATTTCCCTCGCGGGTTTCGTGCGTGAGCATCACCACCGGCACCGAGCGCGCGGCGCTGCGCTCCTTCTGCACCACAGCTTCCAGACTGATGCGGTGATCGGCCAGGATGGAGGTGACGGCGGCGATCACGCCCGGCTCGTCGCGCACCATCAGGCGCAGGTAGTACTCGCATTCCACGTCGGCCATCGGCAGCGTCGGAATCTCCCGTCGCGCATCGGCCGCGAATCCCATCGGCGGCGGCAGTTGCTCGACCGCATCGCCGCCGGCGGCGCAGACCCGGGCGATGTCCATGATATCCGCCACGACGGCGCTGGCCGTCGGCCGCTCGCCGGCGCCGCGCCCGAAATACATCGTGTGCTCGACAAAATCGCCGGAAATCATGACCGCGTTGTATGAGTCCGACACCTGCGCAATCTGCGCATTCACGGGCGCCAGCGTCGGATGCACGCGCATTTCAATCGCGTCGGGATTCGCCGGATCGCCGTGCGGCTTGGCAATGCCCAAGAGCTTGATGCGGTAGCCCAACTCGGCTGCGGCGGCGATATCCGCTGCGGTGATGTGGCTGATGCCTTCGGTATAGACATCCTCGAAACGGATCTTCGCACCCCAGGCCATCGCGGCCAGAATCGCCAGCTTGTGCGCCGTATCCACGCCCTCGACATCGAAGGTTGGATCGGCCTCGGCATAGCCCAGTTCCTGCGCCTCGCGCAGCACGTCGGCGTAATCCGCGCCCTCACGTTCCATCTTGGTCAGGATGAAGTTGCAGGTGCCGTTCAGGATGCCGTGCACGCTGGTGATGGCATTGGCCGCCAGCCCCTCGCGCAAGGCTTTCAGGCAAGGAATGCCGCCGCCCACAGCAGCCTCGAATCCCAGCGCCGCATCCTTTTCGGCGGCCAGCGGAAACAGCTCCTCACCATGCTTGGCGATCAGCGCCTTGTTGGCCGTCACCACATGCTTGCCGCGCGACAGCGCCTCGGCCACAAAGGTGCGCGCCGGTTCGTAGCCGCCGATCAACTCCACCACCAGATCCACATCGTCGGCGCGCACGACATCCATTGCATCCTCGCTCAGGCGCACGCCCGAGAAATCCAGCCCTCGATCGCGTTTCAGGTCACGGTCGGCGGCGGCCACCAGCCGCACCCGCTTGCCCAAACGCCGCGTCATCAGCTCCTGCTGCGACAGCAGAATCCGCGCCACGCCGGTGCCGATCGTTCCAAGGCCCAACAGCCCCACCCTGATTTCATGCATGTTCCGCTCCCGTGTCATTCCGGTGGTTCCAGCATCCGCGCCCGGCCATCAGGCGCCCGCGTTCAGGAAATGGCGGATGCCGCGCAGCGCCTGGCGGATTCGGTGTTCGTTCTCGATCAGCGCAATGCGCACATAGTTGTCGCCATATTCGCCGAATCCAATGCCGGGGCTCACTGCCACGCCCGCCTCGGTGAGCAACTTCTTCGAAAATTCCACCGAACCCATCGGCTTGAATTCGTCCGGAATCTCGGCCCAGACGAACATCGAGGCGCGCGGCTTCTCCGCCATCCACCCCATCTTGTGCAACCCCTCCACCAGCACGTCGCGCCTGGATTGATAGGTGTTGCGAATCTCTTCAACACAATCCTGCGGGCCGTTGAGCGCCGCGCAGGCCGCAATCTGCAAAGGCTGGAAAGTGCCATAGTCGAGATAAGACTTGATCTTGGCCAGCGCCGCAATGATCTCGCTGTTGCCCACCATGAACCCGATGCGCCAGCCCGGCATGTTGTAGGTCTTGGAGAGCGAATAGCACTCCACGGCCACATCCTTCGCGCCCGGCACCTGCAGAATGGACGGGCATTGGTAGCCGTCGAAGCAGATTTCGGCATAGGCGATGTCGGAAATCACGATCAGATCGTATTCCCGCGCCATGTCCACCAGCTTTTCGTAGAAATCGAGTTCCACGACTTGGGCCGTCGGATTGGACGGGAAATTCACGACCAGCGCCTTGGGTCGGGGCCAGGAATCGCGCACCGCCTTGGCCACGCCCTCGAAGAAATCCACACCGGGACCGATCGGCACATGGCGGATGTCCGCGCCGGCGATGATGAAGCCGTAGGGATGAATCGGATAGGCCGGGTTCGGGCACATGACCAGATCGCCCGGATTGGTGATGGCCACGGCCAAATGCGCCAACCCCTCCTTGGAGCCGATGGTCGCAATAGCCTCGGTTTCCGGATCGAGCTCGACGCCAAAGCGGCGCTGATACCAAGCGCAAATGGCGCGCCGCAGGCCGGGAATGCCGCGCGACACCGAATAGCGGTGATTGCGGCCGTCGCGCGCGGCCTCGCAAAGCTTGTCCACGATATGCTTCGGCGTCGGCTGGTCGGGATTGCCCATGCCGAAGTCCACGATATCGCGCCCCGCGTGGCGGAGTTCCATCTTCAACTGATTGACGGAGGCGAAAACATACGGTGGAAGACGTTTGATTTTCTCGAATTCGCGCATGGACTCCTCGTTGGCGGACAGGCTCGGGGAGTGTAGGGAGCGGCGCAAAACCGGTCAAGGAAAGCCCTTGGCGGCATGCAAAATCTGCCCCGGCCGTCTATGGTTGGGATGATGAACAATCCTCCATCGCGGACAACGCTGGCGCGCATGACCCTGGCCGGCCTGGCCGCCGGCGCCCTGGCCAGCCTGGCCGTGCTGGCCTTCCGCTGGTGCATCGAGGCCGGACAGGAAGTGTTTCTGCCCGGCGGACGGATCGGCAACTACGAGGCCCTGCCGCTACTGGCCCGGTTGCTCCTGCCCGTTGTCGGCGGCTTGCTGCTCGGATGGGCGTTCGCCCGTCTTCCCCGCCGACATCAGGGCATCGGTGTCGTGCATGTGTTGGAGCGCATCCATCAACCCGATGCGGGACGAATGCCGATCATCAACGCCATCGTGCAATTCCTGGGCGGCACGGCGGCCATCATCAGCGGCCACTCGGTGGATCGCGAAGGCCCGGGCGTTCATATCGGCGCCGCCAGCGCCAATCTGCTGGCCCGCTTCTGGCCGCGCGCGCCGGCCGAGGACAACCGCACCCTGATGGCCTGCGGCGTGGCCGCCTCGCTGGCCGCCGCTTTCAACACGCCGCTGGCCGGCGTGCTGTTCGTCATCGAAGTGCTGCGGGTGCCGTATCGCATCGTCCGCTTCTTTCCCGTCATCATGGCCGCTGTCGTCGGCGCCGTCATCAGTCGCGCCGTGCACGGGCCCTCGCCGGCCTTCGCCATTCCGCCCATCGACCTAGGCTCGCTGGCGGAGCTGCCGTGGATCGCGTTGATGGGCGCGGTCGCAGGCCTGGCCGCCATGACCTTCGTGGCCGCAAGCGAATTGATCCTCACGCGAACTCGCACCTGGTCGCCAACGATCTCCTTTCCGTTGGCCGGTCTCTGCACCGGCACGCTGGCCTTGTGGACGCCGCAAATCATGGGCGTGAGCTACGACACGCTGGAGCAGATGCTGCATGGCCAGCTGGGGCTGGGATTGGTTGCGGCGTTGATCGTCACCAAGCTTGTCGCCACCGCCATTTCCATCGGTCTGCGCGTGCCGGGCGGACTCATCGGGCCGATGCTGGTCGTGGGCGGCGCCATCGGCTCGGCTGCGGGGCTGATGGCCCATGCCTGGTTTCCAGGAGATGCCGGCACGCCGGGCTTCTATGCCGTGGTTGGCATGGTGGCCATGCTGGGGGCGGCGCTGCGCGCGCCGATGACCGCCCTGATTGCGCTGCTGGAGCTGACAGCCAATCCCAACATCATCCTGCCGGGCATGCTGGCCGTGCTCAGCGCCAATCTGGCCAATCTGATGCTGCTGGGCAAAGAGTCCGTGTTCGTCGCGCAGGAGCGCATCCTGAGAGAAGCCAGCGCCGTGGATTCCACGTCCCACGAAAAGAGCCCCGCCTGACGGCGGGGCTCTCCAGCGCGGAGGAAGCGCAATCGTTCGCGCAGCCGTTTATTTCAGGGTCTTCAGAAAGGCGATGATTTCATCGGCTTTCTTGCCCTTGATATGCTGCGGATTCATCTTCGTCTTGGCCTTCGGGTTGCCGGTAAACTCCTTCACCGCCTTCTTGCTGTTATCCAGCCAGGCGCGCAGGTGTTCATCGTCCCACACCCAGGGTTCGCCCTTGATATACTTGGTGAACTTGTATTTATAGCCCGGATGCGTGCCGGCCTTGCTGCCATAAACGCCCTTCAGCCCCGGCCCGACGCCGTTCTTGTCACCGAAGCTGTGGCAGGCCTTGCAACGCGATTCCGCACCCGCCTTCGCCGCCATCGGCGCAGCCATCATGCCAAACACGCCCAGAACGCCCATCACCAACCATGCTTTTTTCATCGTTCGCCTCCTTTGTCGTGATCTGTTCCCATTATAGGGTCGTTCATCCTTCGCTTACAGGCGCAACCGTCACGCGCCGCGCGCACTCAGTGCACATCCTTCCACACCTCGCGTTTGAGCAGCCAGAAGATCAGCGTCAGCACCACCAGAAAGATCAGCACCTTCCGTCCCAGCGCCTTGCGCTCCAACTGGTGCGGCTCACCCACATAGGTCAGGAACGAGGCCACCGCCCGCGCCTGCTCCTTGATATCCGCTTCATCCTCGGCGTCGTGATCCAGCCAGCCCAGCGGGTCGGCCATCGCAATCCGATGACCCGGAAAATACAGGTTGTAATTGCCGTCCGGCACCTTGCCCTTCGGATCGTGCTCAAAGCCGAGCAAGAGGGAATAGATATAGGCGCCGCCGCCTTCGCGGGCGCGGGCCATCAGCGTCAGATCCGGCGGCACCACGCCGTAGCTTTCCCTGGCGTCGGCCTCGGACAGGCCGGTCTTGATGGGCGCGGTCAGCGGCGCATCGCCGCGCATTTCGTCCACCTGCTCGCGCGTCATGCCGATTTCCGGATAGTCCATCAGGTGCTTCCAGGTCACATAGCGCAGCGAATGACAACCCATGCACACCTCCACAAAGACCTGCGCCCCGTGTTGCAGCGTCTTCTGATCCATGCTCAAGTGCACCGGCTTCAAAGGCGGCGTCCCTTCGCCAGCCAGCGCCGCACCGCCGCCGGCCAGCCAGCTCAACAAGATCATGACCATCGTCCATGCTTTCATCTCAGATTTCCTCCGGCAGCGGCTTGGCCTTTTCGAACTTGTGCACGAACGGCAGCAGCGCAAAGAATGCGAAATACACCACCGACGCGATGCGGCCGATCAGCAGCAGCTCCGGCGTCACCTCGTGGTGACCGCAATAGCCCAACACTCCGATGGAAGCGAAGAACACCAGCAGCATC
Source organism: uncultured Zetaproteobacteria bacterium (assembly GCA_964418535.1). Classification (GTDB taxonomy): domain Bacteria; phylum Pseudomonadota; class Zetaproteobacteria; order Mariprofundales; family Mariprofundaceae; genus JALVTX01. Next base: position 19,836 of record CAYQMA010000007.1, on the reverse strand, counting down.
GTGCGATAGACGGGGCGGTAGCGGGCCGAGCGCACCGGCGAGCGATCCAGCCACGGCATCAGGAACAGGCAGACATAGGCGAACGCCATGCCGATGATGCCCAGCAGCTTGTTCGGCACGCTGCGCAGGATTTCGTACCACGGCGTCAGATACCACACGGGCGTGATGTCCGGCGGCGTCTTCAGCGGATCGGCCGGGTTGAAGTTGTTGGTCTCGATGATCAGGCCGTGCCCGGTCGGATCGAAGAAAACGAACCAGGAATAGACGATCAGGAACACGCCGATGCCGAACAGATCCTTGACCGTATAGTAGGGGTGGAAGGGAATGATGCCCTTTTCGCCGGGCTCGATGCCTTCCGGATTGTTCGAGTGCACGACGTGAAGCGCCATCACGTGCCAGAACACCACCGCGAACAGCAGGAACGGGAACAGGAAGTGCAGCGCGAAGAAGCGGTTCAGCGTCGGATCGCCGACACCGTAGCCACCGCGCACCAGTTGCAGCAGCCAATCGCCAATGCCCGGAATCGCGCCGAAGATGTTCGTGATCACGGTCGCGCCCCAGAAGGACATCTGTCCCCACGGCAGCAAATAACCGAAGAACACCGTCGCCTGCATGATGACCAGAATCAAGACGCCCATAATCCACAAAAACTCGCGCGGCTTCTTGTAGGAGCCGTAATACATGCCGCGCGCCATGTGCAGATAGATCACGAAGAAGAAGGCCGAGGCCCCGACCGCGTGCATGTAGCGAATCAGCCAGCCGTCGTTCACCTCGCGCATGATGCGCTCGATGGAATCGAACGCCATCGAGAAGCCATTGCCGGTGGGCACCGCCGCGGGCTTGTAATCCATGGCCAGAAACACGCCGGTCAGCACCTGAATGATCAGCACCACCAGCGCAATGGAGCCGAAAGCATACCAGTAGTTCAGGTTCTTCGGCGTGGGATAGTCAATCAGGTGGAAGCGGATGTATTGCACCACATGGGTGCGATCGTCCAGCCATTGGGCCAGCCTTGTGTTCAGCATGCGCTCGATCATCCGTGCCTCCCTTATCCGATCCGGATCGTGGTGTCATCGGTGTAGCGATAGGGCGGGATGAACAGGTTGTAGGGCGCGGGCACGCCCTTGAACACACGGCCTGAGAGATCGTAGTTCGATCCATGGCAGGCGCAGTGCCAGCCGCCCGGCCAGTTCTTCGGCAGATCGCCGCCCCCGCTTTCGTTCGGTTCGAACATGGGGATGCATCCCAGATGCGTGCAGACACCGCTGACTACCAGATACTCCGGCTTGATGGCGCGGGTGATGCGCTGTTCCTTGGTTTTCATCCAGTCGGCCTGCACCTCGGGAATGGCCTCGGAGAGCGGATCGCGCAGCATGTCGTCGTGCCCGTACAGGCTCTTGAGCATTTCCTCGGTGCGATGCACCACGAACACCGGCTGGCCGCGCCACATGATGGTTTTCATCATGCCGGGCTCAACGGTGGATACATCGAACTCGGTCACGCCGGCGGCCACCGTGTCCGCCGCCGGCTCCAGCGCGTGGATGAACGGCACGGCCGTGGCGCACGCGCCCGCCGTGCCCATCACGCCGGCCATCGTATAGAGAAATGTTCTGCGCGGATTGTCGTTCGGCTTGTCGCTCACAGCGCCCTCCTCGCCGGAATGATCGTGAATCGTCGAACTACCATTCACGTCGTCCATTATATCATTATATATAGTAACGTCAATACACTATCGATGGATAGCCGATCAAAGCATCCCTTGCCGGCTTCGCGGTTTGCCTCGCATCCCCCGGCTCCCTATGATGCCTTCGCATGGATTCTAGCACACTCCCGTCCCCGCCGCCGCAACTGGATGCCGGCGCCTGCCTGAACGCCACCGGCACGGGCAGTACCCGACACGGCGCTCCAAACGAGGCCCGGGATGGTGCCCTCTGCACCCGCTGCGCCGACCGGTGCCCGGCAAACGCCATCGCCCTGCGCGAGGGCCGGCCGGAGCTGGATACCGCTGCCTGCACCGGCTGCACGGGCTGCGTGGGCGTCTGTCCGGTGAGCGCCATCACGCACGAGGATGTCCGGCCCATGCGCTGGATCGCCGAGGCCAGGCAGCGCCAGACCGCAGACCTCGGCCGCGTCCGCGCCGCCTGCGCCGCCGTGCCCGCCACGGCGGCGGATCTCCGGCTGCCATGCCATGCCGCTTGGGACGTCAGCCTGCTGGCCGGGCTGGCCGCCGAAGGCGTTCGCACGCTGGCGCTGGCCGGGCTGGCCGCCTGCGCAGACTGCCCGCTGCGCCATGGCCGCACGGTTCTGGAGCAGACCCTGCGGGAATGGGACGCCATTCAGGAAGCGCTGGGTGTGAAGCTCGCCATCGAGGAGGATAAGGCCGCTGAGCCGACGCCCCCGGCCCAAATGCCGGAAGCCAGTGCAGCGCCAATGGAGCCTCCCCGCCGCGCCTTCTTCCGCAGCCTGCTGCCGACCCTCGCCCAGGGCGCGGCCACGGCGGCGGCGCAAATCGGCCAGAGCGCCCGCCAGGCCTTGCGGGAAGAAACCGACCAGGCCGCCGAAAATGACGAGGCCGCACTGCCCTTCCGCATGCGTTTGTTCCTAAAGGCGCTACCGCACCTGAACCCGAACTTCACGCCGGTGCCGGTCATGGACGGTTTCCCCTTTGGCGCCGTTCAGGCCACCGACGCCTGCACCGCCTGCGGCGATTGCCTGCCGGCCTGCCCCACCCGGGCGCTGAACCTGAAACCCTTCGGCGCCAACGCCATTCTGGAACTGACGCCGGAGGCCTGCACGGGCTGCGGCCATTGTGTCGCGGCCTGTCCCGAAAACGCGCTGCAAGCATTGCCGGCGGTCTCGTTGCCGGCCCTGTTGACGGGGCGCGCCCGGCCGCTGATCATGGTGGCTGTCGGACGCCAACTGTCCCGAAACCGGCAACAAAGCGGAGGAACACAAGATGGCTGAACGCATCACCCGGGACATCGTGTTCAGGCAACAAAAGGGCGGCGCGGAACAACCGGCGCGGATGGAGGTGCTGGCCTTTTCGCAACAGGAAACCAAGATGCGAGGCATCCAGGCCCTGCTGGGGCTCTGGCTGGTCGCCGCGGTCTGCATCTTGATTCCGGTGGCGCACTTTGTGCTCGTGCCGGGCTTTCTGATTGCCGGCGTCTATGTGGCGCGCAAGCGCTGGAACACGCCCGAGGAAGGCATCGCAGCCGAGGGCCCCTGCCCGGCGTGCGGCAAACAGATTCGCATCGAGCTGGACAAGAACGCCGAGCTGCCGCAATGGCACGACTGCCCGGAGTGCGGCGAACCGCTCGAACTGCGCGCGGCGGGAACGCGGTAGCCTTTTGGGGCGCGTTTCGCCAGACTTGAGGCATCCCACCCAAGGAGGCTGCCATGTTTGGCTTGGGACTGCCTGAACTGTTTGTGATTCTGCTGATCGTGCTGGTGCTGTTCGGCGCCAAGCGCCTGCCCGAACTGGGCGAAGGTCTGGGGCGCTTCGTCAAGGGCCTGCGCACCGGCCTGCAGAGCGACGACGCCGCCAAGAAGAACGGCGAGGAACACACCGAGGCCCGCTGACGCGGCGCGGCAACCGTCATGGAAATCTTCGGCATCGGCTGGATGGAAATGATCGTCATCGGTCTGGTGGCGCTCATTGTCGTGGGGCCGCAGCGGCTGCCGCAGGCGGCGCAAACCATCGGCCGGATCGTCGGCTATGCCACCCAGCAGTGGCGCAACATCCAGCAGCAGATCCGCGAGCCGATGGAGCAGGAAGTCATTGACATCAAGGGCAAGCTGCACGATGTCGCGCACGACGTGACCGATCTCGAACCCATCGGGGACGACGCCTCCGGCAAGGCGACCGACCGGCATTGATTTCCCATCTGATCGAACTGCGCAACCGTCTGTTGCGCTATCTGCTCATCCTGTTCATCGCCTTCGCGATCTGCTTCTGGCAGGCCGACGCGCTGTTCGATTTCCTGGCCGCGCCGTTGCGCGCCGCGCTGGGGCCGCACCCGACCATGGTGTTCATCGCGCCGCACGAGGCCTTCTTCACCTATCTGCGGCTGTCGATGTTCGCGGCCTTCACGCTCACCTTTCCCTGGCTGCTGGCCGAACTGTGGGCTTTTATCGTGCCCGGCCTGTATGCGCACGAACGGCGAATCTTCACCCCCATGCTGCTTCTGGGCGGGGCCCTGTTCTACGGCGGCGCGGCCTTTGCCTACCTCGGCGTGTTTCCGTTCGCCTTCAAGTTCTTCTTCGGCTTCGCGACCGATCACATCGCGGCCATGCCGTCACTCAAGGAATCCCTGACCCTGTTCATCCGGATGCTGTTCGCTTTCGGCGTCGCCTTTGAGATGCCGCTGGCATTGCTGCTTCTGATGCACTTCGGCGCGCTCACGCGCGAGAAGCTGGCCGCCAACCGCGGTTATGTGGTGCTGATTGTCTTTGTCGCCGCCGCCATTCTCACGCCGCCCGATGTCGTCACCCAGATCATGCTGGCCTTGCCAATGTGGCTGCTGTTCGAACTGACGCTGCTGCTCCAGCGCCTCTTGGAGCGCAACCGGCGCATCGCGCCCTCGACCGACGCGAACGACGCTTCCGCCTGACCATCCAGGATTTTCCCGCTTGTCCGGGGCGCTGGCGTCGGTTGCACCGGGCGCCCGAAGGCATGGCGGTCACGGGCGCACCGCTGACGCTCCCTGACCGAGCGAACAAAGCAAAAAAGCTCCACGCTGACCATCCTCCACTCCAGAGACCGAACGCTGTTGCTCTGAACGATGGAGCAGCTTGCCAGATTCCAGGTGGATGAACGGCAATCCCGCATCGAGGTCGTGTTCGGGCTGGAATGGGCACGATGGTGTCACGGGCTGAAATTCCAATCCGGGAACGGGCCGTGTGGGGGTAGCTGGTAGCCATTCGTAACTACTAGAAACGAGTCGAAAAAACCGCCGGCGAATGCCGGCGGTTTTCATCATGGCAGGCGAACCCAAATCAGGCCGCGGCTCCCTGCGCCGGCGATTCCTCTTCCTCGCCCTCGTAGTAGAGCCCGTCCTTCTTCATCTGCCGATCCCAGAGCAGACATCCAAGGCCGAAGATGGTCAGCGTAATGACCACATCCACCCAGGACGAGAAGAACGGCGTATGGTCAATGTCGTCCGCGTGCGGGCTGATGATCCACATATAGCGCTCGACAAAGGTACCGATCAGGATGCTCACGGACGGGAACAGCATCAGGGCCGGCGAATGTCGCATGGCGCTGAAGATCAGCATCAGGAACGGTACGAAGGAGTTGAGCAGGAAGAAGCCCCAGAACAGATACCAGTTCGGGCCGTCCATCATCTTGTGGTAGCGCTCGATCTCCTCCGGCAGGTCGCCGTACCACATCACCAGATACTGCACGAAGAAGGCATAGGTCCAGATGATGGTCAGCGCCAGCATGATCTGCGCAAGATAATTGAACACGTAGTCGTTGATCCGGCGCTTCAGCGAGTCGCGCATCCGCAGCACGAACAGCGACACGATAAAGAAGGCCAAGAAGGCGCGCATCATGCTCTCGAAGTGATAGGGGCCGTAGATCGGGCTCCACCAGCGCGGCCACTGGGTCATTTCAAAATCCCAGCCCACGATGGTGCCATAGATGCAATAGACGAACGGTACCAGCAACGCCACATTGCGGAAGCGCCGACGATCGGCCGGATCGGCATGCGGAAACTCCTTGCGTTGCAGCTTGAAGAAATAGGCGCAGAAACCCCACACGGCCAGATAAAGCACGATCTCACGAGCAACAAAGAATGTGTGATCATGCCAGCCGTTCAAAGGCGCGCCCATCGTATCGCCGCCCATCCACGGAAAGGCCTTGGCGCCACCAACGAACAGGATAACAAGCAACAACACAAAGCCGAGCGGGAACAGCGCCCGCGCCGAAGCCATCAGGAAACGCACTTCGTAGCGCCACTTGCCGTTCACCAAGTGCAACACCGAGCACCAGAAGGCCGCCGCGAGCGGGATGTACAGCGTGAACAGGTAGTTGTCCATCAGGACAGCCCAGTTTGCCTGAGACATTTGCATGGCTTACTTCCCTCCCTTGCGGCCGGCCTCGGACAGCACTTCCTTGGCGCGGTCGGCCTTGTTCTTCGCGGTCATTTCCTTCTGTAGCACATTGCGGATGTAGTTCACCACGTCCCAGCGCTCGGTCGGAGACATGTCGTAGCCGTAGCGCGGCATGATGTAGCTGCCAAAGGTGATGGTGCCCCAGATCCAACCGTCGGACAGATCGTTCTTGACGTAATCCGACGTAAGATCGGCCGGCTGGGCCTCGAAGATCTTCCCTACCGGACCGTCGCCCTTGCCGTTCGCACCGTGGCAAGGAAAGCAGTAGATGCGGAACAACGCCTGCCCGTGCAGGATGGATTTCTCAGTTGCCGGCACCGGATTCTTCAGCGAGTCCGCCGCGTCGCGATCCTTCACCTTCGTCCACGGACCACCAACCGGTACCGAATCCTTCGGGTAGGTGTTGATCGGCGGCTCCTGTGGCTTAATGGACGGCTGGTTCATCAAGTCACGCGACCACGGCCAGGCCAGCGCGGCCGTCGGCAGAGCCAGAATGCAGAGGGTCAGAAGTATCCGTTTCATAGTTCCACTTCCCTGATCTCGGTGGCGCCGCACTTCTCCAGCACCGCGCGCACCTTGTCCTTGTGCTGAGGCTGCATCTGCACCTCAATCCCGATCTGATCCTCGCTGACCTTCTCGCTGTAATACTTGCGCAGGCTCTTGGGCATGCCGGCATAGATGAAGAAGGCCAGCAGCGTGCTGAACACACCGAACAGAATCGTGCCCTCATAGGTAATCACGATGTCCGGCGGCAACGGAATCACCGGCTTGCCGCCCTGCGGCTGCACCGTGAACATGGACTGCGCCGCCGCGGCCACCAACAAGAAGGCGCAGATGGCACCGGTGATGGCCCCGAAAAAGGTGAAGCGCTGGATGGGCTTGTCGATGTCGCCCAGAATCTCTTCCACCTCCGGATGTTCGATCGGCGAATACAGTTCAATGTTTTCCACCACCATTTCCTTCAGGTCGAGAACCTTCAGCTCGCCCACGACCTCGCGCGCCTTGTCGAAGTCCTCATAAGTGGCGAAGAGCAGATGTTTCTTCCTCCTACGCGCCATGATGCAGGCCCTCCTCGGTCTTGATCATTTCTTCCTTCACCTTGTCCAGATCCTCCAGTTCGGCCCGTGAGCTGGCATGGCGGCGATGGAACACCATCTCCTTCACCTCGTACATGGACACGCTCGGGAAGATCTTGCAGAAGATCAGGAACAGCATCGTGAACCATCCGAAGCTTGCCGCCGTCAGCGTCAGCTGCACCGTGGCCGGCCACACCACCGCCCAGGTCCACGGCTCGTGGTTGCTGGCCAGCGGCGGGCTCACGATCTGGAAGCGCTCCAGCCACATCCCGAGCTGCAGCACCAGCGACAGCCAGAACATCGCCCACATGTTGTGACGGAACTTTTCGAACGCCATCGCAAACGGCGCGACCGTGGCGCAGAACAGCATGCCCCAGACCACCGGCGCATACGGCCCGGTCAGCTTCTCCCACAACACCTCCTTCTCGAACATGTCGTTCGAGTACCAGATGGAGGCGTACTCGCCCAGGTTCAGGTAGTTCCAAACCATGGCGATGGCGAAGGTCAGCTTCGCGGTCTTGTCCATGATCTCGGTGGTCATGTAGGCCTCGAATTTGAAGATGTAGCGCAGCATCACGAACAGGGTGATGATAGCCGCGCAGCCGGAATACAGGGCGCCGGCCACGAAGTACGGCGGGAACGACGTGATGTGCCAGTCCGGCATGATGGACATCGCGAAGTCCGACGCCACGATCGAGTGCACGCTCACGGCCAGCGGCACCAGGAAGCAGGCAATCAGCACATAGGTCTTGCGGAAGGCGATCCACTCGCGGGCACGGCCCATCCAGCCCAGCGACAGCGCCGTGTACAACTTCTTCCGCCATCCCTTGGCGTTGTCGCGGCAGATGGCCAGATCGGGAATCATTCCGATGTAGAGGAACAGTGCCGAGCTGGTCGCATAGGTCGTGATCGCGGCCGCGTCCCAGAGCAGCGGCGAACGGAAATTCGGCCAGATCGTGCGTTCGTTCGGATAAGGCAGCACCCAGTACATGTTCCAGACGCGACCCAGATGGATGACCGGGAAGATGGCGGCGGTCAGAATCGAGAACAGCGTCATCGCCTCGGCGAAACGGTAGATCGGCTTGCGCCAGTCGGCTTTGGTAAGCAGGAGAATGGCCGACAGCAGCGTGCCCGAATGACTCATGCCAATCCAGAACACGAAATTCGAGATGTAGAGCTGCCAGAAGTGCGGCCGATTCATCAAGGCCACACCCAGACCCTCGCGGTACTGATAGGCCTCTGCGGCCACGCCGCATAGAACCAGCGCCGCACATACGCCCAAGACCACCCAGAATGTCATCCTGGGCGATTCGAGACTGGCCAGCACATCCTTGTTGATCTTGGCCCATTCGATGTCTTTCATGCTGTAGTCACTCATCGAGTCCTTCCCCTCTTCGAACCGTTTTCAGCGTTTCAGCCCCAAAAGCCCGCGCGCCTGCCCGGGCGGTTTCACCCATCAGGCCTCGGTGTCACGCACGCGATCCAGGTACATCACGCTCGGCTCCACGTTCAACTCCTCGAGCACGCGATAGCCGCGCAAGTCCTCGGACTTCTCCTGTTCGTGGCGGTTCAGTTCCACCTCATGCGCCTCCCAGGAACGGGAGACCTTGCTGTTCTCGTCCTTCAGATTACCGAAGGTGATGGCCTGCGTCGGGCAGCTCTGCTGGCAGGCGGTCATGAAGGAACCGTCCTCCACATGATCCGGATGCCCGGCGTCCTCGGCGGCATCCTTGGCGGCGCGGATGCGCTGCACGCAGAAGGTGCACTTCTCCATCACGCCCTTGTCGCGCACCGACAGATCCGGATTCAACTGCATTTCCAGCGGATGCGGCAGATCCTTCCAGAAGTTGAAGAAGTTGAAATAGCGCACCTTGTACGGGCAGTTGTTGCCGCAATAACGGGAGCCAATGCAACGGTTGTACACCTGCGTGTTCAGCCCGTCCGGGTTGTGATACGTGGCCGCCACCGGACACACGGGTTCGCAGGGCGCGTGATTGCACTGCTGACACATCATTGGAATGTAGTGCGCGCCGCGCTCCGGATACTCGCTTTCCTTGATGTCGATATCGGCCTCGCCCTCGGGCTCTTCCCAGTAGCGTTCGATGCGCATCCAGTGCATCGCATGCCCGCGCGAGTAGTGCTCCTTGCCCACCACCGGCAGGTTGTTTTCGGCATAGCAGGCCGTCACGCAGGCGCCGCAGCCGATGCACTTGTTGAGGTCGATGGCCATGCCCCACATGTAGGGCTCGTCCTTGTAATAATCCCGGTCACGCAGTCGCGACCAGTTCTCCAGCATGCGCCTCAGAGCCATGGTTTACGCCTCCTCTTCCGTGCGATCGAACTGCTTGGCGGTCACGGTCTTGACGATCTCGCGGCCTGCCTGGGTGCTGGTGTTGCTTTCGAGCACCAGATCGCCATTGGCCAGCGTGACCAGCGGGCCACGATCGGCCACCTTGGTCACGGACACGCGCGTGGCGTGCGTGGCCAGCTCGCCCGTCGCCTCGTCAAAGGCCGGGGTCAGAATCTTGTAGGGATTGACGCCGCGACCCTTGGCGTAGCGACCGTATTCCGTATGTCCCTGACCCAGGGGAACGGCCACCGCATCCTCGCGAATGCCCGGGAACACGACGACCTTGGCCTTGAGCGAACCGGCATCCGAGCTCACCTGCACCACATCGCCGGTAATCACGCCCAGCTTCTTGGCCGTCTTCGGATGAATCTCCACCCAGGAATCCCAGACCACGGCGGTGAGCTGATCCGGCAACTCCTGCAGCCAGGGAAGGTTGGCATGGCGGCCATCCCAAAGCCCCAGACGCGGCGACGGCACCAAAGCGAATGGACGCTTGGCGTCCGCCTTCGGCGCGTCCGGCAACCGCACCGGACGAACCTTCGCCGCGATGGCGGGTGCCTTACCCGTCTTCAGCGTCACGAAACCGCGCGACAGCGCGCCCTGACGGAATCCCTCCTCGGGGGTCTGCCCGGGCACCGTCGGCTTCGGCGCATCCGCCAGCGCCGGCCGCATGGCCAACAAGGCATCGGTCACATAGGCCTCGAAGTTCTTCCAGCGCTTGAACTTCGTATCCACCTTGGCCAGCGCGCCCAGCACCAGATCGCCGAAGCTGCGCGTCGAATCCGGGCCGAACACCGGATTCATGACCGGCTGCTGCAAGCCCAAATGACCGTCGCCGGCGGCATAGGCCGGCATCGCCGTACTCCATTCCTCGAGATAGGAATGAATCGGCAGCACCAAATCGGCGGCCATCGTCGTTTCGTCGGGGAACATCGAGAAGGCGATGCGCATCTTGGCCTTGGCCCAGGCCTTGTCCGCCTTCATGAAGTCCGGCGCCTGATACAGCGGGTTCGTGCCGTACACGACCGCCGTATCGAACTTGCCCTGGTTCAGTCCGTCCAGGAACGCGCGCAGTTCCGACCAGCCGCCCAGCTTGGGATGCAGGTCGGGGAACGGCGTTTCCGCACGCGGCAGAATGGTCTTGCCGACGTTGCCCAGCATCACGTTGAGCAGCAGGATCGCGTTGGCCGCCTCGCTGCCATGCGGCACGCCCTCGGCGCTCGATCCGGACAACACCAGCGACGGCGTGCGTTGCGTCAGCAAATGATGCAGCTTGTGGATGCGCTCGGCCGACACGCCGGTGATCCGGGCTGTCTCGTCAATATCCACATCGCGGATGGAGGCCAGCACGTCGGCCGGCAGCTTGGCGGCGCGGGACGGATCCTGCGCCAGCAGCGAGGCCAGAGCGCGGGCCAGATAGCCCTCGGTGCCGGCCTTGATCGGAATCCAGCGATCGGCGTTGGCGCCGGTCAGCGTCATCTTGGTTTCCACTTGCACCAGCGTGCCGCGAGGCGCTTCGCGGAATTTCGCATACCGCGCCGCGAAATGCACCGGCGACATCCAGGTGCCGAGGAAGTCGGCGCCAAAGGACAGGATCAGCTGCGCCTTGTCAAAGTCGTAGCGCGGCATCGCCTGGCCGAACATAGCCTCGTTCGCCGCATGGCCCACGGCCGGCGGCAGCGTATCGAACACGAAATGGTTGCCGGACGCGCCCACCGCGTCGAGGTAGGCCTTGATGATGGCCGCCTGATGGCCGCTGATCGCACCGGTCAGCCATGCCTGACGCGCATGCTTGCGCCCCAGGTGCTTGTGCAGCGTGTCCTCGGCCTCGGCCCAGGAAACCTCCACCAGCTTGCCACCCTTGCGCTTGAGCGGTTTGCGAAGGCGGTCGGGGTTGTAGTGCGCCTGAAGGCCGGCTTGCCCCATCGGGCACAACCGCCCCATGTTGATGTCCGAGGCCGGGTTGCCCTCCAGCTTCAGCGCCCTTCCCTCGCGGATGCGCGCATGGATGCCGCAGCCTGCCGGACACTGGCGGCAGGTCGAGGCATAATACATCTCAATGCCGGGGCGAACGAAATCCTGCGGATCCACATTCGGTACGACCAACTCCTTGCGAACCTCGATGTCCACCTCGTTGATAATGTCCGTATCGCCGCAACCGGCCAGCACCAGGGCACTGCCCGCGCCACCCAGGCCCATCGCCTTCAGAAAGGCGCGGCGGCTCCACTGCTCGTTTGCGTTCGCGTTCTTGTTCCGACCCATCGTCAAATCTCCTTCGCCCGCGCGATCAGAAGTGACACTTCCAGCAATCATGCGGCGCATGCACCATGTGATCGCGGATGCGCTTCGGCAGATGCTCGGTCATCTTCTTGATCTGCGATTCCTTCATCGTCTGCGGATGTTCGGGGTCCAGCACCGCCGGCTGCGGATATTTCACCTCCATCACCGGGATATCCGTCGCCGCGGCCGGAATCATCCAGCGCGCAGCCGGCTTCGGCTTGCCAATGTCCGAATCACCCTGGAACTGGCGATGGCAGCTCAGGCACCAGCCCATCGTCATCGGCCGCACCTTCTGACCCACCGTAAAGGTCTTCACATCGCCGTGGCACATGCCACACACCTGCTGCGTGGGCCGCCCGTCCTTGAAGATAAAGCGCTGGATGTGACGCTTGTGCGTGAAATACACGAAATCCGGCATGTCGTGCACCTTGCGCCATGGAATCGGCTTCTTCGCCTTCCAGTAGGCAAACAACTTCTTGATGCGCGGCTTGTTGCGCACGCTCGGCAGATGCTCATGGCAGCCGATGCACTTGGCCACGGGGGGGATGCCCGCCACCTTGCTGCGGCGCGCATAAGTGTGGCAATACATGCAATTGATCTTGAACTTGCTCGCATGCCGCACATGCGGAAAATCGATCGGCTGCGGCGCGTCACTGACGTCGTCCGCCCAAGCGCCCGCCGGCAGCGCCATGCAGAACACGGCTGCCAGCATCAGCCAGAGATTCCTGGAACAAGGCATGGAACGAGGCTTATGCCACATAGGAGCCCTCCCCTTCATATCTTTACCCGCCGGCCTCCGCCGGCGCGACCATCACGCACCCCCCTGGTGCGCCGATGGCCTGACCACGAACAATAACTGTTCGCCGCTTCGCTTTATACCCTGAAAAAAATACGGGTATATTCCGCCAACCGTATCAAACACCGTCCGCCAGCGTGCGAAGTTCGGCAATCGCCGCCGCATAGTCCGGCTTACCATACACGGCGGAACCGGCCACAAAGGTATCCGCGCCCGCCGCAGCCACTTCGGCAATCGTTTCCGCGTTTACCCCACCGTCCACTTCCAGCCGCGCGTCGCAGCCCGCCTCATCGAGCATCGCCCGCGCCTCGCGAATCTTGTCAGTGACCGCATGGATGTACTTCTGGCCGCCATAACCGGGGTTGACGCTCATCAAGAGCACCAGATCCACGCAATGCAGCACATGCCGGATGGTGGACACCGGCGTGGCCGGATTCAGGCTCACGCCCGCCTTCTTGCCCAGCGAACGGATGAACTGGAGCGTGCGCTCCAGATGAATGCTCGCCTCCTGATGCACGGTAATGTAGTCCGCGCCCGCCTTCGCAAAGGCCTCGATCTGGGTCTCCGGATGCATCACCATCAGATGCACGTCGATCGGCTTGTCCGTATGCGGCCGGATGGCCTTGCAGACATTGTCGCCAATGGTGATGGGCGGCACGAAGGTTCCGTCCATCACGTCGAAATGAATCCAGTCGCAACCGCCTTCGTCAATGGCACGCACCTCGGCCCCGAGGTCGGCAAAGTCGGCGGACAGGATGGAGGGAGCAATCACGGTCGATTTCTTCATGGAGCGGATTTATACCGGAGCAGGCTGCCTGCGTCCAGCGCCGATAGCCAGTGCGCCACGGCCGCAATCTGCGCCGCATCGAGCGGCCCGCCCCGTGCCCTGGAAAACGCCGGCATCGGCCGCCCCCGCCCCTGCCGGAGCGTCGCCGCAACCAGATCTGCATCCAGGCCGCGCAGCGCCGGCGCATAGCCGCCGCGCGCTTCGGAGCCATGACACATGGCGCAAACCGCCGCATAAATCGCCGCCCCGCGCCGTTTGCCGCGCGCCGGCTCTGCATGGCAGCGCGCGCATTGCCCGTCGAAGATGCTCCGGCCCTTCATCGCAGCATGCGGGTTCGGCCGCACGGTCAACTCCAGCGTCGCCATTGCCCGATCGCCCGCGGCATCCGTCACCGTCAGCCGCTTGCGCACCCTGCCGCGTTTGCCGCTCGTATCCACCCGCACCCGAAGCGCCGTAAACTCGCCCGGCCGGAGATCGCGCGTGGCCGGCTCAGCCGTGGTGCAGCCGCAGGATGCCTCCACGCGCGCAAGATGGATCGGGAACCGGCCGACATTGCGCACGATCAGCGTCGCCTTGGCGACCGTGCCCTCCTCCACCTCGCCCATGTCCAGATGGTCGGGCTGAATGACCAGCGCTGGAGCCGGCCGCGCTTGACTATCCACCCGCCCCCCGGGCTGTCCGGGTTCCCGCTGATCCGCCGCGCAGGCCGGCAGCGCAAGCAGCAGCGCCAGAAGCCAGCAGCCAATCGCGCGCCTCACGATGGCAACCATGCCGCAAGCTCCGGCGGAACCGGCCGCTCGCCATGCATCATGGCCAGCAACTCGGCGGCCGGCGTCTCCGCCAGCAAGCGGGCGAGCGCCGCGCGCGCAGACTGTGGCATGCGGCCCAGCTCCGGCTCCAGACGGGACAGCCACACATCCAGCTCCAGCATGCCCTGCCGGCGCAAGCGATAGCGCAGCCGCTTGAGCTCGACATCCGGCATGTTCAGGAACGGCGCAGCAGCAACAGGCGCTTGATGTGATCGATGGCGCGGGTCGGATTCAGCCCCTTGGGGCAGGCTTCCATGCAGTTCATGATCTGGTGGCAACGATACAGCCGGAACGCATCCTCCAGCTCGTCCAACCGCTCGCCCGTAGCCTCGTCGCGCGAATCGCGAATCCAGCGGTCGGCCTGAAGCAGCGTAGCCGGCCCCAGAAAACGCTCGCCGTTCCACCACCACGAGGGGCACGAGGTCGTGCAGCAGGCGCAGAGAATGCATTCGTAGAATCCGTCCAGTTCGGCGCGTTCGGCCGGGCTTTGCAGCCGCTCATGCTCGGGCACGGGCGTTTCGGCCTGCAGCCAGGGCTTGATGGAACGGTACTGATTGAAGAAATGCGTGGTGTCCACGACCAAGTCGCGGATCACCCGCATGCCCGGCAGCGGTCGCAGCCGGACGGGTTGCGCCAGCCCCGCCACGTCGGTGATGCAAGCTAGGCCGTTCACGCCGTTGATGTTCATGCCGTCGGAGCCGCAAACACCCTCGCCGCAGGAGCGGCGGTAGGTCAGAGTGCCGTCCAGATTCCATTTAATGTAATTCAGCGCATCCAGAAGCTTCATGCCGCGCCGCAGCACCGGCACCTCATAGTCCTGCATGCGCGACTCGCGATCCCGCTCCGGATCGTAGCGATAGACGGACAAGCGGATCGTATCGCCCATCAGTACACCCGCTCCTTCGGCGGAAACGGTTCCACCGTCATCGGCTTCATCCGCACAGGCTTGTAATCGAGCCGCACGCCGTCTTCATCGAGCCAGGCCAGCGTGTGCTTCAGCCAGTGCTCATCGTCGCGCTTCGGATAATCCTCGTGCGCGTGCGCCCCGCGCGATTCGGTACGGGCATGGGCGCTGGCGGCGGTCACCCGCGCCAACCGCATCAAATTCTCGGCCTCCAGCGCCTCGATCAGATCGGTGTTGAACACGCCGCCGGTGTCGTCAATGCGCGCCCGCTCCAGCTCCCGCGCCAGCGTTTCCAGCTTTTCCAGACCTTCCTTCATCGAAGCCTCGGTGCGATACACGCTGAAATGCTCCTGCATCACCGTCTGCATCTCGAGCCGCACCTCGGCCACCCGGCGTCCGTCGCCGGGACGCTCTCCTTCCAGCCAGCGGGTCACGCGCGCCGCGCCCGGCTTCCAGCAATCGGGATCGAGCGTCGGATGGTAGCGGTGTTCGCGCAGCCACTTTTTGACGCGATTGCCGCAGGCGCGACCGAACACGACGATTTCCAGCAGCGAATTGCCGCCCAGCCGGTTGGCCCCGTGCACGGACACGCAGGCTGCCTCGCCGATCGCAAACAGCCCCGGCACCGGCGTTTCCGGCCCGTTTGCACTCGGCGCGACCACCTCGCCGAAACGGTTGGCCGGTATGCCGCCCATCGTGTAGTGCGCGGTGGGCTGCACCGGAATCGGCTCCTTCGTGCAATCCACGCCGGCAAAGCGCAGCGCCAGTTCGTGGATGTTCGGCAAGCGGCTCATGATGAGCTCGCTTCCCAGATGATCGAGCTTGAGCAGCACATAGTCCTTGTCCGGCCCGCAGCCGCGCCCTTCCCGGATTTCGCGCGCGATGGCGCGGGAGACCACGTCGCGACTGGCCAGATCCTTGGCATGCGGCGCATAGCGCTCCATGAAGCGTTCGCCCTCGCTGTTGATCAGATAGCCGCCTTCGCCGCGCACCCCTTCGGTGATCAGCGGCCCCACATGGGCAATGCCGGTGGGATGAAACTGGAAGAACTCCATGTCCTCCAGCGGCAATCCGGCATCCAGCGCCAACGCCGCGCCGTCTCCGGTATTGATATGGGCATTGGTCGTGGTGCGGAAGATGCGCCCGGCGCCGCCGGTGGCCAGAATCACGGCCTTGGCCTGAAACAGATGGAAGCGCCCTTCGGCGATGTCCCAGGCCATCACGCCGTGGCAGCCTGCCTCGTCACAGATTAGATCGAGCGCGAAATACTCTTCATAGAAATGCGTGCCGGCGCGCAGGTTCTGCTGATAGAGCGTATGCAGAATCGCATGACCGGTGCGATCGGCCGCGGCGCAGGTGCGCGCCGCCTGTCCGCCCTCGCCAAAGGCCCGCGACTGGCCGCCGAACGGCCGCTGATAGATCGTGCCCGCCTCCAGCCGCGAAAACGGCACCCCCTGATGCTCCAGTTCGCGCACCACCAGCGGCGCCGCCCGGCACATGTATTCAATGGCATCCTGATCGCCCAGATAATCCGAGCCCTTGACCGTATCATACATATGCCAGAGCCAGTGATCGGAAAGCACATTGCCGAGCGCGGCATTGATGCCGCCCTGGGCCGCCACCGTGTGCGAACGCGTGGGCAGCACCTTGGAGAGCACCGCCACCCGGTGACCCGCATCGGCCAGTTGCAGCGCACAGCGCAAGCCCGCGCCGCCCGCGCCGACGATCAACACGTCATGAAAATGATGCGTCACTTGCGGCGACGACAGATACGCCATTCACGCCCCTCCCGCAGGCCACAGGCCCCAGATCACGGCCAGCCACGCCAGCCCCAGCGCCACCGCCGCAACGCCCAAACCGCCGACGACCGGCACCCGCGCCCAGGGGCAGTGCAGATAATCCTCGATGATGACCCGCAACCCCAGCCAACCATGCGCCAGCGCTGCCACGGCTAACAGGCTGTGCAGCACCCGCACGATCAGCGACGCCGACAGATGCGCAAATCCGGCCGCATCCAGCGAACCGTTCGCCACCGCCCACAGAACCCAGAACGCCCCCGGCAGCAGCAACAGCAACAACGCCGCCGTCAGCCGTTGCCAGTACCATTCGGACAGGCCGTTGTGCGCCGCACCCCAGCGCGCACCCCGCGCCGGCGGCCTGGACGCCTGCATGCCGCTCACGACAGCCCCAACGCCGCGCCTAGGCCCAGCACAGCCAGGGCGCCCGCGGCCAGTGCCAGCTTCGCGCTCAGCCGCATCGCCTCGCGCGATTCGCCAAAACCTGCATCCAGCGCCAGAAAGCGCAGGCCGTTGACCCAGTGATAGACCAGGGCCGCGCCGCCGGCCCACAGGAACAGCCGCCCCGCCCCGCCGCGCAACCAGTCGCGCGCGGTCGCAAAGCCATCGCCGCCGCTCGCCATCAGCGCCGCCAGACACAGATAGCCAAGCACGAACAGCACCAGCATCAGGCCGGAGATGCGATGCGCCAGACTGGCCATCATCGGCGCGCGCCAACGATAGACGGACAGACGCGGCGACAGCGGCCGCTCGGAGATGGGGATTCGTCGCTCCTCGCTCACGGTCTGAGGTATAGCACGCGCCCCCCACCTTGTGAAGGGCGCCCATGCAAAGAAAGGATCGTGGAACCGACCGCGGCCGTCATCTTCCAGACCTCACCGGCCGGCGGGCGATTCGTCCTCCAGCAGTCGCGCGATGCGCTCGGCCAGCTGGCCGGCGCGATGCCAGCCGCCCGTTTCGCCCGCCAGCGCATGCAGGGCTACGCCCGCCGGCAAAGCCCGTGCGGCCACAACATCCGGCTCCGCCCCGCTCGCACCTCCGGTTGCAACACCGCGCGCCAGCAACGCCGCCAGCACGCCGGCCAGCACATCGCCGGTGCCGCCGCGCGCCAGCCGGTTGCTGCCGAAGGGGCACAGCCACAGGCGCGCATCGGGCGCCGCCACCAGCGTCTCGGCGCCCTTCAGCACCACCCAGGCCGCGTACCGCCGGGCCAGTTCGATCGCCGCCGCCGGCCGATCCTCCTGCACCCGGCCGACATCCATTCCCAGAAGCCGGGCCGCCTCGCCCGGATGCGGCGTCAAGACCGTCAGGGCCTCGCGCCGCTTGGCGGCTTCGGCCAGCGATGCATCGGCCGCCAGCATGTTCAGCGCATCGGCATCGAGCACCAGCGGCAGCCCGGAAGCCAGCAGCTCGCCCAGCATCGCCTGTTGCGCACGACCCCAGCCGGGCCCGGCCGCCACCACATCGGCCCGATGCCACGGCGCCGACGCTTGCGGATGCGCCATCGCCTCCAGCGACGCGGACGCCACCACCGGCCACGCCTCGTCCGGGCAGGCGATGCTCACCAATCCCGCGCCGGCTGCCATCGCGCCGGCCGCCGCCAGTCTTGGCGCGCCGGTGTAGCCCGGCGAGCCGCCGAAAATCCAGACATGACCGAAATCGCCCTTGTGCGCCGTGCGCGGCCGGGGAAAGAGGCCCGCCGCAATGGCTGCGTGCTCGATCACCGCAGCCCGCGTAGCACCCGCCTCGCCCGGCGCACCCCCAAAGGCCTGCTCGATGGTTTCGGGCAGGATGCCGATATCCGCCGGCGGCAGCAGCTCGCCCGCATATTCGCGGCCCTCGCCCAGCCAGCAGCCCCACTTGGTTGCGGCAATCGGCAATGTCCAGTCGGCGCGCACGGCCGCACCCATGACCGCGCCGCTGTCGCCATGCACGCCGCTCGGAATATCCACCGCCAGCACCGGCCGGCCGCTTTGATTGATGGCTTCCACGGCCAGCGCAAACGCGCCCGCCACCTCGCGCGACAAGCCGGTGCCGAACACGGCGTCCACCACCAGCATCGCGCGCGCAAGCCAGTGCGCCAGCCGCCCGTCATCCCCGTTGCAGGCGCGCACCTTCACGCCCGCCTGTTGCGCCAGGGCCACATGGTGCGCGGCGTCGCCGCGCAGGGATTCGGGCGCCACCAGCGCCGCCACGGTCACCGGCACGCCCCGTTGCGCCAGAAGTCTGGCCGCCGCATAGCCATCGCCGCCATTGTTGCCGGCCCCGGCCACAACCACGACACGGCCGCCGTCGCTCAATCGCGCCAGCGCCGCGCGCGCCACCGCATTGCCCGCGCGCTCCATCAGCACGGCGCCGGCCACGCCGCTCTCGATGGTGCGCGCATCGGCCCAGCGCATCTGTTCATTGGTGAGGATATAAACCGCCATGACTCCCTCCTTGCCCGGTCAAGCATAGACCGGAACGAGGAAACGTCTCAACCACGGACGCCACAGAGTTCACAAAGAAAACAAGCAGGAACCACAGAGATCACAGAGTTTCACAGAGACAGTCACCACGAAGACACCCCGACCACCCTCAAACACTTTGTGTCCTCTGTGTTCTCTGTGGTGATATGCTTTTTTTTAGCAACCGGACTCAGGGCTTCAGCGGCAGATAGCCCGCCTGCTCCAGATACGGCCGCGCGCCGGGCGAAGCCAGCCACTCCACGAAGGCGCGCACATGGTCGGGCGCGTCCTTCCGCACCCACAGCACCAGCTTGCGCTTCATCGGCCAGCGCCCGTCGCGAATGGCCCGCGCATCGGGCCGGACCGTGCCGGTCGCCGTTTTCAGCGCCAGCGGATGCACCCGATCGTTCGTCCACCCCAGCGGCAGATAGGCGATGGCTTGATCGCTGGCGGCAAGCAGATTGCGCACCAGAC
>CAYQMA010000006.1:0-30883 GCA_964418535.1 uncultured Zetaproteobacteria bacterium | reverse complement strand
GCAATCCGCTGGCGATGCGCGCCGGATTGGAGACCCTGAAGCGGCTGCGCGAGCCAGGCTTTTACGAGGCGCTGGAAGCCAGAAGCGCGCGACTGGTCGAAGGCTTGCTGGACGGATGCCGCGCCCACGGCGTGCCGGCGGTGGCCAACCGGTTCGGTTCGATGTTCACGGTGTTTTTCACCGAGCGCGAACGCATCGCCAGCCACGCCGATGTCGCCGAAAGTTGCGATCTCGAGTTCTTCGGTCGCTTCTTCAACGCAATGCTCGACGAGGGCGTGTATCTGGCGCCCAGCCAGTTTGAGGCGGCGTTCGTCTCGGCCGCGCATACGGATGAGGACATCGAGGCCACCATCGCCGCAGCCGAGCGCGCCTTGGCAGCGCTGACGGCATGAGCCTTGCAGAGGCGTTGCGCTTTGATGCGCACGGGCTGATTCCCGCCGTGGCCCAGGATGCCGAAACCGGTCGCGTGCTGATGGTTGCCTGGATGAATCGCGAGGCCTTCGAGCAGACGCTGGCCACGGGTTTTGCCCACTACTGGTCGCGTTCGCGCAAGGCCTTGTGGAAGAAGGGCGAAACCAGCGGCCACACCCAGAAAGTGGTGGACATCTTTCTCGACTGCGACGGCGACACGCTGCTGCTCAAGGTGCGCCAGACCGGCCCCGCCTGCCACACCAATCGACCATCGTGTTTCTACCGCCAGCAAAAGGACGGCGAATGGGTCGTCATCGAGGAGCCCGTGAAATGAGGCAAAACATCGACGCCGCTGAAATCCTGAAGGAACTCGCCAAGGTGCTGGAGGCTCGTAAGAACGAATCACCCGAGACATCCTATGTCGCCTCGCTCTATGCGAAGCCGGACAAGATGCTGGAAAAAATCGGCGAGGAGGCGGTGGAAACAATTCTCGCGGCCAAGAACGACGACCGCGAGCAGATCATCTACGAAACCGCCGATCTGTGGTTTCACACGCTGGTGATGCTGGCCCATCACAGCTTGACGCCCGAGGACATCCTGAACGAGCTGGCCCGCCGTTTCGGCGTTTCCGGCCATGAGGAGAAAGCCAGCCGGCAGACGTAATCGTCCACAAACAGCGCGGCTGTTATCGGACACGTCGCCCCATCGCCGCCAATGCGGCGGGGACAAAAACCATCAGGAAGTCGAGAAACCCGTCTCGATGCCCAAACGACTGGCAACCTCATGATAGGCCTCGGACAGACCGCCGAGATCGCGCCGGAACACATCCTTGTCCAGCTTGCGGCCGGTTTCGGCATCCCAGAGCCGGCAGCCGTCCGGCGTGATTTCATCGCCCAGCAGAATGCGGCCATCGGCATCGCGACCGAATTCCAGCTTGAAATCGATCAGACGGATGCCGCGCGGCTCCAACAAGGCGCGCAGCGCCTCGTTCACCCGCCGCGCCGTATCCCGCATGAAAGCAATGTCTTCCGCAGCGGCCCAACCGAAGATCTCGGCATGTTCGGCATCAATCATCGGATCATGCAGTTCGTCGGACTTGTAAAACAGCTCAGTCAGCGGCCGCGGAAGCTCCAGCCCCTCCTCCAGACCCAAACGCTTGCAGATGGAGCCTGCCGCCACGTTGCGCACGACCACCTCGACTGGGATCATGTCCAGCCGCTTCACCCGCATCTCGCGCGGCCCTTCGCGGCGAATGAAATGCGTGGCCACGCCCGCTTCGTGTAGGCGCTCGAAGAAAAAGGTCGAAATGGCGCAATTCAGCTCGCCCTTGCCGGCAATCACGTCATGTTTCACGCCGTCAAAGGCGGTGGCATCATCCTTGAACACCTGAATCAGTTCGCCCGGCGTCTCGCTCTCAAACAGCTGCTTGCCCTTGCCTTCGTACAGCAACGCCCCTTTCATCGGCCGCTCCTTGTGCGTTTTCACAAAGCCGCGGAGCCTACGGATTCCGTTCGTAACGAACAAGCGCGGCGCAACGCCTAAGACCAAAGTGGCGCTTGCTTGCCGGCAGCGGTTTCATCCTCATACCCAGCGGCAACGTCCATCCAGAACGACACGATCGGTCGGGCTGGATGGACAACCCTCCCCGGAGGGGGCTGAAACAAGGTAAGCGCAAAACGCTTGCCCGGCGCGCCCGCCATCCGTAGAGTGCCGCGCTCGCAATCCAGAGGGCTTTCCGTGGATTGCCGCAACAACATCCTCGCTCCGGATTGCGCATGATTCCGGGGCTGAAAACCGAGAGAGGCGCCGTGTACTACGAAACCATTTTCATCGTCAATCCCGACGTATCCCAGGAAAACACCGAAAAGCTGACCGACGAACTCGTCAAACGCGTTGAAAAGGCGGGCGGCCGCATCGTCAAGCGCGAATACTGGGGGTCGCGTCCGCTGGCCTACCAGATTGCCAAGCGCAAACGCGGCCACTATGTGCTGCTGGTGACCGACGGCGAAGCGTCGGCACTGAACGCGCTCGAAGAAGGCATTCGGCTGGATGAGCGCATCATCCGCTTTTTGACCACGCGTCTGCGCGAACTGTCCGACGAGCCTTCGCCGCTGTTGCGTCGTCAGAGCAAGAGCGACGAAGCGGCAGAGGCCAGCCAGACTGAGGCCCCGGCGGAAACGGCGGAAACCGCCGCCGGCGATACGTCGGCCGCAGCCGAAGCGGGAGAAGACGCCGCTGCCTGAGAAGGCGACCGTCAACACGGTATGCCTGACGGGCGTGCTCAGGGATGTGCGTGAACGCTGGACGCCGGACGGTTCACAGGCGGCCATTGCATCGCTGATGATTCCCCGGCCGGCGTTGGGCGCGGCCCGGGCCAGTCATGAAAGCGAACAGCCCATCCCGTTGCGGGCGACAGGTGTCGCGGCACGTGAAATCGCACGCCACGAAGGCCGCAAGGTGAGCATCAGGGGTCGCTTGCGTCGGCGCTATTACAGCCGGCGCGGAGAATCCCGATGGGGCCAGGTGGAAGTCTGGGTGGATGACTGCCGGGTTCAGAATGAACAGGTGAATAACCAGGAGGAATAACATGGCTGAAGAGGCTGTGAAAACCACGGAAACCAAGGCGCAGGGCGCCCAGGCCAAGCCCGCCGAGCAGGCGCGGTCGGCCCGTCGTCCGCGTTATCCGCGCAAGCGCAAGTTTTGCAAGTTCTGCGCCGATGCCAGCATGCGGATTGACCACAAGAATCCTGATTTGCTCAAGCAGTTCATTACCGAGCGATACAAGATTCTTCCGGCCCGCGTGACCGGCACCTGCGCCAAGCATCAGCGTGCGCTGACGACGGCGGTGAAGCGGGCGCGCATTCTGGCCCTGCTGCCCTTTACGCCGCTGCATCACGACTGACGCTCGTCGCGACAGCCTTTGGATGAAACCGGGGCGACAACCGGGATGCTGAGGCTGCACCATCCCGGCGAGCCCGGTCGGAATCGCCGCCCATGATGCCGCAGGCCCGCCCGATGC
The DNA here is from genome assembly GCA_964418535.1 of uncultured Zetaproteobacteria bacterium. Lineage (GTDB taxonomy): Bacteria > Pseudomonadota > Zetaproteobacteria > Mariprofundales > Mariprofundaceae > JALVTX01. Next base: position 27,453 of record CAYQMA010000006.1, on the reverse strand, counting down.
CGCCGGCGGTGGCATGGGTGCTGACACGGCGCGTTCCGTGCGCATTGCTGGCCGTTGGAATGTTCGCAACCGGCCTGTGGATGCCGGGCGGCTCGGCGCTGTCGCCCTTGCTGGCTCTGCACCTGCTGACGCCGGCTTTGTTCGCGCTGATTGCGCTGGGCGGCGGCTTGGGATTTGGCCTGCAGGTGGCGTTGATCGCGACCGTTGTGCTGATGTTGTTGACGCACGGCGATCCGGCGCCGGCGCTGATGCTGCTGGTCTTGTATGCCTTGTTGCCGATGGTAGCGGCGCGCTCCCTGCGAGGGCCGGACGGACTGGCGATGAGCGCCGTGCAATTGGCCATCGGCCTGGGTTGCGCCACGTTGGCGGCGTTGCTGGCCGGCGCTTCGGGAGCCGGGCTGACGCCGGAAGCCTGGGTGGCGCGGGAGTTGTCGCCGCTGCTGGAGGCGATGACGCACCAGCAGGAGCTGGACGTCGCCGCTCTGGAACGCATCCGCCACGCCTTCGTCTGGATGTTTCCAGGCATGACGGCGCTGACGGTGTGGACCATCTGGTGGGGAGACGTGGTGCTGGCGCGCAGCTTGGCCATTCGCCACGGCTTCTTTCGCGGCGATGCCAGGCCGTTCGCGGGGATGCGGCTGAGCCGAAACGTGGCCTGGCTGTTTCTGGCGCTGCTGGGCGTTGTGCTGGCCATGCATGGCGAGATGCGCTACCTGGCGTTCGCGATCCTCGTGATGGTCGGCGGCCTGCTCACGGCGCAGGGATTGGCGGTGGCGCATGCCTGGGTTCGCGCCCGCGGCATGCCTTGGTTGCTGGCGGCGCTGTATGTTGTGCTGTTGATTCAGCCGGTGATGCTATTACCCTTCACCGTGACGGGCTTGCTGGACACATGGTTTGATTATCGCCGGCGAATGAGACCGGCCAATGGAGGATAAACAAAATGCAGTTGATACTTCTTGAACGCGTGGAAGGACTGGGCAATGTGGGTGACGAAGTGACCGTCAAGCCCGGCTATGGCCGCAACTACTTGCTGCCGAAGGGCAAAGCCACGCTGGCCACGGACGCCAATCGCAAGGTGTTCGAGCGCCGCCGCCAGCTCCTGGAGGAAAAGCAGCGCAACGCGCTGGAGCAGGCCCAGGCGCTGGCCGAGAAACTGGCGGGGCTGTCGCTCACGATCAAGCGGGCCACGTCCGATGGCGAAAACCTGTATGGCTCGGTCACCACGCACGAGCTGGCCGACCTGCTCCGCGAGCATGGTCATGAGGTGGAACGCCGTCACATCATTCTGGACAATGCCATCAAGAGCGTGGGCACCCACTCGTTCCGCGTTCGTCTGCATCCGGATGTCGTGGCCGAACTGACCCTGACCGTCGAATCCGAAAACACATGATCTCGTGAGTCAAAAGGTCGCCCCCCTGCGAGCAGGCTCCATCCGGGAGCATGTTCCGCCGCACGCTCGCGATGCCGAGCTGGCGGTGTTGGGGGGCATCATGCTGGACCCGGAGGCGTTGGAACGCCTCGAAGGCAGCCTGCTCCCGGAACACTTCTACATCGAGCGCCACCGGCTGATCTTTTCCGCCATGATGGAACTGGTCGGAAAAGGCCAGCCCGTGGATGAAGTGACCGTCAAGGATTATCTGGAGCAGCGCGGCTTGCTCGAAACCTGCGGCGGCGAGGCCTATCTTGCCGAGCTCATCAGCGCCATTCCGACGTCCGCCCATGTGGGCCATTACGCGGCGATCGTGCGCGATCGCGCCGTGCTGCGCGAATTGTTGCAAGTTTGCGGCCGCGTCTCGCAGCGGGTCTACGAAGAACCGCAGCTCGACGTCGGCGAGCATCTGGATCGGGCGGAAATGGAAATCCTGGCGGTGGCCGAGAAATTCAACCGTTCCCGCCCCTCGTTCAGCAGGCTTCAGGGACTGCTGGAAGAAAGCTACAAGCAGCTTGAAAAGCGCTATGCCGAAAAGAAGGCCATCACCGGCGTGCCCACCGGCTTTACCGATCTGGACGAAATCACCTCGGGCCTGCAACGCGGCGATCTCATCATCATCGCCGGCCGTCCCAGCATGGGCAAAACCGCCTTTGCCATGAACCTGGCGCGCAATGCGGCGCTTGAAACCGAAAATCCCAAGGCGGTCGCCGTGTTTTCGCTGGAAATGTCCAGCCAGCAGATTGCGATGCGCATGTTGGCCAGCGAGGCGCGGGTGGACATGAAACTGCTGCGCACCGGTCGTTTTTCGGTCGAGGACTGGCGCAAGCTGGCCAGCGCCGTGGGCGCGCTGACCGAGGCCCCGATCTACATTGACGATACGCCGGCCATCTCGGTGCTGGAACTGCGTTCCAAATGCCGCCGCCTGAAAAAGGAACACAACGGTCTCGACCTGGTCGTGATCGACTACCTGCAGCTGATGAGCGGCCGAGCCGATGCCGAACGCCGGGAACAGGAGATCAGCGAAATCACCCGCTCGCTCAAGGGACTGGCCAAGGAACTGGACGTGCCGGTCATTGCGCTCTCCCAGCTCAACCGCTCGCTGGAATCGCGCGGCGACAAACGGCCGATGATGTCCGATTTGCGCGAATCCGGCGCCATCGAGCAGGACGCCGACCTCATCGCCTTCATCTATCGCGACGAGGTCTACAACAAGAAGCCGGATAACGAAGGCTTGGCCGAGGTCATCATCGCCAAGCAGCGGAACGGCCCGACCGGCACGGTTCACCTGACCTTCCTGCACCGCTATACCCGCTTCGAGAACCATGCGCCGCGCTCGGGTTTTGACGACTGACGCGCATTCATCCGGAATCCTGCCAGCGGCTTCCGGGACATGAGCCGTCCCGCTCTTGCCCGCATCCATACGGGCGCGCTGGTTCACAACTACCGCATCCTTGAACGCCGGGCCGGCCGGGCCCGGATCATGGCCGTGGTCAAGGCCGATGCCTACGGGCACGGGCTGGCCATCGTTGCGCCCGTGCTGCACAAGGCCGGCTGTCGTTTGTTTGCGGTCACCGATGCCGCCGAAGGCGCTGAACTTCGCCGCATCCTGGGCGATGAGGCGGATATCGTGGCGCTGTCCGGCATCTTCGACGCCGACGATGCCGCATGCTGCGTCCGCCATCATCTCACGCCGGTGCTCACCGAACGCTGGCAACTCGATATGTTGCGGCAGGCGAGCTTTTCAGGCCGGGTCTGGCTCAAGGTGGACACCGGCATGCGCCGGCTGGGCTGCGAGAACCTGAGCGCGCTTGCCGAGGCCTGCCGTCGGGCCGGACTGGGCATCGCCGGCGTCATGAGCCATCTAGCCTGCGCCGACGAGCCTGAGCATCCGCTGAACCGCATGCAACTCAAAACCTTTGGCAAGATCCTGGCCTCCCTGCCTGAGCCCCTCCCCGCCTCGTTGCTGAACAGCGCCGGCCTGGCGATCATGCCCGATGCGGCGATGGATATCGTGCGCCCCGGCATCGCCCTCTATGGCGTGGAGCCGGTCAACGATCACCCCTTGGGATTGCAACCCGTCATGCAACTGACCAGCCGAATCATGCAGGTGCGAAGCATCCGCAAGGGCGAAAGCGTGTCCTACGGCGCCACCTTCATCGCGCCGCGAGACATGCGCATCGCGGTGGCCGCGCTGGGTTATGCCGATGGTCTGCCGCGCCTGCTCTCCAACCGGGGTTCGGCCTTACTGCTCGGCGACCAGCCCGTGCGGCTGCCGATTGCCGGTCGCGTGTGCATGGACTATTGCCTACTCGATGTCGGAGATTCGACCGTTCATGCGGGTGATGAGGTGGAGTTCTGGGGGAACAGCCTGCCGGCATCGGAAGTGGCTGCTCAGGCCGAAACCATCGCTTACGAGCTGTTCACCGGCGTGGGCGCGCGTGTGCTGCGCCAGCCGGCCGAAGCATAATTCTCGGCTCATGAGGCGGCTGGCATGAAATGGCTGGCGGCCATCGGCGCGTGGATGGAAGCGATGTTCACCCACGCAGGCCTGTATGCCGCCACGCTCGCGGAGCTCGCCCGCAAACTGCTCTCGCCGCCCTGGCATGGCAATTTGTTCCTGCGCCAGTGCGAGGAAGTGGGCGTGCAATCCCTGCCCGTGGTGCTGCTCACCGCGCTGTTCACCGGCATGGTGCTGGCGCTTCAGTCCTGGATCGGGTTTCACCGTTTCGGCGCCGAAAGCATGGTGGCCACCGTGGTTTCGCTCTCGATGCTGCGAGAGCTGGGGCCGGTGCTGGTGGGGCTGATGGTGGCCGGGCGCGTGGGCGCCTCGTTCGCGGCCGAAATCGGCACAATGCGCGTCTCCGAACAGATCGACGCCTTGTGGACCCTCTCGACCGATCCGTTCCGCTATCTCGTTATGCCGCGGGTGTTTGCAGCCGTGCTCATGCTGCCATTGCTCGTCGGTCTGGCCGATGCTGTCGGCATCGGCGGCGGCTATCTGGTCAGCGTCTTCTTTCTCGACCAGACGCCGACCGTGTATCTGGAGAAGGCCACCATGTTCCTCAAATTGCACGACCTGTTCACCGGCCTGATCAAGTCGGCGGTGTTCGGCGGCATCATCGGCGTGGTCGGCTGCACCGAAGGCTTTCATTGCAGCGGCGGCGCCCAGGGCGTGGGGCATGCGACCACGCGCGCCGTCGTTGTCAGCGCCATGAGCATCCTCATCTCCGACTACATGCTGACCGCATGGATGTTCCAATGAGCGAACCCAAGATTCGCGTCTGCAATATTTGCAAGCGCTTCGGCGGCAAGGAAGTGCTGGCCGATATCAATCTCGAGGTCATGCCCGGCGAATCGCTGGTCATCATCGGCCTGTCGGGTTCGGGCAAGAGCGTGCTGATGAAATGCATTCTGGGGCTGTTGAAGCCCGATTGCGGCCAGGTGCTGGTGGATGGCGAGGATTGGGCGGCACTGCCGGAACGCGAACAACTGCGTCGCATGAAACGCATCGGCATGGTTTTTCAGGGCGGCGCGCTGTTCGATTCCCTGCCGGTGTGGGAAAACGTGGCCTTCGCCCTGCTGCGCGAAGGCATGGCCCGCGCCGAGGCCCGACGACGCGCCAGCGAAGTGCTGGAGCTGGTGGGCCTTGCCGGCGTCGAGGATTTGATGCCGGCCGAACTCTCCGGCGGCATGACCAAGCGCGCAGGCCTGGCGCGCGCCATCTGCCATCGGCCGGAAATCGTGTTTTACGATGAGCCCTTGAGCGGCCTCGACCCTGTCATGTCCGACGCCATTACGCGGTTGATGCAGCGTCTGCACCGGGAGTTCAAGGTCACCTCCTTCACCATCGCTCACAACATGACGCTGGCACGGCGTTTCGGCACGCGCATCGCAATGCTGCTCCACGGGCGCATCTATCGGATTTTGACGCCCGATGAGCTAGACTCAAGCCAGGATCCCGTCGTGCGGCAGTTTGTTGACGGCCGCGCCGACGGGCCCATTCGCGTGCTGGAGGAATGATGAGGGAGATCGAGCCGTGAACCCTCAAGCCAGGCTGGGCGCCTTCGTGCTGCTGGCGCTGGTGGTGCTGGGACTGCTGTCCGCCCGCATCGGGCGCATGCGAATCATGGACGACCATGGCGCCGTCGTAGAAGCCATCTTCAACGATGTCGGCGGCCTGGAGGAACAGACGCCGGTGCGGCTGGCCGGCGTCCGCGTGGGAAGAGTGGAATCCATCCGCCTCGACGGCGCCCGCGCGCTGGTGCGCATCCGTCTGAAACCGGGCATCACATTGCCGGCCTCCACCCGCGCCACGCTGGTCAGCAGCGGCTTGGTGGGCGAGAAATACATCGCCCTGCGCGCCGACCCTGCGGATCGGCATCTGCTGCCGCCGGGGCAGCGGATTCCGGTCGTCTCGGGCAGCAATCTGGATGCGTTGATCAATCAGGCCAGCACCATCGCGGACAGCCTGCATCGCCTGACGGAAGCCACCAACCGCACGGTGCAATCCCTGGACGCCATTCTGGATGAGAATCGCGCCGACCTGCGCCAGACGCTTCGCAATCTGAAACAGACGAGCAAGGCGATGAAAACCGACCTTTCCCCGGCGCTGGTCCAAGCGCGGAAAACGCTGGCCCAACTCTCCGGCACCCTGACCGAAAGCCGGCGTTTCTTCCGCGAAGGAAGCCGCGCATTCCACGATTTCGATAACCTGCTGATCGGCAACCGCGAAAATATCTACCGCATGATCTTCGAATTCAGAAAGACGGCCGAAAACATGGACATGCTCTCCGACGATCTCCGCCGCAACCCTTGGAAGCTGATGAGCAAGGGGCGGGAGGTTCCGCCCTCGCCGCATGCCAGGGAACGCAAACTGGAGGAATTCATGCTGTCCACGGGACGGATGGGCCTTGTTCCGCCGAAACGTTGAATGTGGCCTTTTGGCCCTGATCCTGTTCGCCGCAACGCCGGCCGTCGCCGAAACTTGGTTCGAAGCGGCCTGGCGGCATCTGGAGCGCGGTCATGTCCCGGAAGCCAGGCGCATGCTCGAACGTGAAATCAAGGTGCGACCGCGCAATCTGGATGCGCGCTACGACCTGGCCGTGCTGCTCGAGCGCATGGGACACGAACAGGAAGCGCAGCGTCTCTATCAAGAGAACCTGAAAAAAGGCTGGCATCTGCCCACGGTCGTGAACCTGACCGCCATGTGGCGACGACATGGACGCATCGCCGACGCCGAAACGCTGCTCGAACGCGCGGCAACGCATTTTCGGCACGAGGCGGCGCCCTGGTATCTGCTGGCGGAACTGGCCGAGTCCCAAGGCCGCTTTCAGGAGGCTGAAACGGACTACCGCAAAGCCGTGCGGGCCGACCCCCTCAATGGCTATGCGCGCATCCGTCTGGCTCGTTTCCTGTCCAACCGTCATCGCGGCAACGAAGCTGTTGCAGAGGCCGAACGCGCGCTGGAGCTGGCGCCGGATTGCGCCCCCTGCCTGGTCATCGCCGGCGATATCTTTCAGACCCACCACGATCTTCGCCGGGCTCTGGCCGCCTGGCAAAAAGCCGAAGCCATCGAACCCCGTCGCGACACCCGCCGGCGCATCATTGGCGCCCTTGTCGCCCTGGGTAAAACACAGGAGGCTGCCGTCATGCAACGTGCGCTGACTGCCGAGACGGAGCGGATTCAACCATGAGCGCTGCCGAACCCCGAACGAACGCATCGCCGCTGGTTTTCAAACCTTCCGAGCCCGGCACGCTCGGAGTGGAAATGGAATGGATGACCGTGAATGCCGTGTCCGGCGCGCAGGTGCCGGCCGCACCCACGCTGCTGGCCGCCATCGAACCCACGCCGCGCATCAAGCCGGAGCTGTTCACATCCACCATCGAAATCAACACCGATATCCACACCGACACGCGCGCCTGCATCGCCGAACTGGCAGGACTTCACCAGCGCATCAGCGCCTTGCTGGCGCCGGAAACCGCCCTGCTCTCCAGCGGCACCCATCCCTTTTCCCGCTGGCAGGATCAACAGGTGAGCGAAAACGAGCGCTACCACCGGCTGCTGGAGCGGCTGCGCTGGATGGCACGCCGTTTCAACATCTTCGGCATCCATGTGCACATCGGCATGCCGGGAGGCGATGCCTGTATCGCGGCGCTCAATCGGTTGTTGCCGGTCATGCCCGCCTTTCTCGCAATTTCAGCCAATTCACCCTTCTGGACCGGCCACGATACCGGCCTGGCCTCGGCCCGAATCAAGGTCTTTGAAGGCCTGAGCCAGGGCGGCATGCCGTTCTATTTCGAAAACTGGCGGGATTTCGAGCATTGCGCCCGTCGCCTGATGGATACGGGCAGCATTGATTCGGTGCGCGATATCTGGTGGGAAATGCGGCCGCATCCCGATTTCGGCACGCTGGAGGTACGCATCGGCGACATGCCTGCCACGCGCGCCGACACTGAGGCCTATGTGGCCTATGTTCGCGCCGAAGCGATGGCGGCGCTGGATTCGGGGCCGCATCCACGCACCCATCCCTCGCTGATTCGTGAAAATCGCTGGCGCGCCTGCCGCTATGGGCTCGAAGCGACAATGATTGATCCGGAAACCGAGGCGCTGATGCCGGTGCTGGACTGGCTGGAAATGCGGCTGGAATCCATCGCGAACCGAGGCGCGGATGCACGGGATATCGCCATCGTCCGCCAGCGTCTGGCGCATTGGCGTCAGCATGGCGACGGCGCCGCCCGCCAGCGCCGACTGCGCGAGGCTTCCGAAGGCTGGGGTGACATGATTGCCCGCATGCGTCAGAATGGTTGGAACGATGCTGAGTCCGACTGATTCCGCCCCAACAGCCCACGACCTACGCACCGAGCCTGCGGCGCCGCGCCTGATGGAGGCTGTGCGCGCCGTCATGCCGAAGGTGGTGGCGCTGCGCCGCGACCTGCATGCCCATCCCGAACTGTCGGGCGAGGAAAGCCGCACCGCCGCCCGCATCGCCTCGCTTCTGGAAGCGCACGACATCCCGGTGCGGCGCAACATCGGCGGTCATGGCCTGCTCGCCCGCATTGAAACCGGGGCCGACAAGCCGTGGGTGGCGCTGCGAGCGGACATGGATGCGCTTCCCATTCCCGAAAGCAAAGCGTGCGACTGGGCCTCGGTGGTGGACGGCGTCTCCCATGCCTGCGGCCACGATGCGCACTCGGCGATGCTGGTCGGGGCGGCCTGGGTGCTGCAATCCATGCGGGATGCGTTGCCCGTCCATGTGGCTTGCATCTTCCAGCCTGCCGAGGAGACGGCCAGCGGCGCGCGCGCCATGCTTGAGGACGGCGTGTTTCGCGACATCCAGCCCGAACGCATCCATGCCCTGCACGTTTATCCCTGGTTGCCTGCCGGTAGTCTGGGCCTGCGCGACGGGCCGATGTGCGCGGCCGCCGACATGTTCGAGGTGGAAATCGAGGGCCGCGGCGGCCATGCCGCCCGCCCGCACGAATGCGTGGATGTGATTCTGATTGCAAGCCACATCATTCAGGCCCTTCATCATATCGTCAGCCGGCGGGTGAATCCGTTGAACCCGGCCGTGCTGACCATCGGCGAAATCCATGCCGGCAGCGCCGCCAACGTGATCCCGGGCTGCGCCCGTTTCTCGGGAACCGTGCGTTCGCTGCATTCGGAAACGCATGAGGAAATCCGGCTGCGCATGGATCGCATCATCCGCCAGACAGCGGAAACCTGGGGCGCGGTGGCGCGCTTTCATATGCGACAGGCCATCCCTGTGCTGCACAACGATGAAACCGTGATGCGCAAGGTGCGCCAGGCATTCCGGACGCATCTGCCCGGCACTCCGCTCATCGAACTGGACGAGCCTTCGATGGGCGGCGAAGACTTCGCCGATTTTCTGGAGCGCATGCCGGGCACGCTGATCCGGCTGGGCACCGGCGGCGATCCATCCACCCGCTATCCCCTGCACCACCCCTGCTTCGACGTGGATGAATCGGCGCTGGAAACCGGCGTAGCCGCGCTGGTCAGCCTGTGCCTGTGACCCCCTTGCATCCGGCGCCCCCAAACCCCACAAACCTCGTCAAGGACTTGTCATGCTGAGAACCTTCTTCATTCTGTTTATCACCGTGCCGCTGGTGGAGCTTTATGTGCTCATCAAGGTCGGCGCGGGAATCGGGGGCCTGCCCACCATCCTGCTGTGTCTGCTCACCGCCGCCATCGGCGGCCTGATCATTCGCTGGCAGGGATTGATGACCCTGATTGACGCCCAGCGACAACTGGCCAGGGGCGATTTCCCAGCCGAGCATGCCTTTCACGGCGCACTGCTGGCGCTGGCCGGCGTGCTGTTGTTCACGCCCGGATTTATCACCGACACGGCGGGGTTCCTGCTGCTCGTGCCCGCCGTCCGGCGCTGGCTGATCCGCCGCTTTCTGCCGCCGGTGCCGCCCGGCCCCGGCGCGGGCGGCGATATCATCGATGTGGAGATCGTAGATCCCGACCGCCTGCCGCCGGGCCATTGGAGATGATAGCCGCCGCTTTCGGTTGACTTGCCCGCGGCGGCTGCCAGCATCAAACCATTCCCGAATGAGGAGTTGCACATGTCACAAGGAATGATTCAGTCTGTTGACCGGGTGGACGCCCGCATCGCCTTTCTCGGCCGCACCTACGGGGCACTGGCGATGTGCATTGGCGCCGGCGCCATCGGCGCCTGGCTGAGCCAGGGGCTGGCCTTCCCGCTCCAGCATCCGTGGATGATGCTGTTTCTGATGATGGGCGGCATTTTCGTCGTTCAGGGCGTGCGACACACGCCGGGCCTGAATCTGGTTGCGCTGCTCGGCTTCGGCGCGCTGACCGGCATGAGCATTGCGCCGCTGGTGGGGCTGGTCGCGGCCCGCTCGGGCATGCTGGTGGCGCAAGCGTTCATGACCACGGCGGTGGCCTTCGTGGCCCTGACCGCTTATGTCTTCTACTCGCGCAAGGACTTTTCGTTCCTGAAAGGCTTTGTCTGGACTGGCCTCGTGGCCATCCTCGTGCTCGGGCTGTCCAACTATTTCTTCTTTGAATCCGGCACGCTGGCGCTGGCCACCTCGGGCATCGGCGTGGTGCTGTTTTCCGCCTTCATTCTCTACGACACCTCCAGCGTGCTGCGCGAATATCCGGACAATGAATACATTGCCGCGGCACTGACGCTCTATCTGGATGTGTTTTTGCTGTTCGAGCATCTGTTGGCGCTGTTCGGCATGCTGGGCGACGAATAGCGGGATCGCCGGGAACCCCAATCACCAACGGCGGCCCCGTATGCGGGGCCGCTTGCTTTTCATCCCTCGGCAAACGATGAAATCACGTCGCAAACGGCGGTCTCGGGCACATCGTCGGCAATGAACGCCTCCCCGATCCCGCGCAGCAGTACGAAACGAATCGCATCACCCACGTTCTTCTTATCGTGCCCCATTGCATCCAGCCATGCCGGTGCAGGGAACTCCGGCACCTCGCAAGGCAGCTTCAGGCGCTCATGCAGCGCCACGATGCGCGCTTCCGTGCCGTCGGGCGCAAGTCCCAGGCGTTCGGACAGGCGCGCGGCCATGCGCACGCCCAGCGCCACCGCTTCGCCGTGCAGGTAGCGCCGGTAGTGCGTCATTGCCTCGATCGCATGACCGAAGGTATGGCCCAGGTTGAGCAAGGCGCGCATGCCCTGCTCTGTCTCGTCCGCCATCACGATTTCCGCCTTGTGCCGGCACGATTCATGGATCAGATGCGCCAGAGCGCTTGCATCGAGCTGCAACAACTCATCAGCATGCTCCTCGGCAAAGTGGAAAAAGGATTCATCGCGAATCAGACCGTATTTGACGGCCTCGGCCAGCCCTGCCCGAAACTCGCGCGGCTTGAGGGTGCGCAACACGTCGGGATCAATCCACACCAGCTTCGGCTGCCAGAAAGCGCCGATCATGTTCTTGCCCTTGGGGTGGTTGACGGCCGTCTTGCCGCCGACACTTGAATCCACTTGCGCCAGCAGCGTGGTCGGCACCTGCACATAGGGCACGCCACGCCGATAGCAGGCAGCAGCAAAGCCCGCCATATCGCCCACCACGCCGCCGCCCAACGCAAGCACCGGTTCGCGACGGGTGAGCCGCGCATCCATCAGGGTATCCAGGATGCCGCTCCAGCTTTCCAGGGTCTTGAAACGTTCGCCATCCGGCAGGATGCATTCGTGAACCCGCCAACCGTGGCCCACCAAACTCTCCCGAACCCGTGCCAGATACAATGGCGCAACCACATCATTGCTGACCACCAGGCAACGTTTTTCGGCCGGCAACAGCGATCTCAGCGCTGCGCCGATCGCATCCAGACATCCGGGCTGGATGTGGATGTCGTAGGAACGCTCGCCCAATTCCATGCGATAGATGCGCGCATCAGCTGCTTGCTGTTTGGTCATGCCGCCATTCTGCCCGAAAGCGCCCGTGCATCCAGCCCGTGTTGATGCCCGAAAAGACTCGGGCGGCCGCATCGGCCGCCCGCACCGGAATGCAGGAACACTCAGCTCTCTTCGGCTGTCGTCGCCTGGCCCGGCTGCCCCTCCAGAATCTTCGGCGTCAGGAAGATCAGCAGTTCCGCCTTGCTGTCCTTCTGCACATTCTTCTTGAACAGCCAGCCAAGCAAGGGAATCCGCATGAAGCCCGGCACGCCGCTGGTCGTTTTTTCGCGCGTGCGCTCGTAAATGCCGCCAATCACAACCGTTTCGCCATTGCCGAGAATGATGTCCGTATCCACCCGCTTGGTGGACAGAATCGGATTCCCGGCCACCTGGGAATTGCTGACGCTGTCCTTCTTGACCAGCACATGCAGCAGAATGCGATTGTCCGCCGTGATCTGCGGCGTGACCTCAAGCCCCAGCGTCGCCTTCCTGAACTGGACATTCGTGCCGTTGTTCGGGCTGGAAGTCACAAACGGGACATCCTGCCCGGCCTCGATCTTGGCGGTCTTCAGATTGGTGGTGATTACGCGCGGATTGGAAACGATTTTGACGGTTCCGTCGGCCTCGGCGGCGGAAAGCTCCAGACTCAGATTCACCTGCCCGCCCAGATATCCCAGGCTCAGTCCCAGGGCGCCTCCCGCACCGGGCCCCACTGCCGCTGGCAAATCCACCAGGAATCCCCGCCCGCCGGTCAGGGTCGCACCGCCGTTCGCATCGGTGCCGGGCACGGTGGCGCCGCCGGTCATCAACGGCGTTTTCTTGGTGAATCCGCCACCCCAACGCACGCCCAGGTCACGCGAGAAATCGTTGGTGGCCTCCACAATTCGGGATGCAATCAGCACCTCTTTCTGCGGCTGATCGATAATCTTGACCAGCCGTTTGATATTGTTGATGGACTCGCGCGTGTCCTTGACGATCAGGGTGTTCGTCCGCGGATCGGTCAAAATGCTCCCGCGCGGCGACAGCAGGCTCATGGACGGCCCTGTCCCGTTTTTCCGATCCCCGGTCTTTCCTTCCTGGCCGGAGCCGCCGGACAAGATCATCTTCTTGACATCTTCCACCTTGGCAAAACCCAGGGTGATGAACTCAGTCTCCAGCGGCTCCAGTTCGCGGGCGCTCTTCAACGCCTCCAGCCTGTTCTGGCGTTCTTCGGTGAGCACCTTGGTCGGCGCAATCCGCAGCACATTGCCCACCTGCTCCTTGCCCAGGCCGCGCGCGGTCAGGATCAGATCCAGGGCCTGATCCCACGGCACATCCACCAGCCGCATCGTCAACTTGCCCTGCACGTCATCGGACATGATGATGTTCAGGTTGCTCATCTCGGCGATCAGCTTCAGCGCATTGCGGATATCAATATCCTTGAAATCGAAACTCACCTTCTGGCCGTGGTATTCAAACTTCTCGCCGACCGCCGCCCCCTGGCGCGCCGCGGCGATATCCTTCGGCGTCAACGTAAGCGTCAAGACATTGCCATGCTGGAAGGACGAAACCTCGACCGCTTCCCGCAACCGCGCCACCACGCGCACCGAATCGCCCACGCGGTAGGCGTCCACCTGTCTGACAGGCCCGGGAAAATCGCGCACGTCCAGCGTGCGCTCCTGCCCAGGCGCCAGGGCCGCCTTCTTGATATCCAGCACCACATTGTTTTTTCTGGTATAAACGTTCACGACCGGATTGGGCCTGTCGGTGCGGATCTGCAGATGCGCAATGCGATCATCCGGTTGGAAATGCACATCGTCCACACGCACCACGCCGGTCTTGCGCGGCGGTTTGATGTCGCCCACGCGCAACACCAACTGATTCTTGCTTGCATCAATCTGATGACTTGCCTTGCCGCCCTGAACCAAATCCACGACCAAACGCACCCGGCCTTTGGCCTGCCCCACCGTCACGTCGCGGATTTTCCGGGTCGCAACCGCGTAATGCTCCCTGGGAAGCATGGAAGTCGCGCCCCAGAAATCCAGAATCAAGGTGCGTCCGCCATTGGTCAGAAACGAATCATGATTGGCGTCCAGATGCTCGCCGCGCAACACCAGTTCGGTGGCCGAGCCTCGATCGCGGATATCGATGTCTTTCAGCACCGCACCGCTGGTCTTCGTCTTGCCGCCGGCAGCGGGCGCAAAACGCAATACCAGATCATTGCCCTGTTCCTTGATCTTGTACTTCAGAGCCCTGCTCATGCCGACTTCCACGCGCACGCCGCCTTCGCCGGCGACCGGGAACACGCTGGTCACGCCCGTTCCGCCCTTGTGCAGCGGCTCAACGCCTCTGGCCAATGAGGCATCGGAAAACCGTATCACCAAGCGCGCCGGCGCCTTCAGATCAAACACCTGATAATTCAGCGGCGCATCGCCATGAATGATGACCACATCGCCTCCCGGCGCCTTCTGCAAGGCCACGCCGGTGACGCTGGCCGCCCAGGCGGCCAACGGCGCCAGCAAACAGGCTGCCGCAGCCATGGCAACTCTCCAGCCTGCCCGTTCCACCTTCTTTCGGTCCATGATTCGCATTGCCACCTCCTGGAAACCCGCTACCGCTTGCGTCTCCGGCGCTTCTTCTTTTTGACCTTGCGGGGTTCGACGAAACGGTAGGTCACGGCCTGTCCCGTCACAACGAGCGCCTCACCCGCCTTCGACTGGCTCAAGTTGAGATTCTTCACGTTCACAATGCGCGGCATCTCGCCCACGCGCTTGAGGAATGAAAGCAGCTGGCGATAGCTCCCGGTCACGCTCAATTTCACCGGTACTTCGGCAAAGAACTGCTTGCGCGCCTCCGGCAGCGGCTGGAATACAGTGAACTCGAGCCCTGCGTCCTTGCCGGCCCGGGTCACGCCTTCCAGCAAATCGGGAATCTGGGACTTTTTCGGCAGCATGTTCAACGCCACGCGCAACTGCTTTTGCAGCCTGGCGTATTCCTGCTGCTTGCGCGGCAGGTCTCTGGCCAGGCGGAGATTCCGTTGAAGGATGCGCTTCTGTTGCCCGACATCGCGTTGAACCCTGGCAATTTCATCCTGCATCGGCATCCAGCCAAAATAGATGTAGCTGGCCAGGATCAACACAAAGATCGCGACCAGCGCGGCCGCCTTCTGCCACCAGGGCAAGGGCAGTATGGGACGCAGCGCCTCGAGCTTGCTCAGATTCAACGATTCGAACATCACGACTTCCCGCCCTTGTCTGCCGCCGCCTGCACCGGATCCACCCGCTGCATGGTCAGGGAGAAACGGCGAACCGGCACCGAACCGATCTGCTTGCGTTCAATCACGGAAAGCCGCACATGGGAAAAAACCGCTTGTTGATCGAGCGCGCGCATGAAATTGGCCACGGCCTTGTTGCTTTCTCCCAGGCCGGTCAGGCTAATGGTGTCCCCTTCATCCCTGACCGACGTCAGCCAGACATTCCGGGGAATGGCGCGGGACAATGCAACCAGCGTTTCCAGGCTGCGAAACCGCCCCTGCTGCAACTGATCCACCAGTTTCAGCTTGCGTTGCACGTCCGTTCGCAGCTTGTCGAGGTTGCGGATTTCTCCGATTTTCCGGGTCAGTTCGGCATTTCGGTGCCTGAGCTGGGCCAGATCGGCCTTCAGGCCGGAAAGCGTGGATGAGGCATAGACATGCATGCCGAGACTGATGATGGCCGCCAGCGCCGCCACACCCAGGGCCACGGCGAGATGTTGCAGGATTTGCCGCTGGCGCATCGCATGGCGGTAGGGAAGAAGATTGATGCGAATCATGCGTCAAAGCTCCGCAACGCCAGCCCCACCGGCACCATCATCATCGGGCCGATGCGCTCGAGATAATCGCGGTCGAATCTGCCTTCGTCGGCCTTGATCGCCGCAAACGGATTCAGCACTTTCGCCTCGATCCCCAGGCGCCGTTCCAGCTCATCGGCAATCCCCGGCAGCAATGCCGTGCCGCCACTGAGAAACAGCTTTTGCACCGGCGCATTTGCATGGCTGGCGGCATAGAAATCCAGTGACCGCATCAACTCCGATGTCAGCCTTTCATAGAAGCGTTCCAGCGCTTCAGCCTTGATGCTGGAAGGGTTCTCCAGCTTCAACTGCTCGGCGGCCTGGTAGGCAAGGCCATGCGCCTTCTGGATTTCCTCGGTCAGGTTGTTGCCGCCATAGAACTGATCGCGCACAAAGGCCATCTGACCGTTCTGCAGGATATTGATATTGATGAAGTTGGCGCCGACATTCACCAGCGCGTAAGCCTGAATACCCTCCTCCGGCGAAAGGGCCGCCGGCGCATCCATGAGCCCGATCTCGTCTTCGAGCAGTTCCGAAGCATTCTCCAGCGCAAACACCGCGCAATCCACAACCTTTGGCGTCAGGCCCGCTTCGTTCAACACCAGTTGGTAATCTTCCACCACTTCGCGTTTGCAGGCGGCCAGCACCACCTCCATCAGGGATTCATCGCCTTCGACCGGCCCGAGAATCTGGAAATCCAGATACACGTCATCAATGTCGTAGGGAATGTATTGATCGGCCTCGAATTCGATCTGCGTTTCCAGCTCGAATTCGGTCATCGTCGGCATGGTCACGGTCCGGATAATCACCGAATTGCCCGAGACGACAAGGGCCACATTGCGTGTGGAAGGTTGCGCCAGCTCAATGGCGTCCAGCAGGCCTTGCGTCACGGCCATCGAGTCAATCACGGTGTTTTCCACGACGACATCGCGCGGCAAGGGCACCACCGCCATCGATTTCAGCTCGTAGCCGTCGCGCGCCTTGTCCAGTTCCACCAGCTTGATGCCGGTCGAGCTGATGTCCACGCCCATCAGGGAATCAGACTTTCCGTAAAAAATCGACACTTCCACACCTTTGTTTATGCATTGCTCTTACACGATATCGCAACTTATCTGCAGAAAAGAGGAAAGTCAATCGCAGGGCTAGGGCCAGTCCAGCAAAACGCCATCCGACTCCGAAAGTCCCAACGCCGCCCGCATAACCTTTCGCGCTTCATGTTTGTCCCCCATTCGCTTCAACGCGATCGCCAACAAGGCCCGGGCCTCCGTGCGGGCCTTGGATCCCGCCGTTCGGAGATAGCTTCTCAAGCGGGCCGCGCCTTCACGATCATGACCTGCACGCACCAACAATCGGCCAATCCGGAACTCCACGTCCTCATCATCCGGATCGTTCGCCAGCTCTTGCTGGAAGGCAAGCAAGGCCTGCGCCATCCGCCCCAGATGCTCCAGGCATACGCCAAGATTGTAGGCCGCGTTATCATGGTCGGGATCCATCCGCAGCACCCGGCGAAAGACAGCCGCCGCCTTCCGGTATTCCCCAAGACGCATCAACTGGTAGCCAAAAGCGTGCCATGTTGACGGCGTATTCAGAACCGTCGCCGCCAGATGCCGACGATGCAATTCCGCCAGCAGCATTTTCCTTCTGAATCCTGGCTGCTTCGACACCCGGTTCCGCCATGCCCGGGTGATGGATGTGTTGTCCAGCCGATCAATGGCCTGCAAGAGCAAATCGGCGGGGAAGGCGTCGCTCACGCCGCCGGCGGCGTCTGCAACCCGTTCGGCATCAAGCATGGAAATCAACCGTTCCTTGAAGCGGGGAAGCCCTCCCCGTCGCAGCCTCGCCATTTCGAATTCCAGAACCGGACGATCGGCGGTGTTGACCGCACCCTCCGTCGGCACGATCGGGAACACATCCGGCGTCATCAGATGCCAGGGAAGCCAGGAAGCCACCACATGATGCTGGTGCATCAGGCGTTCCACCAGGCGCGGATGCGTCGTCACGGGTGTCCGTTGCCGCATCCGCAATGGCCTGTCGGAAGCGGCCAGCAGGAAATAGGCGGACTTGACATACAGCACGGCGCAATGTCGGAAGGTCTGGCGCAGCGTTCGCAGGATGATGTCCGCGCCCGTGTCGCCAATCCTGGCATCCATCCAGGTCACATACACGCCGTCCGGCGTCAGCCGTTTTTTCACTCGCTCAAGAAAATCCTGCGTATACAGCTTGGATGAACTGAAATACAGAGGAGTGGTCACCGTATTCAACACCAGCGAATATCGATCATGGCTTGCCCGGACATAGTGAAGCGCATCATCCACCACGATGCGGACACTCGGATTGCGCTCGATGTCGAAATTCCACCGTTTCATCCGCCATAGATTCGCGCGCACCACGGGATTGATTTCCACCACGTCCGTATGCCTGAAAAACAGCCCGACCGTCGAAGCCGTGGCGCCGCTGCCCAGCCCCAGAACCAGGGCCTGATCCAGGCGCGGCGAAAACATCGAGCCCAGCGCGCCCACGATTTTCTCGGACGGATTGTCGAGCGGAATGCTGATGTAGCCGTTGATAAAGAAGAACGGTCGTCCGCCTTTGAGCCAGTTGATGGAGAACACATCCTCCCGGCCCTTGTAGCGATCGGCCCTGATCAGTTCCGTTCTCGCCCGCTCCAGGCGATCCAGATCGTGAAACCGGGTATAACCAAGATACAGCAAATTCTCATCCCAGTGATGCAACAGCATCCAGCCCATCACCGGCAGGGCGACCAGGGCAACGCCGACCGATCGCCACACTGGCTTGCCGGCAATGAGCAGCGCAAGCAGGCAAAACACCACGATCACGCCCAATTGCGCGCCATAATCCAGATAACGGTGGAGCACGAACGTCATGATCAAAAAGCCGAACACGTTCGCGATAGAAGAAATGAACAGCCAGCTTCCGGATTCCCGGCTGACTTCCCGGCGCTCCCGAATCACGGCGGGAATCAGGGCCCCAAACGCCGTCGCGGGAATCAGCATCAGGCCAGCCAGAAGCATCCATTTCAATGTCACCAAACGCCAATATCCCTGACTGGCCAGATCGTATAACGCGGCATAGACGCGAATAGCCGGTTCGGCCGCCCACATCAGCCACAACAACCCGATCACCGACATCAGCAGCGGAACATGAAACCGGACATCGAGCACGCGGACGAGAAACGATCCCAGCGCAATCCCCACCAATATGATGGACAAGACCAGCGCGAACGATTCGCGGAAAGGGCCGAAAACCAGTTCGGCATATTTGACCATGTAGAGCTGATAGGCTGCCGATCCGATGCTCGCCAGAATCAACGCCGCCATGCGTCGGTCGCGCCAGACGAAACGAAACGATTGCTCCGTCTCACAGCTTGCTTCCGCGCGGGGATAGAGAAACAGCACCCCCGCAACAACCAGATTGACCACCCCCAGCATGCTGATCGTGTGCGTCAATCCCCACCAGCGAAGGAAAGCGAATTCGACCAACAATGCGGTGCAGGCCGCTCCCAGATTGTATGCGCCATAGGCCACGGAAAACGAACGCCGCGACGCCTGGATTCCGGCGTTGTTGCGGAGTGCAGCAAACAAGGGAACGCTGCATCCGACCAGAAACGCGGGTGGAAACAGCAACGCAACCCCGACCGCCACGCTGCCGACGATACCGCCTCCCAGCCATGCCGCGCCATGATAGGTGAGCCACTCAAGCGCTGAGGCGGAATGCGCCATCAACAGAGCATACAGGCCGATGCCAGCCTCCACCATCCACAACGGAAAGCGGAACGCCTGCCGCGACCCCAGCCCGATGCCGGCCAGAAAGGTGATCAGAACCGAGGCCGAAACGAGAAACTGATCGCCCAGCACATTCCCCAGCATCCGGCCATACAGAATCTCGTAAGAAACCCCGGCCAGCCCCGAAGCCGTCATCAAGAACGAAAGCGGCAGAATCGTCCACCATGGGCCGGAAAATCGCATCCCGTCTCCCTACCAAGACAATGCTCCCCCGGCCTGACCGGGGGAGCATTGAGAAATCAAGGGCCGCCGCCCCTGGCGATCAATCATTCGCCATGCAGCTCGCGATAGGCCCTCGTGCCGACATTGGAATTCGCGCCGGCGGGAAGGAATCCGGGAACGCCGCCGGGCGTCACGCATTCCGTTGCGCCAGCCGGCACCTCATGGTGTTCGAAACTTTCGGCCTTGTCTTCGTGATCCTTGGCCTTTTCCTCATGCTCCTTGGCCTTTTCCTCATGCTCCTTGGCCTTTTCCTCATGTTCCCGCGCCGCATCCAAATCGCCTTTGGCCTCGTCCTCTTCCTTGGCCTTTTCCTCCTGTTCCTTGGCCTTTTCTTCCTCTTCCTTGGCTTTTTCTTCTTCCTCCTTGGCCTTCGATTCATATTCCGAGGCCTCGGTGAAAGGAACGCAGGCGTCGCTGACTACCACGATACCGGTTTCTTCTGTTTTGTCCTTGGACACCTCGTCATCATCCGCCCGAACCGGCGCGGGCATCGACAACGCGACAGCCATCGCCACCGCACCCGTAATCATCAGCTTTTTCATGTCAAACCTCCTTCTCGGCAACCCGAACCGGCAACCCGAATCAGGCCCAAAGATGGCAGCCTGCGAGGCATTCCTTTCACGATCACAAGACTACAGCCATCCATCAACGCTTCCGTGACCGGCATCACGCACGCCCACAATCCACGCCGCCCATGCCCGGCTCAATGCTCGAATGGCATCAAGGCGCGAATCAGACTGAGCGGCTTGCCGTCAACATAGCCAACGGCATAGATGACGACATCATACTGGACAATCGCGCCCGTGGCCTTGTCGCAGCCTTTGCCGACAGCAATCCACGCCCCGCCGCAGGCCGCTCCCGTCGGATCGAGTTCATAGTCTTGGGTTTCGTTCCCGGCCGTCACCCAGAGCACCGCCCCATTGAAGGGCACATCCGTCCCGATCCGGGGCGGGTCGCCGTGCGGCAGATCCGGCACGGCCGTCGTGATCGTTCCGTCAGCGGCCACGTCCAGGCGCACATAACGGGGAAGATTCACGCTGATCCGGTGCAAAACGATGCCGGCCGGCGGCTTGGGCCAACGCACCGGACGGGCATTCAAGGGCGTGTTGTCGAAATACATCACCTTGCCGCCCGTTCCCGTTGCGCTCGTCGGTCCGGGATCCTTGGTGGACAAGAGCCATTCCTCTCGATCGCCGCGATTGACCATGTCGGTCGGAGCGATGCCCGCATCGAGATCCGCATCGTTGGCCCAAGCCCACCTAAGCCATGAAATGGCTGTCTCGGCATAATACTTGGCCTGAGCCGATCTGGCCGCCGCCGCGCTGTCCTCCTGGACCGCGATGGAGGCCAGATACATCCCCACCGAGAGCATGGTCAGCAGCGCCAGCAACACCAGCACCGTCACCAGCACGAACCCCGCATCCCGATCCGATGCCCGGCGTTGGCGCTCCGTTGTCTGCATCACTGGTTCCGGGGCCATACCCTGAAATCCTCCCGCAGCGTTTTGACCTGGCCATCGCGCGCGTGATACTCGGTCGAAATCGTCACATGCCATACGCCATTGCCGTCTTCCGAGGCGTCAAATCCGCCTGCAGCCACGCCTCGCAACATCTCCTGACAGCCGCCGCCCTTGTTCGGACGATTCCAGCATATGCAAGCCGTGGCGCTTGACGAGCATCCGGCCGCACCGGCGGCGCGAAGCTGAAACGCACCATGGCTCGCCGCCACCGAATCGCATGCCGAAGGCAATGCCGAGGTCGAATCGAGCGGGCGGTAGATCAATCGCAGATTCGCCCCGTCCCAGCACGCAGCCTGAGCCTGACGCAACTCGCCCTCCATGATAGACGCAGCCAGATGCAGATCGGCCGCCCGCCCCATTCGGTCGTTCGCATTCGAGACCTGTTTGCTCCCGAAAATGAACATCCCAATCATGCCGGCCAGTATCACCATGCCGATCGCCAGCGCCACCAGAAGCTCCACCAGCGTGAAGCCCCGCATCATCCCGTCGCACGCCGTTGTTCCGCCCCTCATTGCACCGGCCTCGGCCCGAACGGCCTCCAGGTGATATGCGTCAGCGAAACCGTGTGCGTTTTCCCCTTGTGCAGCCACGAAACGCTCACCACCTTCTCCTTGGGATCGATTCCGAACCCGTTCTCGTTCAATCCATTCGTCGCCAACGCCGGATTGCCGCCGATCGCCGTCCAGGATCCGCCTGCGTCGGTGGATTTGTACAGCCCCTGATCCGTGCCCGCATACCAGATTGAGGCGTTGGCGGGATCAATGGCCAGGGCATAGGTGCGGATTCCGCCCTGATCGGCGATTCCCGTGATTTTCGGCCCGGCGCCATTGTCGAACACGCCTCTCAGCGTCGCCATCACCGGCGCGCCGCCCCGCATCGCAAGCGCCCGGACATCGGCATTGGCCGCAAAATACTGCGTCCAGGTTGCGCCACCGTCGGTGGAAAAGCGCACATCGGTGATCGTCCCGGCATAAACAATGTTGTGGTTGGCGGGATCGACCGCCAGCGCATGCACATTGGTCGAACCCATGCCCGCCAGCGACCAGCTTGCACCACCGTCCGCGCTCTTGAACACGCCGCCGTTGGTGGCCGCGAAAACGACCGTCGTCCCGCTTGCGGGATCGGTCGTCACCACCAGGTCATTGACGGCCAGATTGGTCAGATTGGTCGGCAACGTCCCGTTGACCCGCGTCCAGGTCGCGCCGCCATCCAGACTCTTGAACACGCCGCCATAAGCGCCGACGTAGAGAATGTTCGCATTCAGCGGATCAAACGCAATGGCCGTGATTTTGCTGGCGGTGAGCCCCGTTCCCGCCCCTCGCTGGCGCCAGACGCCGCCAGCGCCCTGATTGTCCCACAACCCCGTATTGGTTCCCAGAAACAGAACCGAGGCATTCACGGGATGCTGGACAATGGCATGAATGCTCAGATAACCCATGCCCGGCGAGCGCGCCCAGGTTGCCCCCCCATCGTTGCTGACAAACAGCCCTCCGCCTTCGGTGCCCGCATACACCCGATTGCTTTGGCTCCGATCCACCAGCAACGCCGTCACGCGCAGGCCCGGCCCCAATTTGAAAACGCCCGGGCTGTCAGCCGGCACAGGATGCAGCGGCGCGGTCACCGGACGGACGTTCACGGAAATCGTGAAGGGAATCCGCACCAGCCCCGTAGCAGGCGTGCAGGTAACAGACGTTCCCACCGAAAGCTGACCGATGGGAGGATTGCATGCAGGGGTCGGCAACGCATCCACGGGCGAAGCCGCCCATTCCTCCAAAATCCGTTTGGCCACATTGACCGCCGCCACGCGCTCACGCGCCAACGCATCCGAATCCATTGAACCAATGAGCAAGGCGCCCAACGCCAGCGAACCGATCATGGCGACAAGCATCGCCACCATCACTTCGATCAGCGTGAAGCCCTGCGCCCGCGTTTTCATCACTGATACGCTCTTCCGATCATGTTGACGGTGATCGTCCGCGACTGGCTGCCGGAGGAAAGCGTCATACTGCCGGCTGTCGCCGTGCCGCTGCTCGTAAACACCAGCACGCCGCCGGGAAAGGTGGTGGTCAGCAACACCCGGCCAAACTGGGAAAGGGGCACGATCTGATTCCGATACGGTTGTCCCGTTCCGGCGTCAAACACATATTGACCCGACGAAAACTCCAAGCGAACGCTCCGATTTTCGGCAATGGCCAGATGTCGCGCCTGTTTGAGATGGGTCATCAACGCCTCAGCGGCGGTTCGCAAAGCCGTGCGCTGGCGCCAGGAGACATAAGCCGGAAGCGCCATGGCCAGAATGATGATCGCAATCGCAATCGCCACCATCAACTCAATCAGGGTGAAGCCGCAATCCCGGCGCGCTGCTTGCCGGGAAGCGCTGCAAGCGCTTAGGTTTCGGACAATGCGCACCGTGCTGTTCATTCTCAAATCAGGCCTCATCCTCGCCGTTTTATCCGTGATCGGGCTCACAGGCGTATATTTCTATTTCTCCCGCGGCCTGCCCGAACTGGAAAGCCTGGCCGACTATCGCCCCCCCTTGGTGACCCGCGTTTGGGGGCCGGACGGAGCACTGCTGGCCGAATACGCCGATGAACACCGCATCCTGACACCGCTGTCCGAGATTCCGCAACGGGTTCGAAATGCATTTCTGGCCGCCGAGGACGAACACTTCTACCAGCATCCCGGCATCAATCCGGCGCGCATCATCTCGGCCGCCATCGCCAATCTCAAGGCCGGCCACACCGTGCAGGGCGGCTCCACCATCACCCAGCAGGTCGCCAAGAATTTCCTGCTCTCGCCCAAGCGAACCTACAGCCGCAAAATTCGCGAAATCATTCTCGCCCATCGCATCGAGCAGCGATTTTCGAAGGACGACATCCTCTATCTCTACCTGAACCAGATCTATCTGGGTCGCGGCGCCTATGGCGTGGCCAGCGCCGCCTGGCGTTATTTCCACAAGCGCCTGGATGAACTGACGTTGGCCGAAGCGGCCATGCTGGCCGGGCTGCCCAAGGCGCCGACGCGCTATGCGCCGCATTTGCATCCGAAACTGGCCCTGGCCCGCCGCAACACGGTGCTGCACATGATGGAACGCAGCGGCCTGGCCAGTCACGATGAGGTGGCCAAAGCGCTCCTCGAGCCGCTCAAGGTGGCGCCGCTGCCCGCACCCGCACTCAAAAACGCTTATGCCGACCGCGTATACAAGGAACTGGTGGCCCGCTATGGGGCGCGTACGGTGCGCCGGCAGGGAATGAACATCTTCATCCCCTACCGCAAGGCCGACGAGGATGCGGCCATCCACGCCGTCCGCAAGGGCGTGCTGGCCATCGAGCAACGCCAGCTCTACCGCTTCCCCGTCCATCACGAACCGGCGGAATGGCCGGCGCTGCTGGAACAATGGAAACAGGCGCGCGAAAAACAGGCCGATGCGCCCCTCGCCGACGATCAGATCATCCCGGCCCTGGTTGAACACGTGGCGAACAACGGCGACCTGGCGGTCAACGACGGCCTGCATCGCTGGAAACTCCCCAAGCCCCGCTGGCAATGGGAGCCGTGGCCGGGGGCGGCCTTGTCCGCAAATCGCCATGCGACCGACCATCCCCGAGCCAAACGCCCGCGCACCTGGATTCCCGGCGACGAAATCCGGCTTCAGGGCGATGGCAAGGGCGGCGTCCGTCTCACCCAAGAACCCTCGGTGGAAGCCGCCTTGTATGCCATTGACCTCGATCGCGGCACGGTGATGGCGCAAGTGGGAGGCTTCGATTACAAACTGGGCGGCTTCGATCGTGTCACGCAGGCTCGCCGCCAGCCCGGATCGGCCTTCAAGCCGTTTCTCTATGCCACGGCCATGGATGCAGGCTTCACCCCCGCTTCCATCATCATGGATTCGCCTGTGGTGTTTGAAAACCTGAAGCAGGATGAGTTCTGGCGGCCGGAAAACTATCGCAACCGCTTCGCAGGCCCCGTCACACTGCGCAACGCGCTGGAGCATTCGCGCAACCTGGCATCCATCAAACTGCTGCAGGATATTGGCGTCGATCGTTTCCGTCGCGCTCTGGCCGCCTATCAGTTCAACCACGATTTCCCGGCGCAACTGGCGCTGGCGCTGGGCGCCACCGAGGTCACGCTGAAGGAGCTGACTGAATCGTATGCGGTGATTGCCTCGGGCGGCAAGCGCTGGAAACCGGTGGCTGTGCAGCAGGTGCAGGATCGCACCGGCCGCACCCTGCATCGCGCGGTGGCCGGCCACCGTTGCGCGGTCTGTCACGCCGATCCGGTGTTGGCGGTCAACGATGCCATGCAGCCGGCCGAACAGACCTTGGACCCCGTCAGCGCCTTTCTGGTGACCAATATGATGAAGGGCGTCATCCAGCATGGCACGGGCAGGCGCGCCAGAGCCTTGGGGCGACCGGCAGCCGGCAAGACCGGCACCACCAACAAGCAGGTGGACGCCTGGTTCATGGGCTTTACGCCGCAGGTGCTGACCGGCGTATGGACGGGTCGCGATACGCCCCTGAGCATGGGCCGCCACGAAACCGGCGCGCACGCGGCCCTGCCCATCTGGCTGGAGGCCATGAAGGCCTTCCATCGCGATCGCCCGGTGCGCGATTTCACGCCGCCCGACGGCGTCGAATGGGTGATGATCGATCCCAAGACCGGCAAGTTGCCGGGTCCTGACACGAAGCACCCGTTCCTGGAAGCGTTTCGCGCCGGCACAGCGCCGAAAACCCCGGCCGGCGGCCCGATGCCGAATGCGCCGGGTTCCGCCGCACCGGACTTCTACGACCTGAATCCCTGAAGCCCGCAGCCCTCGGGAAAATGCGAATCAGTCCGCGGGAACGATCCGCCCGCGCCTGACCCGGAACAGCTCGAAATTCTTGCGCCCGACCCCGTCGTCATCAAAGCGCACATGCCCCGTCAGGCCGGAGAAGCCCGTTTCGTCTTTCAGCCCCGATTCTAGGTCCCGTCCGGACAGGTTCAGGCGTCCGCTCAACAACGCCGCAATCAGCACCGTGTCGTAACCGATGCCGGCCAGCTTGCCGGGCTTCGCGTCATCCCACAGCCCCTGCCAGGCGGCCAGAAAACGATGCACGTCGGGCGTATCCGCATTCGGAAACGCGACATCGGAAAACAGCGCCCGCGACAGATAGCGCCCGCGATCATCCAGCAGGTGCCCGTCCTGCCAGCGCGAAGTGCCATACAGCGGCACGTCACGCACGTCCACATAGGCCAGTTGCCCGGCCAGCAACGCCACGCGCCGGCCGCGCAGCGCCAGATACACGCCGTCGAAATTCACCGGCATGCGGATTTCCATGTCCGGTTCGGCCACAAAGAGCGCCAATTCCTCGTCCAGCGCCGCCAGCAATTCCTCGTTATCGGTTTCCATGCGCATCCGCCGCAGTTCGGCGCGGTAGTCCACGCTGTTCCGAGGCAGCGACACCCGATCCGCCACCTCGCCGCCCAATTCGGTGAAGGCACGGATGAAGGCATCGCTTTCCCGTTGCGAGGACAGCGTATCCGCTTCCAGCACCACAATGCGGCGAACGCCCTCTTGCCATGCGCGCCGGGCCATGAATTCAGCCTGCATCGGCAGTCCCGGCGCATGTACGAACAAATGCGGCGACCGCGCCGCCAAAGCCGGGCCACCGGCCAGCGCGATCACCGGCGCCTCAGATCGAAGCTCCGGAACCAGTGCCTCGGTGCAGGCGGGAAGCAAGGGGCCGATCACCACGGCAACACCGGATGCCGCCAGTTCCCGATAGGCTTCGGGGCAGCGGGCGGCGTCGCCGCGCGTATCCTCGATACGCAATGCCACCCTATCATCGCCCAGCGCATCCATCGCCAATCGCATGCCGCGCAGCGCCTCCCGGCCAAAGCGGGCATACGGCCCTGAAAGCGGCAGCATCACGCCGATTTCGGCCCGCTGCGCAATACCCGCCGCCCATGCGGCCACCTGTTCGGCCTCGGAGCTGCCCGGGTAATCGGCCGCCAGCCACCCGGCAATGGCGCGCACGGCCGGCATGTCGTCCGTCATCAACCGCGCACGTGCCGCCTGCACATAAAAGCGGCGTCCGAGTTCACCCTGCAGGCGGCCCGCTTCCCGCAAGCGCCCGATCACGGCCAGCGAAGCGCGCGCGGCCGCCTCCCGCAACCAGCCGTCGCGCTGTTCAACGGAGAAAAACGGCCGGGACGCGAGCCCCAGGAACCAACGAGCGGCCTCCTCGCCGCCTTCGCGTCGGGCCGCGGCCGACCCGAGCGCCGCCACCCGAT
>CAYQMA010000005.1:0-31147 GCA_964418535.1 uncultured Zetaproteobacteria bacterium | reverse complement strand
TCCATTTGGCCGGCCGATCCGCCAGCGGCAGCGGCCAGACCACCGAACGCAAGCGCGCCGGCGGGGCCGCACGCCACGGCCAGGCATGGACGAACACAGCCGGCTCACGCGGCCCTTCCGGCATCAGGCCCCGCGCCGCTACGCCGCCGGTCACGGTCAGACGCACGATCGCATCCGCGCCCGTCGCGGCCGCCGCCATCCGCACCCGATCCAGCAACGCCGCACCCGATTCAGGCATGGGCGATTCAGGCATGGGCAGACCATAGGCCGCCAGCCCTCTCGCCAGCCTGGCCATGTGGGCTTCCCAGCGAAACACAGCCCCGGCCACCACGCGCACGGTCTCGAAGCAGGCTTCGGCATAGAGAAGCCCGCGATCCTGGTCTAGCATCGGCCGCATGCCGGATTTATACCTTCGTGCCATCGAACATGCACGGGTCTATGACGTGGCCCGCGAAACGCCGCTGGAAATCGCGCCGCATCTCTCGGCGCGCCTGCGCAACGAGGTGCTGTTCAAGCGCGAAGACCTGCAACCGGTGTTTTCGTTCAAGCTGCGCGGCGCCTACAACAAGATCGCCCAAATGAGCGACGCCGAATGCGCCACCGGCGTGATCTGCGCCTCGGCCGGCAATCATGCCCAGGGCGTGGCCATGAGCGCGCGGCGGCGCGGCTGCAAGGCCGTCATCGTGATGCCCTCGACCACGCCGGAAATCAAGGTGCGGGCCGTGGAGGCGCTGGGCGGCACCGTGGTGCTGCACGGCGATTCGTATTCGGACGCTTCCGAACATGCGCGCCGGCTGTGCGAGGAAACGGGGCTGCATTTCGTGCATCCGTACGACGATCCGCTGGTCATCGCCGGCCAGGGGACGATCGCCGAGGAGGTGTTGCGGCAGGCGCCGCGCGATGTGGATGCGGTGTTCGTTCCCATCGGCGGCGGCGGCCTGATCGGCGGCATGGCGGTGTATCTGAAGCATTTCTCGCCGCAGACCCGAGTCATCGGCGTGGAGCCGGTGGATTCCGCCGCCATGCACGATTCGCTGAAGGCCGGTCGCCGCATCGTTCTCGATCAAGTGGGCATCTTTGCCGATGGCGTGGCCGTGAAACAGGTGGGCGAACACACCTTCGATCTGGCGCGGCGTTTCGTGGACGACATCGTGCTGGTGGACACGGACGAAATCTGCGCCGCCATCAAGGACATCTTCGACGACAACCGCACCATCGTGGAGCCGGCCGGCGCCCTGGGCGTGGCTGGCATGAAAAAGTATGTGCAGCGCGAAGGCGTGCACGGGCAAACGCTGGTCTGCATCAACAGCGGCGCGAACATGAACTTCGACCGCTTGCGCCATGTGGCCGAGCGCACCGAGATGGGCGAAAAGCGCGAAGGCCTGTTCGCGGTCACCATTCCGGAGCGTCCGGGCGCCTTTCTGGAATTCTGTCGCCGTCTGGAAGGCCGCGTCATCACCGAATTCAACTATCGTCTGTCCAGCCGCACCGAGGCGCAGATCTTCGTCGGCGTCGGCATCCAGGGCGAGGAGGATGCGGCCCGCATCCAGCGGCGGCTGGAGGAAGCGGGTTATCCGGTCATCAGCCTGATGAACAACGAACTGGCAAAGCTGCACATCCGGCACATGGTGGGCGGTCGCAGCCCGCTGGTGAAGGACGAGGTTGTGTATCGCTTCGAGTTTCCGGAAAAACCCGGCGCCCTGCTGCGTTTCCTGGAGCATTCGGCCGGGCGATGGAACATCTCGCTGTTTCACTACCGCAACCACGGCGCGGCCTTCGGACGGGTGTTGGCGGGGCTGGAAGTCCCGGAAGCCGAGCGCAAGGAGCTGCGCGCCTTCCTGGATCGCCTGGGTTATGCCTGGGTGGAGGAGACGGACAACCCGGCCTATCGGCTGTTTCTGTAATCCGCATGACGCGTGCGATCCGGTTCGGCGCCGGATAAGCGCGGCATGTCAGGGCATCATGTCAGGGAGCTCAACAACGCAAACGCATGATTGACCGTCTGGCGGCGGATGGCGGCGCGGGAGCCCGCAAGCCGAAGCAGCCTCGAGGTCACGCGACCGTCCGGCAAGGCGGCCGCAATCCAGACCGTGCCGACCGGCTTGTCGGGGCTGCCGCCGCCCGGCCCCGCAATGCCGGTTGCCGCCAGACAGGCGCATGTGCCGTCGGCGCCGCCGGTCGCCATCGCCTCGGCCACCTCGCGGCTGACCGCGCCGTGATGCTCGATGAGCCCTTTCGGCACATTCAAGAGGCGATGCTTGGCCTCGTTGCTGTAGGTGGTCCAGGCCGCATCCAGCGTGCTGGAGACGCCCGGCAGGCGACTGAATCGCTCGGCCATGCCGCCCGCCGTGCAGCTTTCGGCAAAGCGCACGCGCCAGCCACGCGCGTCCAGACGCATGGCCAGCCATTCCTCGGGCAGATACCCCCCATCGTTGAGCACCGGGCACCCTTCAGGCGGCGATTCCAGCCAGCCGCGCAAGCCGGCCTCCAGCGGCAAGCCGTCTGCCTCGTCCGCCTCGCCGGCAAGACTCACATACAGCGGCGCCAGCGGCGCCCCATCGTTCAACAGATGCAGCCAGCGCTCGCGCTGATAGGCGACGTCGCCCAAGGGCAACAGCACGCAGCGACCACCGTCGCTGGTTTCAAAGGCCCAGGCTGTTCGTCGCGGATTGTCGAGTTCCACGGACACACCGCCGTGCAGGCCACGCGACCCAACATCATCAATGCGGATGCGCCGCCCATGCGCCAAGGCCAGACGCATCAGCAACGCCTCCTCGCCCACGGCAAGACACCAGTCGGCTGCCGCCACTCCAGGCTCCGAGGATTCCAGCCAGTCCAGATCCACCGCATGCGCGCCAGCCTGGCGCAACCAGGCGATGAGCCAGTCCACCGAAATGCCGGCCTCGCCCAGTTCCCGAATCGCCGCCCGCGACACGAGCAAGCGGGCTTTGATCCTTCCGCTTCCTGTCGGCATCAGAAACCGCTCCTCCACCAGGCGATCAGGGCTGTCACGCCGGCAACCAAGGCGCCGCCCAAGGCCCCAGCCGCCAGATCATCGGCATGAATGGACCACCAGGCCGGCCCGAGGCGCTCGGCCATGCCCACCGGCCCCGGCTTGACGATATCGAACAGCCGGAAGGCGGCAAACGCCAGCGCGAATGCCGTGAATCCCGCACCCGACAGCGGCGTCGCCAGCAGCAACGTCAACCACTGCCCCAGCCATTCGTCAATCACGACCCACGACGGATCCTTGTCATGCAACCTCGGCAGCAAGCGCCAGGTGCTCCAGCAGGCCAGAAGCAGCAGCGCCAGCCAGGCCATTCCCAACCCGGCCCAGCCGCCCCAATGCAGCAGCAGCCAGGCCACCGGCAATGAGGCCAGACTGCCGGCCGTGCCGGGCGCTTTCGGCGCATAGCCGCTGCCGAAGCCGGATGCCAGCCATCGCGCCAGGTCAACCTTCCTCCCGTCTTGCTTAGGCAAAATGCCGGAACCCCGCCGTATCGAGTCGCAACGGTTTGCCGCGCCATGTCACCTCGACCTCGCCCGGATGGCGCGCCACGCAGGCGCCAATGCGCCGGCCCATCGCCGCCATCGCCTCCCGCATCGCGGGCGGTGCCGCCGCGAGCAGCGCATAATCCTCGCCGCCTGTCAGCGTCAGGCGCGCGGCTTCCTCTTCCGCCACGATCTCGCACAGGCGGGAAAATCCCGGCACATCCTCCAGCCGGATCTCGATGCCCAGTCGCGATTCGCGCGCCAGATGCCCGGCATCGGCCAGCAAGCCATCGCTGACATCCACGCAGCATCGCACCCCCGCTTCGCGCAACCGGATGCCTTCCGCCAGCAGCGGACGCACCTGCACAAAATCCGGCACGCATCCGCCGTCGCGCGCGCCCTGCCGCCATTCCTCTAGGCCGCGCGCGGCCAGGCCGCAGACGCCGATCAGCCACAGATCGTCGCCTGCGCGCGCCGCATCGCGCCGCATCGCCGCGCCTTCGGGCACGAGCCCGCCCACCGTGACCGTCAAGGCGTTCTGAGAAGCCTGCACGGTATCGCCGCCGGCCAATTCCATGCCCAGTTCGTTGATGGCCTCGGCGGCGCCCGCGCCCAGCGCATCGGCCGCTTGGGCCGAATCCGCCATCACCCCCAGCCAGCACCAGGCTGCCGAAGCGCCCATCGCCGCCAGATCCGAGGCCGCCGCCATGACCGCGCGACGACCGGCCCACGGCAAGGGCATGTCCTCCGGCCAGTGACGGCCGGCAACCGAAATATCCGTACTGATGGCCAGCTCCATCCCCGGCGGGATGGCAAGCGTTGCGGCGTCGTCACCATTGCCGATGCGGGTTTGGGGATGGTGGATGCGCGCACGGGCGCGAAAGGCGCGCTCGATCAGCGCAAACTCGTCCATGCTCTCGCCGGAAGGTGCGCCCGCGTCATCCGGCGCCGCTTCAGGCGGAACCGGCTTCGACCTTGCGAATCTCACGCGCCAGATGGTCGAGCACGCCGTTGATGAATCCACGGCCCGGCTCATCGGCATACTCGCGCGCAAGCTGCAAGGCCTCGTTGATGATGACGCGATAGGGAATCTCCAGCCGGTTCAGCATTTCCCACACGGCCAGCCGCAGCACATTGAGCTCCACCTGCGCGATGCTGGCCAGGCTGCGGCCGCGCACTCCTTTGCCAATCCAGTCATCCAGCGTCGCCACATCCGAGGTCACGCCATGCACCAGCTCGCGCAGATAATCGGCGTCCTGATCGGCGCGACCGGGCTCCTTCAGCCGGTCGGCCAGCAACGCCGGGATGGCCGCGTCGTCCTGACCGCCGCTGTGCCAGGCATACAGCACCTCCAGCGCCGATTGACGCGCCTTGTGCCGGTTCGCCATCAGCCGATCGCGCGCAGCAGGCGCGCCATTTCCACCGCCGTCAGCGCCGCTTCCGCGCCCTTGTGGCCATGCTCGCCGCCGGCCCGGGCCAGCGCCTGCTCAAGCGTATCCACGGTCAACACCCCGTTGCCGACGCCGATGCGACCGCATTCGGCCACGCGACCAATGCCGTCCATCGCCACGCGGCAGACATGATCGAAATGCGCCGTGCCGCCGCGAATCACGCAACCCAGGCAGACGACGGCGTCGAAACCGGCATCGCGCATCCTGGCCGCCACGGCGGGAATCTCCAGCGCCCCCGGCACGTACGCCACATGAATATCGGACTCCACCGCGCCATGCGCGAGCAGCGCCCGGCGCGCTCCATCCAGCAAACGCTGCGTGACCTCGCCATTGAAACGCGCCACCACGATGCCGATACGCAGCCCGGCGGCGCTCAGTTCCGCATCGAAGGAAGGTGCATCAAGACTCACGATTCGTCTTCCTTCGATTCGTCGTTCTGCAGATTCAGCATATGACCCATCTTGTCGCGTTTGGCGGTCAGATATGCGATGTTGTCCTCATGCGGCGAGACCTGCAGCGGCACGCGCTCGACCACTTCCAGCCCGTAGCCGTCCAGGCCGATGATCTTTTTCGGATTGTTGGTCAAGAGCCTCAGCTTGCGCAGGCCCAGATCGCGCAGGATCTGGGCGCCGATGCCATAGTCGCGCAGATCGGCCCGAAAACCCAGTTTCCGGTTGGCTTCCACCGTATCGTGACCGGCATCCTGGAGCTTGTAGGCCTTGAGTTTGTTGATCAGCCCGATACCGCGACCTTCCTGCCGCAGATACAGAATCACGCCGCGGCCGGCCTCGGCCACCTGCCGCATCGCCGCATGCAGTTGCGAGCCGCAGTCGCAGCGCCGCGAGGTGAACACGTCGCCGGTCAGGCATTCCGAATGCACCCGCACCAGGCAAGGCTCGTCGCCGCTTGGCTCGCCCATGACCAGTGCCACATGCTCGGCCTGATCCACGGCATTGGTGTAGGCAATCAAACGGAAATTGCCAAACTCGGTGGGCAGCCGCACCTCGACTTCGCGTCGCACCAGCGATTCGGTCTTGAGCCGGTGACTGATGATGTCCGCAATGCATCCCAGCTTCAGCCTGTGTTTGGCGGCAAAGGCTT
This sequence comes from uncultured Zetaproteobacteria bacterium, assembly GCA_964418535.1. Lineage (GTDB taxonomy): Bacteria > Pseudomonadota > Zetaproteobacteria > Mariprofundales > Mariprofundaceae > JALVTX01. The sequence goes on along the minus strand of CAYQMA010000005.1, from coordinate 25,103 downwards.
TCAATTCCGGCATCCGCGCCATCGAGCCGTCCTCGTTCATGATCTCGCAGATCACGGCGGCCGGCTTGAGCCCCGCCATGCGCGCCAGATCCACGCTGGCCTCGGTATGGCCGGCGCGCACCAGCACGCCGCCTTCGCGCGCCATCAACGGAAACACATGCCCCGGCATCACCACGTCGTCGGGGCCGGAATGTTCGTCGGAAGCCACGCGGATGGTCTGGGCGCGATCGAAGGCCGAAATGCCGGTGGTCACACCCTCGGCGGCCTCGATGGACACGGTGAACGCCGACTTGAACTTGGCATTGGAATCCTGAACCATCAGCGGCAGGCGCAAGCGATGCACCTGTTCCTCGGTCAGCGCCAAGCAGATCAACCCGCGCGCATGGGTGGCCATGAAATTGACCGCCTCCGGCGTGATCCATTCGGCCGCCATGACCAGATCGCCCTCGTTCTCGCGATCCTCGTCGTCGGCCAGAATAATCATCCGGCCGGCGCGCAATTCCTCGATCAATTCCTCGCAACTGGCCAGACTCATGCGCTCGCCTCCGACAACGATTCGTATTGCATCATCCGCTCCACATACCGCCCCAGCAGGTCGGTCTCCAGATTGACGGCGTCTCCCGCCTCCAGCAAGCCCAGATTCGTGTGCGCCAGCGTATGGGGAATCAGGTTCACCTCGAAAACCGCGCCGTCCACCGCATTGATCGTGAGACTTGCGCCATTGACCGCCACCGAACCCTTGCGCACCAGATAACGCGCCAGCGATTCGGGCGCGCGAATGCGGAGCCGGCGGTGCTCGCCGCATGTCTCCACCATTTCGACCGTCGCCACGCCGTCCACATGACCGGTCACCAGATGCCCGCCCAAGGCATCGCCCACGCGCAGGGCCGGTTCCAGATTCACCCGCCGCCCGGGCCGGGCCTCGCCAAACACGGTCAGCGCCAGCGTTTCCGGCGACAGTTCGGCCATGAACGCATGATCGTCCATGGCCGTGACCGTCAGGCAGCAACCATCCACCGCCACCGAATCGCCCAGGCGCCAGGCATCCATCGGCAGGCTCGTGCGCACCGTCAGATGCCTGGGGCCGTCCAGATCGCGAATCGCCACGATCTCGCCGACATCCTGAATGATTCCGGTAAACATGGGGCGAGGCTAACGCGTTTCACGCCGGGGCGCACGCGCGCCGGCGGCATCAGGCCATCGCGTTTCCTTGTGCGCGCGGGCCGCGAGCGGCACCGCCATGCACGCCGCCATGCACATCGAACAGCCGCGCCGCATTGTCGGCGCAGGCTTCGGCCAGTTCCTCGGCCGCCATGCCGCGCGCTTCGGCCACGCATGCGGCCACATGGCGGACGAAGGCCGGCTCGTTGCGTTGGCCGCGCATCGGCACCGGCGCCAGATAGGGCGCGTCCGTCTCGATCAACAGCCGATCCAGCGGCACGCGCGACGCCACCTCGCGCAGCGTTTCGTTCCGTTTGAAGGTCACGTTGCCCGAAAACGAGATGTGCATGCCCAGATCCAGCGCCCGCCGGGCGGCATCCCAATCGGATGAAAAACAGTGCATCACGCCCTTGTGCACCCCTTCTTCGGCCAGCACCCGCAACGTGTCCGCATCGGCCTCGCGCATGTGCACGATCACCGGCAGATCCAGTGATTTGGCCGCACGGATATGGGCGCGAAACCTCGCTTCCTGCGTTTCGGCAGGCACGGTGTGACGGAAGAAATCCATGCCCGTTTCGCCAATGGCCACACATTTCGGATGCCGGGCCAGCTCGACCAGCCTTGCCTCATCCGGCTCCTCGTCCGTTTCGTGATTCGGATGCACGCCCACGCTGCACCAGACATTCGGCCGGGATTCGGCCAGCGCGAACAGCCGCGGCAACGCCTCCAGCTCCACCGAAACAGCCACCAGCCAGTCGCCGCCGGCTTCGGCGTAGCGCTCGAAAACCGCCTCGCGGTCGTCGTCGAAATGATGGAAATCCACATGGCAATGCGTGTCCACCAGTCGCATGACTCAGTCCTCCATGATGGCGCGCAGGTGATCCAGGCGCACATGATGCAGATCGCGCAATCCGTGCGGATTGGCCAGCACCTCGATGGGCTCGCCGTCGGGCTCCCCGAGTTCCGACACCACCAGATCGGCGCCCGAAAAATCCTGCCCGCGCGTGTAATCGTTGACCGTCACCACGCAGCGCAGACCGGCATCGCGCGCGGCCTGCCAGCCGTTGGCCGAGTCCTCCATCGCCAGCGTGGTGTCGGGATTCGCGCCCATTTCCCGCATCGCATGCAGGTAGATGTCCGGCGCCGGCTTCTTGGCCGGCACGATATCGCCCGCCGCCAGCACCGCGAAGCGCTCGAACCATTCGCGGCCGAGCGAATGCTCGATCAGCGCTTCCAGCGCCGCCGGCGTCGTGGTGGTGGCCACGCCGAGCGTGATGCCCGCGGCATGCGCTTCTTCCAGAATCCGACGCACCCCCGGCCGCAGCGGAATGCGACCCGAGGCGATCAGTTGCTGATAGAGTTCTGTCTTGCGCGCATGCAGCCGGGCGATGGCGTCGTCGTCCATCGCCGGCATGTCGCCGCGGGCGATGTCATGGCGGATGCGCTCCTTGCCGCCGGTCACGGCCAGCAACTCGCCATAGGTGCCCACATCCCAGCGGCGCGACAGCCCCGCTTCCTCAAAAGCCAGATTGAAGGCCTCCCGGTGCCCGTCGCGCTCGGTATCCGCAAGCGTGCCGTCCACGTCCCAGAGCAGGTATTTCAGTTCCGCCATGCGCGCCTCCATATGCGATACAGGAATCCGCCCATTGTGCGACCGCCATGCCCGGGCGCAACCCCGATCGGACAAGGGGAACGGACAACAATCGGGAAAGCATGCTATCCTTGGCCCATGAATAAAGAATCCACCTGGACGGGCGAGCCGGACAATCCGCGCTATCGCGGCCATTATGGCTGGCTGCACATCCTCGCCGACAGCGAAACAGCACGGCGCGCCGATCGCGCCAGCGAGGATTTCCGGCGGGCGCTGACTTGGTATGCCAACTATCGCTGGCTCTTCGGACGGCGCAACGCCTTCCTGGATCATCTGCTGGACAGCGGCGAGGCGACCCGCCCCCGGCTCGATCGCGAGGAATTTCGCCGCCACTACCGGGAATTTCTGGTCAAGGGCGTGCGGTGGCTGAAATGGATCTAACCCCGGCCGACCTTGAACGCCTGGGAGAGATTCCCGGACGCAAGATTCTGGTCGGCGGCGCGGCATTGCCCTTCTACGGAGTCACGCGTGGCACCTTGGATATCGACCTGGAAGTGGAAGTCTCTTCGCCGGAGGAACTGGAGAAGGTGCGGAACGTGCTGGAACGGGCCGGCATCGCAGCGGATGTCACAGCCGATTTCGAGGGTTGGGGCATGATCCCGCTTCCCGAAGGATTCCGTGACCGTCTGGAGACCACGCAGATCCACGGTTTGTATGTGCTGGAGCCGGTGGACTACATTTTTTCCAAGCTTCGACGCGGCACGGAGCAGGACATTGAAGACTGTCTGGCGGTGATCCAGGCGCGCGGCATCGCGCCCGATGCAATCCGGCAACGCATGAAACGGCTCCGTCTTCCGGTGGACCCGATCAGCCACTGGTTCAAACGAACGTTCGAGCAATTCATGAGCATGATCGAGGCATAACGGCCAGGATCACTGCCATCTCGCCCATGCCGGAAAGCGGGCTTGGGCTTCCCTGCGCGATTGGGTTATCATTGCAAATATGGGCACGTTGATTCATGAAACGACTCCCTCAACCGCCACCCGCGAACCGGGGCTGCGCAAGCCGCCCATGTATCGGGTGGTGCTCTTGAACGACGATTTCACCCCCATGGACTTTGTGGTGGACATCCTGCGCCGGTTCTTCCAGAAATCGCTGGAGGAAGCCACCCGCATCATGCTGGCCGTGCATCACGAAGGGCGAGGCGTCTGCGGCGTCTATCCCTTCGAGATCGCTGAAAGCAAGGTGCATCTGGTGCGACAAACCAGCCGGAAACACGGCCATCCGCTGATGTGCGTGATGGAACGGGTTGAGGAAGATGACGGAGGCGAACCATGTTGAGCGACGAACTTGAACGCACGCTGAACGATGTGTTTCGTTCCGCACATCTGCGCCGGAATGAATTCGTTACCTTGGAACACCTGCTCTTGGGCTTGCTGGATAACAGCGAGGCCCGCGAAATCCTCGAGGGCTGCGGCGCCGATCTCGATGTGCTGCGCGAACGCCTGAATCAGTACATCGCCGAGCATGTGGCCGTGCTGCCGGACGGCCCCGGTGAGACAGCCGCCAGCATCGCCCTGCAGCGCGTGATCCAGCGCGCGGTGATGCAGGCGCAGGCCTCCGGCAAGTCGGAGGTGACGGCGGCCTACATCCTGGTCGCGCTGTTCGCGGAAAAAGAGGCCTATGCCACGATGCTGCTCCAGGAAATGGGCATCGAACGGCTGAACGTGGTCAATTACATCGCGCATGGCATCCGCAAAGGCGAGCACGAACCCACCCCGCAACCGGAGCGGTCACACCCGGTGGAGCCCACACGCAAGAAACGCGCGCCTTCGGCGCTGGAAAGCTATGCGATTGACCTGAACGCCCGCGCCCGGGCCGGCCGGATTGATGCGCTGGTAGGCCGCGAGCGTGAACTGGAGCGCTGCATGCACATCCTGTGTCGGCGTCGCAAGAACAATCCCTTGCTGGTCGGCGAGGCCGGCGTCGGCAAGACCGCCATTGCCGAAGGCCTGGCGCGCCGCATCGTGGAAGGCGACGTGCCGGAAGTGCTGGCCGACGCCCACATTTACGCGCTGGACATGGGCGCGCTGCTGGCCGGCACCAAATATCGCGGCGATTTCGAGGAGCGGCTGAAGGCCGTGCTGAAAGAACTGGCGGACAAGCCGCAAGCCATCCTCTTCATTGACGAGATCCACACCGTCATCGGCGCCGGCGCCGCCAGCGGCGGTGCGATGGACGCCTCGAACCTGCTCAAGCCGGCGCTGGCGGGTGGCGAGCTGCGCTGCATCGGCGCCACGACCTGGCAGGAATATCGCAACCTGTTTGAAAAGGACCGGGCGCTCTCACGCCGCTTCCAGAAGGTGGAAATCGAGGCGCCATCCGTTTCCGAATGCGTGCGCATCCTCAAGGGGCTGAAGCCGGCGCTGGAGGCGCATCACGGCGTGCGCTACAGCATGGCGGCGCTGAAATCGGCGGCCGAGCTGGCGCATCGTCATTTACACGAGCGCAATCTGCCCGATTCCGCCATTGACGTGCTGGACGAAGCCGGCGCCGCCGTGCGGGTGATGCCCGCCTCGAAACGCAAGAAGCAGATCACGGTCTCGGACATCGAAGCCGTGGTGGCCCGCATGGCGCGCATTCCGTCGCGCAGCGTCTCGGCCTCCGACAAGCGCGGACTGGAAAACCTGGAGCGCGACCTGAAACTCGCGGTGTTCGGCCAGGACGAAGCCATCCATGCGCTGGCTTCGGCCATCAAGCTCTCGCGCGCCGGACTTGCGCATCCCGAAAAGCCGGTCGGCAGTTTCCTGTTCACCGGGCCCACCGGCGTCGGCAAAACCGAGGTAGCCCGGCGACTGGCCGAAACCCTGGGGCTGGAATTGCTGCGATTCGACATGTCCGAATACATGGAGCCGCATTCGGTGGCGCGTCTGATCGGATCCCCGCCCGGCTATGTCGGTTTTGACCAGGGCGGCCTGCTGACCGAGGCGGTGAACAAGCACCCGCATTCAGTGGTGCTGCTGGACGAATTCGAAAAGGCCCACCCGGATATCTTCAATGTGCTGCTGCAGGTCATGGATCATGGCCGGCTGACGGACAACGCCGGTCGCACGGCGGATTTCCGGCATGTCATCCTGATCATGACCAGCAATGTCGGCAGCCGGGAGATGGCCAAAAGCAGCATCGGCTTTGCGCCGCAATCGCGCACCGGCGACAACCGCGAAGCCATCCGGCGCGCCTTCTCGCCCGAATTCCGCAACCGGCTGGATGCGATCATCCCGTTCGCGCCGCTGGATGCCAAGACCGTTCGCCATGTCGTGGACAAGTTCCTGATGGAGCTGGAAACCCAGCTCGAAACCAAGGGGGTGACGCTCATCGTCAGCGAGCCGGCGCGCGAATGGCTGGCACAGCACGGCTACGACGAGCAACTGGGCGCGCGCCCCATGGGACGGCTCATTGCCGAGCACATCAAGAAGCCGCTGGCGGACGAAATCCTGTTCGGCCGATTGCAAAAAGGCGGCACGGTGCGTGTGACAGTGGAAAACGACAAGCCGGCGCTTGCGTTTGACGACTGATCCGCGCCGACCGTCAATTCATGCAATGCCCCGGTTGCGGAACATGGTATGACAGGTCGCAGGCATTCTGCCCCTGTTGCGGCGCCATGCTTGCCGATGACACCGGCCAGGCCCGCATCGGTCATTACCAGTTGCTGGAAAAGATCGGTCGCGGAGGCATGGGCGTTGTCTTTCGCGGCCATGACGAACGCCTCGAACGCGAAGTCGCCATCAAGTTGCTGGACCGGAACCGGCTCAATGATGAGCAGCAGCTGGATCGCTTTCGTCGCGAGGCCCGCTTGCACGGCCAGCTCATGCATCCGAACATTGTCGCGCTCCTGGATGTGTATGAGGATGAAGACATCCTGGCGCTGGTGCTTGAACTGGTGCGCGGCTGCACGCTCAAGGCCTACCTGAGCTTCCGCCCCATCCCCGACTGGCCGGAAATCCATTATGTGGCCGACGGCATTCTCGCCGGCCTGCAATCCGCTCACGAGCACGGCGTCGTTCACCGTGATCTGAAGCCTTCCAATGTGTTCCTGACCGACGATGGCCCCGTCAAACTGATGGATTTCGGTCTGGCCAAACCCGAAAGCGGCCATGAGGACATCACGAACACCGGCGACACCGTGGGCAGTTGCCATTACATGGCGCCCGAACAGATTCTCGGCAAGGACATCAGCCCACGCACCGACCTCTACATGCTGGGCATCCTGCTCTATCGCATGTCCACCGGCCGTCTCCCCTTCATGTCCAGCAGCGGCGGCGAGTTTGAAATCATGAAAAAGCAGGTGCATCAGGATGCGCCGCCGCCGCGCGAATTGAATCCCGACATTCCCGGGCCATTGAACGAACTCATCATGCGCCTGATGGCCAAGGATGCCGACCAGCGGCCTGCAAGCTGCGCCGAGGTGCGCAACATGCTCTCGGAACTGGGCCAGCCGCGTCCGCCCGCCTTGCCGGAACGCGAAGACGGCGAACCCTTCAGCTCCTATTCAGAGATTGCCGCTGCCTTCCAACCTGTTGCCGCGCATGAGCAGGCAAGCGTCTCGAACAGCGAGCAGGAAGACATCCCCGAACATTCGCTGCTCTGGGCGTTCAAGGCAGCCTCCCCGGAGGCGCCGGAAACGCCGCCTTTGAACCTGTGCTCCCCGCCCCGCATCGAACCGGCCACGCTGGAACGGCTGCGCCAGGCCATTGCCTCGATTCCGCCGCTGCCCGAAGTCTGGCATCAGGTCCAGACGCTGATGAACGACCCTTATGCCGCACCGCAGGATCTGGCCCGCCTCATCGAACACGATCCGGTGCTCACCTCGCGCATCCTGCAATGGAGCAATTCAGCCGCCTGGCTGCCGGCCGGCAGCAAACCGGTCACAGATGTGGCGCTGGCCATCACCCGCATTGGCATGGACGCCGCCCATGACCTCATCACCCAGACGCTGGCGCCGGATATCGGCAACCGGAACGAGGAATCGAGTCTCGAGGCGCAGCGGGTCTGGTTTCACAGTCAGGCCATCGCCGCCTTCTCGCGCCTGCTGGCCGATCATGCGCCAATCGTGGATCGCAAGCTGGCGGGCACCCTGGGCATGCTGCACGATATCGGCAAGCTGGTGATTCTCCACCTCGAGGATGACGAAACGCTGGCCCGACTGCGCGAACGCATTCGGGGCGGCGAGGCCGATCTCGCCGCCGAATGGAGCATGCTGGGCTATACCCATATTGATGCCGGCATGATGCTGGCATTGCACTGGAAATTGCCGCGCAGCATCCACCGGTTCATCTATTTCCACCATCATCCCTGCTGGCATGAGCCCGCAAGTTGGCCGGCGGACGTGCAGCCGACCATCATGCTGGGACATATGGCGCATCTGGCGCTTCAGGCCATGGCGGAACCGGAAAGATCGGCCGATGCAGGCATCTGGTCGGCCGCGCGGCGCAGCCATGTGCCGGGCACCGAGCAGTTGCTCCGTCATCCGCTGAAACTGCCGCTGACCGACATCCGGCTCCATGGCCACCTGACGCATGAGCTGGAGCGTCTGAAACGTCTGTTTCCGCGGCTCTACCCTGACAATGCGGATTGAACGCCGACGGGCCAACAACCCCGAACCAGTCTGGCGGCCCGCGCCACATCGGCAGGCGTGTCCACATCAAAGCTCATACTGAGCAAGCGCACCAACAACCCCGCCTCCTTAGCCCGATTCAGCGTTGCTGCGCGCACATCGTCGGTTCCCCAGGGAATATCCCGAAACAGCGCCTCGAACATGCCCCGCATGGCCAGCAGATCGTAGCCTCCATCCTCGACTGGCCCCAGCACCACATCGGCCCGACCCAGCAATCGTTCCGCCATGTGCATGCGCGCCATACTCATGTGCGGACTGTCCGTGCCCAGCAGCAACACGCCATGTCTTCCCTCGGCAAAGGCCAACCGGGCGCAGCGCCGCATCCTGTCGCCCAGGTCGCCCTCGCCCTGGGCCACCAGCCGAGCATCCATGTCCTGAAAGAACGGGTGCGCGGGATCATCGGCGGCCACCCATGCCCACGGCCAACGCGCCAGCGCCCGGCGAATCACGCACTCCGCCATCGCCGCATGCAGCCTGGCCGCCTCCTCAGGCGAGAACGCCGGCAGCAGACGCGTTTTCACCCGCCCGACAACCGGCGCCTTGCAAAAGACGATGGGCTGGATCACGGGCAATCGCGGTACTCCCGTTTCAACGCTGCCGGATCGGCGCCCAGCCAGTAGCGCCACCTAAGCCGCCACATCAGTAGCACCGTCCGCGCAATCCCGTGCCGCTCCCAGCGGCGACTGGAGGTCACCACCTTCGTACGCAGGCAGGCGATGCGGCCCGCCCGCTTCAACCGCCGGCTGAGCTCGATATCCTCCATCAGCGGCTGATCGGGAAAACCGCCCAACCGCTCGAACACCTCGCGACGCACGAACATGGCCTGATCGCCGGTGCTGATCCGAGTCAGACGCGAGCGCAGGTTGATGAAGAACTCAATAACCCGGAACGCCGGATGACGACCCGAAAGCCGGATATCGAAGCGCCCGCCGACCACACGGGGATCCCGCATCGTCCGTCGAATTTCTTCGAAATGACTCGAAAACAATCGCGTATCTACATGAATAAACACGAGAATATCCGACTTCGTCATGGCGGCGCCAGCATTCATTTGGCAGCCGCGTCCGCTTGCCGCGCGCCGCCAGCGCACGCCCGATGCCTCCAGCAATTGGGGCGTTTCATCCTTCGACCCGCCATCCACGAACACCAGCTCATCCACCGGCCATGCGCGCGCCCGCGCCAGAAATTCTGGCAAGGTCCGCGCTTCGTTGAGCACCGGCACAATGGCCGCAATCCGCATCACTTCACGCACAGCGGCGCCCAACCGCTCCCTTCCTCGCGGAAATTCGTCACCTGGCCGCGCCATACGCGACCGGCCAGCGCGATCAGCGCCTCACCCTGGACATACAGACGGACATCCAGTTTGAAGCGGCGCCTGTCGATCTCCACTTCGCTGGGCGGCACATAGCGTTGCACGATGGTGTCAGCCGCATCCAGCGACTGAAAACGCTTGCGGCTCATCGTCTTGCCCAGCACCACGCCCTTGCCGCCATGCCGCGCCGCGGGCTTGAACACCCATTGCTTGCGCTGTTGCCACAGCAAGTCTTCGCCCATTTCCCTGAACAAACGGCATTCAGGCACCACGGCGCGAATAAAATCCACCTCGTCCGCATCCAGAAACGCATCCAGAAACCCCTCGCGCCACCAGTCCGCCATGCGGCGTTTGTCGCCCAACAGTGCATAGCTGCGCGGATGCGGATTGAGCTGCACTTGCCCTGCAGCATAGGCCTTGCGGACATGCAGAAGCGCTTCGCTTTCCAGATAGAAGTCCGTGTGGCGGTTGTAGATGGCATCCAGCCGGACGCCGTCCACATACAGGCCGTCGTCGGCGAGTTCGATTTCTTCAGGCGAGACGACAAACACCTGCCGTCCCTGCTCGCGCAACAGCGCCGCATAAGCCAGCATTTCCGGATACATGAACTGCTGGCGCACATCCTCGTCCATGATGGCGATGACCCGCCATGCGGCGGGAAACATCCGTCGCAAGCGTTCGGGCAACGGGGCATCCCACTCCGGCAACTCCGGCTGCGGCAGCCAGCCTTCATCGCCATGATCCCATACATACAGACCGCCGGCATTGTTGTTGATCTCAATCAGCTTGGGGCCGTCCCCGGTGAGATGAAAATCATAGCCCATCAGCACGCTAGGCGTATCGGGCTCGATGCCGGCCGCAGGCGGCAGCACATCCCTGAGCCCTTCCAGATAGGCGGGATGACGTTTCAATCGCCACATCAGGCGAACAAAACGCCGCATGGCGTTGAAATCGCTGCGAGAAATCGGAATCGGGGAACGTGTGGCCAGCGTCATGGCCGCCGAGGCTACCCGAAGCCGCCTGTCGCTGTCACAATACGGGGATGACTGATCCAACCGCCGAATCCCTGCCCGGCTTGAATCTCGCGGCGCTGGAAACCCTGATGGCCGATCTGGGCCAGCCCCGTTTCCGCGCCCGCCAGGTGCGCGACTGGCTCGTCAAGGGCATCTGCGATCCCGCTGCGATGCGCAACCTCCCGACAGCATTGAGACGGGCGCTCGCCGAGCGTCTGGTTTGCGAGCCGCTGGTTCTGGTGCGCCGGCAAACCTCGGCCGACGGCACGCGCAAATATCTGTTCCGGCTGGCGCGCGGCGGCATGATCGAAAGCGTGCTGATTCCCGAGCCAACGCGCGCCACGGTCTGCATTTCCTCGCAGGTGGGTTGCGTGCTGGACTGCCCCTTTTGCCACACGGGCACCCAGCGCTTTGAAACCAACCTGACGGCGGGCGAGATCGTTGCCCAGATTCTCGCCGTCAAACGCGACCTGGCGAACGACCCCTTGCCCACAGGCATGCACGGAAAACTGACGCATGTGGTGTATATGGGCATGGGCGAACCCTTGGCCAACGAACGCGCCGTGCAGGCCAGCCTGGAATTGTTGCTGGACAGCCAGGGACTGAATTTCTCGCGGCGGCGTATCACCGTTTCCACCTCGGGACTGGCGCCGCAAATCGAGCGGTTGGGACAGCGCTTTCCGGTCAATCTGGCCATTTCGCTGCATGCGGCGACCGATGATCTGCGCAACCGCCTCGTGCCCATCAATCGCAAATACCCGCTGCCCCGGCTGCGACAGTGCCTGGATGCTTGGCCGCTGGGGCCGCAACGGCACATCACGCTGGAATATGTGATGCTGGCCGGCGTCAACGATCGCGAGGAAGACTTGCAGGCGTTGGCCCGTTTCGTGCGCCCCGGCCGCGAGCGCGTGAACCTGATTCAGTTCAATCCCTGGCCGGGCGCGCCGTGGAAAGCCACACCGAGGGATCACATGAACGCATTCGCCCAAGCCTTGATTGACAAAGGGATTCGTGCGACCGTACGTCGATCGCGGGGCGACGATATCATGGCCGCCTGCGGCCAATTGAAAGCCGCGGACGAGACACAAGCGAAGCACCCCGCCACAGAGGAGATCGCGCAGCATGCAACACAGGCCTGAACCGGATCGGCGACGCATCGGCATCATCGGCGGCAGCGGCCTGTATGCGATGGACGGCGTGGAGGTGCTGGACGAGCTGGCGCTCGACACGCCGTTCGGCAAGCCGTCGGCGCCGTTGACGCTGGCCCGAATGCACGGCCACGAACTGGTCTTCCTGCCGCGCCACGGCCCGGGCCACCGCATCCCTCCGCATCGCATCAATTACCGCGCCAACATCTATGCGATGAAGCTGGCCGGCGTCTCGCGCATCGTCTCCATTTCCGCCGTTGGTTCGCTGCGCGAGGACATTCGACCCGGCGACTTTGTGCTCGTGGATCAGTTCGTCGATCGCACCCGCGAGCGTCCGTCCACGTTTTTTGACGGCCCGATCGTCGCCCACGCCTCCATGGCCGATCCGGTCTGCGACGATCTGCGAAGCAAACTTCTGGCCGCCTGCCGCCAGGCCGGCATCACGGCGCACGACGGCGGCGTCTATCTGGCCATGCAGGGACCGCAGTTCTCCACCCGAGCCGAATCCCGACTCTACCGTTCCTGGGGCATGGACGTGATCGGCATGACCAACATGCCGGAAGCGAAGCTCGCCCGTGAAGCCGAAATCTGTTATGCGACCGTGGCCATGAGCACGGATTACGATTGCTGGCATGAGGAAGAGGACGACGTCAGCGTCAGCAATGTGCTGGACATCATGCGCGGCAATGTGGAGAAAGCCGCCCGCATGCTCGCCCTGTTTCTGGAAACGGCCGATGCCCGCATCCATCAATGCCCCGGCGCTTGCCAGTCGGCGCTGGAGCAAGCCATCATCACCGACATGAACACCATGGACGACGACGCCATTCGGCCGGTGCACGCGCTGGTCGCGCGTTTCCTGCAAGGGGAGTCCGCTTGAATCGGCGATTCGCGCTGATCGTGTCCATCATGATGCTGCCGGCCATGTTCGCGGGCTGCGCCGGCAAGCACGAAGATTCGGAGCAAACGGCCAAGCGCGCGGACATCCATTACAAGCTCGGCGTGGACGCCATCCGACGCGGCAACCTGCCCAAGGCCTTTGACGAACTGATGACCGCCGAGAAACTCGATCCCCAACGAGCCGACATCCAGGCCATGCTGGGCTACGCCTGGATGCTGCGCGGTGACATGAACAAGGCGGAATCCTGGTTCAAGCGCGCGGTGCGCCACCATCCCGACCCCTCTGTCTGGACCAACTATGGCGTGCTGATGCTGCGCACAAAACAACCTGAACGCGCTGAACGCTACTTCCGTAAGGCGCTGGACGACCCCCGCTACCAACATCCGGACATCGCCTACATCGACCTGGGCGATGCGCTGTTGATGCAAGGGCGTTTCAATGAGGCCATCGCCGCCTACCGGCAGGCGAAGCGACTGAATCCGCAGCAGGAGTTTTCCCGCCTGAAAGAAGCCGACGCCTATCTTCGCTATGATCGCCCCGCCTATGCGCGAGCCCTGTATGAAACCATCCTGCGTGACAGTCCGGGCTTCCGGCCGGCGCTCGAAGGATTGATCGCGCTCTTGCGCAAGGAAGGCGACATGGCCGAAGTTCGGGCCCGGTTGGAAGAATTCCGCGAACGCACCAGCAATCCGCTGGACAAGGGCTGGGCCGAAGACGAACTACGCAAACTGGATGAGCACCGATGAGCGACGAAGCCGAAATCCAACACAACGACGAAATCCGGGAGCCCTCGCCCGAAGAGCAACGGGACGAGATGCGGCGGGCGCTGGGGCAGCGCCTGCGCGATGCTCGCGAACGTCAGGAGCTTTCGATTGAAGAGGCAGCGGCGCAGCTTCGCCTCCGTCGCGATTACCTGGAAGCGCTGGAAAACGCGGATTGGGCGCAGCTCCCGGAAGAGGTCTATGCCTTGGGCTTTCTGCGGCAATATGCCCGTCTGCTGGGCGTGGACGTGACCGACGACATTGCCCGACTGAAATCCGGCGATTATCGCCTGACCAAACCCTTCACGATGCCGGATCCGCCCATCGCCCCAAACCGCACCTGGGCCATTGCCGCGGCCATCGCCTTTGTGTTGTTGTTGATTCTGTTCAACTCGCTGGGCGGACGCGACGAGTCCTCGCCTCCACCTTCATCGCCAGACCAGACGCCTCCGGTCAGCGAATCCGGCCAGGCCCCATCACCGGCCCAACCTTCGGCAACCGAAGCGACCACCGACGCCACCTCCCCTGCAACTGCATCCGCGCCGCAAGCGCCGGCTGCAACGAAAACCGCCCCCGGCGTCCAAAAGCCCGACCAGGCCTCCGCCCGCAAACCGGCCGCTTCCGACGCCGGGCATCAAACGGCCGCGCCCGCGCCTGCAACGCCCGTCAAAGCGTCTGACAGCCGGACCCCGGCCGCCCCCACATCCCAACCGGCGACCGAGCCGACAGCCCGTGCCTCATCCAAACCAGCCCCCAAACAGGCCCACCACTCGCCCGTCCATCGCTACCGGCTCACAGCCGCGAGCGACAAGGCCTGGATCCGCGTGCGCGATGCGTCCGGCAAGGTGCTCCGTCAGGGGCTGCTGCAACGAGGCCAGAGCATGCGCCTGACAAGCGACGCGCCCTATCTCACGGTGACTTGTGGCAACGCCGCTGCGCTGGCCATTGACGTGGACGGCAAAACCCTGGCCGCCCCCGGCTCGCTGGGCACGCCCGGCAAGGTGCTCCGCAATTTCCGCATCACGCCGCCGCCGGCAAAGGGAAACGCCCTCGCGCAACCGATGGCCGCGCCCGCGCTTCCGCGATAGCCTGCGGCGCATGTTTCGCGCCCTTGCTCACGCCCGCACGCTGATTCGCCGCCCTTCCGTCACGCCCGAGGATGGAGGCTGTCAGGACTGGCTGGAATCGCAACTCGCCCCCTTAGGCTTTGTGCGAAGCCGAGTGGATGCAGGCGGCGTCACCAACAGCATCTTTGAACGTCCGGGCGAAAAACCCGGCATGCTGGCCTTTCTCGGCCATACCGATGTGGTGCCGACCGGCCCCGAGGACGCCTGGCCCTGGCCGCCGTTTGCGGGAGAAATCGTGGACGGCGCCCTGCATGGTCGCGGCGCGCAGGATATGAAGGGCGGCATCGCCTGCTGGCTGGCCGCTGTTGAAGAACTGATCGAACGCGGCGTGCCGTTGCCGGGTCTGCAAATGCTCATCACCTCGGACGAGGAAGGCGAATCGGTGGACGGCGCGGTGCGCATTGTCGAACAACTGGAAGCCGAATCGCGACTGCCGGACGCCGCCATCGTCGGCGAACCATCTTCCTCACGCGAGGTGGGCGACGTGATTCGCCGCGGACGGCGCGGCGTGGTGCAGGTCGTGGCAGTCTTCAAGGGACAGCAAGGTCATTCCGCCTATCCACAGGATGCCGTCAACGCCGCGCATCTGGCCATCCCGGCCCTGCATCGCGTGCTGGAAATCGACTGGGGGGAGCCTGCGCCGGGATTTCCGCCCACCACCTGCCAGATCACCAATCTGGAGGCGGGCACCGGCGCCATGAACGTGATCCCGGGCGCCTGTCGTGTCACGCTGGACATTCGCTTCAATCCGGCGCTGGATTTCGACGCGGTGGAAACGCGCCTGCGCGCGGCCTTGGGCGATGCACCGGTGGAACTGGACATCCAGCGTCAGGCCAATGCCTTCTCAACCCCGGACGGCCCGTTTCTCGATTTCGTCGAAGCCGTCATCCAGCATCAGACAGGCCGACGGACACGCCGCGACACCGGCGGCGGCACCTCCGATGCGCGCTTTCTGGCGGCGGCGGGCGTGCCGGTGGCGGAGCTTGGGCTGACCAACGACACCATCCATCAGGTCGGCGAACGGGTGCATGTGGCTGAGCTGGAAACGCTGACCGCCATCTACAAGGACATCATCCAGAAATTCGAGGTGCCTGCATGAGCCAACACGACAGCATGCCGGAGTTCAAACATCTTGGAGCCCGTCGCAACCAGCCGACGCGGGAGCTGGAAACCTTTCCCAATCCGAATCCCGAGCGCGACTATCACATCGAAATCCACACGCCGGAGTTCACCTGCCTGTGCCCTAAGACCGGCCAGCCGGACTTCGCCGAAATCATGCTGGACTACGTGCCCGATCGCCTGTGCGTGGAGCTGAAATCCCTGAAGCTGTATTTCTGGAGCTTCCGCGACGAAGGCCACTTTCACGAAGCCGTCACCAACCGGATCGCCAACGATTTGATTGCCCTGCTTGAGCCGCGTTATCTGAAGGTGACCGCGAAATTCAATGTACGCGGCGGTCTGTACACCACCATCACCGTGGAACACGGAAACGCCGCATGATCCTGCCGTTCATCAAGATGCAGGCCCAGGGCAACGATTTCGTGGTGCTGGACGGCCGCAACAACTCCCTGCCGGAACTGGACGAGGCCTTTGTCCGCCGCATCACCGAGCGGCGCTACGGCATCGGCTGCGATCAGTTGCTGGTCATCCAACCCGATGACGAAACCGATGGCGCGCTGCGCATCTTCAATAACGACGGCTCGGAGGCCGAAAACTGCGGCAACGGACTGCGCTGCGTCGGCTGGCTATTGATGCGGGAGGCCGACGCCGATGCCTGCCGCATCCGGCTGCGCGACCGCATCGTGCGCGCCGAACGAACGGCCAACGGCGTGCGTGTGCATATGGGGCCTGTGCGCATTGCCGGGCAAACCGACGCGCATGTGGACGTGGAACTCGGCAATCCCCATCGGGTGTTCTTTGAAGCCACCGAGGATTTTCCGCAGGATCGGAACATCGAGATCGTCAGCGGCCGCGCCGGCGACCACGCTTGGATCGACATCATCGAACGCGGCGCCGGCCGCACGCTGGCCTGCGGCTCCGGCGCCTGCGCCACGACCGCGGCCATCTGGACGCTGGAAGGCGACCATCGGCCGCAAACCATTCACATGCCGGGCGGCGAGGTGCGGATTTCAGGCACCTTGGACGATATTGCGCTGGAAGGCCCGGTCGCGCTCGTGTTCAGGGGCGAGTATCGTCTGGAGACCGGCGAAGGCTGATCGGCGCATCGCCTAGGCGCCCGTCGTGCAAGCGCAAAATCCGATCGGCGCGCCGGGCCAGTTCGCTGCTGTGCGTCACCATCACCACCGCCGCGTTTTCTTCCCGGCAGAGGCGGCGCATCGCATCGAACACCTCGTCAGCGGTATGTTCGTCCAGATTGCCGGTGGGCTCATCCGCCAGCAACAGACAAGGCTCGCCGACCAGCGCCCGCGCCACGGCCACCCGTTGGGCCTCGCCGCCCGAAAGTCGCGCCGGCCGATGCGCCATGCGCGCTTCCAGCCCCAAACGCGCCAATAAATCGCGCGCGCGTTCCTCGGCGCGCTCGCGCGGCACACCGCGCACCAGAAGCGGCAAGGTCACATTCTCCAGCGCCGTCAATTCGGGAATCAGATGATGCGCCTGATAAACGAAGCCGATGCGCTCGTTGCGCACCCGGGCCGTTTCCGCCGGCCCGAGCTCCAGCAAGGATTTCCCCAGCAACCGCACCTCGCCGCCATCGGCCGGCTCGAGCGTGCCCAGCACATGCAAAAGCGTGCTCTTGCCCGAACCGGACTGTCCCACCACGGCAACGAACTCGCCCCGCGCCACCTGCATGTCCACGCCGTTCAGCACCCGAATCGTGCCGCCCGGCGCAGCAAAGCTCTTGCGCAGGTCGCGGACTTCCAGCATCGCGGGCGTCCGGCGGTTCACGACTGATCCTTCCGGTTGAGCAGAATCCTGATCGTGTCCTGGACTCGCTGCTTCTGGTAGGCCTCCACCACCTTGCGCACGGAAGGATATGTTCGCGCAATCTCATCAAACCTGGCGCGCGAAAGCTCCATCAGCTCCAGTCGCTCGCGCGCCACCACAGTGGCCGTGCGCGGCTTGTCGGTCAGCAGCGCCACCTCGCCGAAAAACTCGCCCTCATGCATCGAGCCCAACGACACCTGCTCATCGCCCTTGCCCATGGCGCGGGTGAACACATCCACCGAACCGGAGCGAATTAGATAAAAGGTATCGCCCGGCTCCCCCTCGCGCACCACGGTTTCGCCCTTGTCAAAGGTTCTGAGTTCAAAGTTCTCGGCCAGCGCCATGCGCGCCTCCGGCGGCACGCCCTCGAACACCGGCGTGATGGCCAGCACGCGCGCCAGCACTCGCTGGCGGTAGAAGCTCTCGACCGTGGACTGAATGCCCGGATATTTTTCCACCCAGGCGTCAAAGGTGGCGCGATCGATCATCAGCACGCTGGCATCGGTTTCGGCCACGGCCTCGTCGCTGTGCGGCGCCTTCGACATGAACGCGTATTCACCGAAAAAATCACCTTCATCCAGGCGCGAAAAGACGCGCTTGCGCCCTTGGGCGTCGCGCGCGCGCAGCGCCACCCTGCCCATGCCGATCAGATAGAGATAGTCGCCCGGATCACCTTCCCGATAAATGACATCGCCCGCGTCCACATCACGCAATTGCAGCGAATCCATAAAGGATTCCAGCTCCTCGCCGGTCATTTCCGAAAGCAGAGGAATGCGTTCAACGTTGAGCCGGGCGCGATTCCTGGCCGCGGGCGCCGTCGGGCGCATGCCTTGCGGTGGCGAGTTGGTGCTGATGGCCCAGTCATCCCCGCGTTCAAGGGACAATTGCTTCAATCGTTCCTTGATTTCCGTCCGTTCCGGATCCAGCCGCAGCACGATCTTGTTGATGGCGATGGCCTGCACCACAAAGCCCTGCTCGGCATAGGCATTGGCAATCTGGATATAATCGCGCACCGCACGCTCCTTTTGCCCCAGCTTTTCGCGCAACTCGGCCAGCTTGACATGCACGCGCAAATCGTCGGGCTCGGCTTTGTGCAGCGCCTCAAACAGCTCCAGCGCCTTCCTGTACTTGCCGTCCAGAAGCGCGCGCCTGGCCTTGCTGCGCAATTGGTCGTTCGCCATCAGAGCTCCGTATCAAGCTTGTGAGAAACTTGCAAAATTCCGGATGGATGCGCGGCCGTCCCGCATCGTGATCGTTTTCGGGATGGAATGCGGCGCATGGCGGCTCCATGAGCCGAAATCCCAGCCCGAAAAGAGGCCGATGCGGGAAAGTCAATCGCCGTTCGCAGGCTTTGCAAGTTCCTCTTATTCATAGCGCAAGGCATCGGCGGGCGGAACGCGGGCCGCACGCCATGCCGGATAAAGCGTGGCGGCCAGTCCCATGGCCAGGCTGGCTGCGACAATCACGCCGGATGCCAGCGGGTCAATGATGGACGGGACATGGTCAATATAATAGACATCGCTGGAGAGAATTGTCACGCCTGTCGCCTGCTGGAACCAAGCCAGAAAGGCATCCAGCTTCCAGGCCAGCAGCAGGCCGGCTGCAGCGCCCGTCAGCGTGCCCAGCCCGGTCAGCAGCGCCCCCATGTAGAAAAACACGCGCATCACCGCGCCATCGCTGGCGCCGATGGTTTTCAGAATCGCGATTTCCTTGCGACGCTCCATCACCACCATCACCAGCGAGGCCACCATGTTGAACACCGCCACCAGCACGATCAGCGACAGGATCACGCCCATCACCACTCGTTCCATGCGAAGCGCGCGGAAAAACGAATGATGCTGCTGCATCCAGTCGCGCACCCAGGCATCCGGCGGCAGCGCCTGGCGGACGGCTTGCGCCACCTCGCCAGCGCGGTCGCGATCGGCCACATGCAGCTCGATGCCGGTCACCACGTCGCCCAGCCGGTTCAGCCGCTGCACCGCTGAAAGCGGCGCGATGACCAGCCCCACGTCGTACTCATAAAACCCTGAATCGAAGATCCCGGCCACGCGAAAGGCGCGCATGCGCGGCGCCAGGCCGCCCGGCCCCACGCCGGCTGCCGGCGACACGATGTTCACCCGATCGCCGACCGACAATCCAAGCTTGTGCGCCAGATCCTTGCCAATCACCACCTGGAACGGCGAGCCATGGCCGAGATCGTCAAAACGCCCCGCGGTCATGTGACGCGCAATGGCGTCCTCGCGTCTGACATCCACGCCCTTGAGCATCACGCCGGTGGCTCTGGATCCGTGCGCCGCCATCACCGGCACGGAGATATAGGGCGCGGCCCGGCGCACGCCGGGCAGGCGCTCCACGCGCGCCAGCCATTGCCGCCATGGACGCAAGGTATCGCCCGGCCCCTGGATATCCACATGCGAGGAAAAGCCCAGAATCCGATCCTTCAACTCCACGTCGAAACCATACATCACCGACAGCACCACAATCAGCGCCGCCACGCCGATGGCAACGCCAATGCCGGAACTCCAGGAAATCAGCGAGACGAATCGCTCGTCGCGACGGGACCGCAGGTAGCGGACGGCGAGCATCCATTCGTAACGCATTCAGTCCCCGCTCAGCCCAGATAACGCAAATAGAGATAGGCGTGGGCCAGGAGAATGCTGACCAGCATCAGCACGAAGGCGTGCCGTGTGAACTGGAGAAAGCCGATGGGATGGCCGGCCCGCTGCGCAAAACCCGCCACGATCAGGTTCGCCGAGGCGCCGATCAGCGAGCCGTTGCCGCCCAGGCACGCGCCCAGCGCCAACGCCCACCACAAGGGCTCAATGGCTTCGGGCCCGCCGAAACTCGGCGCCATGTTCTGGATCAGCGGAATCATCGTCGCCACGAACGGAATGTTGTCGATCACGGCGCTGGCGATAGCCGAAATCCACAGAATCGCCGCCGCCGTGGCATTGAAATCGCCGCCGGTCAGCGCCAGTGTCTTGTGCGCCAGCCAGCCAATGACGCCGACATGCTCGACGCCGGTGACAATCACGAACAGGCCCACGAAGAAGAAGATGGTCGTCCATTCCACCTCGGCCATCACGCCCTCGAAGGCCTTGTCCTTGGCGTGCAGGTCACGACCCCACGATTCCAGCAACAGGAGCAACGCGGCGCCGAACAGCGCGATCGTGGCCGGCTCCAGATGCAGCGCGTGCGCCGCCGTGAAGCCGCCGATCACCAAAGCCAACACGAACAGGCACTTGCGCAGCAGCACCGCATCCGTGATGGCCTCGCGCTCGTTGAATTCCATGACCAGCCGCTGCGCCTCCTCGGTGGCACGCATGCCGCGTCCGAACAAGAGCCAGATCAGCGCCAGCGTCACCGCCATGATGAGCGGGATGATCGGCGTCAGATTGATGAGAAAATCAAAGAAACTCAGATGGGCCTGCGAGCCGATCATGATGTTCGGCGGATCGCCGATCAATGTTGCCGTGCCGCCGATGTTCGAAGCCAGGATCTGTGAAAACAGGAATGGATACGGCTTCACGCCCAGCGCATCGGTGATGAGCAAGGTCACCGGCGCAATCAGCAGCACGGTGGTCACATTGTCCAGAAAGGCCGAAAACACAGCCGTGACCACCGACAGCATGACCAGAATGCCCCAGGGGCGACCGCGGGCCGCCTTGGCGGCGCGAATGGCCACATACTGGAACATGCCCGTTTTCTGGCTGATGGCCACGATCACCATCATGCCGGTGAGCAGGCCGATGGTGTTGAAATCAATGCCGCGAATCGCGGCCTCCTGCGTCAGCACGCCGGAGAGAATCATCAGCCCCGCGCCCAGAATCGAAAGCACGGCGCGATTGAACTTCTCCATCATGATGGCCGCATAAACCACCAGCAGCAGTGACACCGCGACCCAGACGGGATCGAGCCCGAAGATCAAATGCATGGATGCAGCCTGTGCGGCAGATTCCGGGTGGTGCTCAGGCGTCAAAGTCCTGCTCCGGAATGAAGCGATCGAGCGCGCGCAAAATGTCGCTGGAGGAAATGACGCCCTTGAGCCGTTTTTCCTCATCCGCGACGAGCACATATTCGAAACGATCGTGACAGATCATCGAAGCCGTGACCGAAAGCAAGGATTCATCCTCGCGCACCAGCGTCGGATTCTCATCCATCACCTCGGTGATGGGCTGGCCGAGCAACTCCCGATAATGCTTGCGCAGCAGACCGATATCGGGCGCAAACGGCACCGATTGCAGATACCCCTCCATGATGTATTCCGGCACGATATGCGACAGCAGCGTGACCGTATTCACCGCGCCCAGAATGCGACCGCTGTCATCCACCACCGGCACAATGCGAAAGGATTTCTCGTTCAGAATGGCGATGACCTCGGCCACCGTGTTATCGGGCGAGCATGTGGTCACCTCGCGCACCATGATTCGGCTTGCATGCATGTTCGCCTCCCGCGCTCGCCCCAGGGGCGTTTATTCCGGCCTCATATGCGGAAAGAGTATCACATCACGAATGGAATGTTGCCCGGTCAGCATCATCACCAGCCGGTCCACGCCGATGCCCACGCCGGCCGCCGGCGGCATGCCGTATTCGAGCGCCCGCAGATAATCCTCGTCCACGCCCGCGGCCTCCTCGTCGCCCGCCGCTTTGGCGCGCGCCTGAGCCTCGAAACGTTCGCGCTGATCGTCGGGATCGTTCAGCTCCGAGAAACCGTTGGCGATCTCGCGTCCCGCCACGAACAGCTCGAAGCGGTCGGTAAAGAACGGCTCGTCGGCGTTGCGTCGCGCCAGCGGCGACACATCCACCGGGAAATGGGTCACAAAGGTCGGCTGACGCAGCTCCGGCTCCACCAGCTCCTCGAACAGCGCCGCCAGATAATGCCCCGCCTTCCAGGTAATCAGCGGCTTGAAATCCTTGATTTCCTGCATGCAAACCGTGGCCAGCAAGGCCTTGTCCTGGGCGTGGCCACGAAGATCCGGGCGTTTTTCAAACACGGCTTCGTCCATGCGAATGCGGGCGAACGGCTCATCCAGCCGCACGGCCACGCCTTCCCATTCCACCGCCGAGATGCCGCAGGCCCGGGCGACCTCGCGCACCAGCGCCTCGGTCGTATCCATCGCATCGCGATAGTCGGCATAGGCCTGATAGAACTCCACCATCGTGAACTCGGGGTTGTGCGTTGCATCCAGCCCCTCGTTGCGGAAATTGCGGTTGATTTCGAACACGCGCTCGAAACCGCCCACCAGAAGCCGCTTCAGATACAGCTCCGGCGCAATCCGCAGATACAGATCCATGTCCAGCGCATTGTGATGGGTCACGAACGGCCGCGCCGCGGCGCCTCCCGGCTGCGTTTGCAGCATCGGCGTTTCCACTTCCATGAATCCGCGACGCACCAGTCCTTCGCGCAAGGCCTGCACGATGCGCGAGCGTGTACGAAACACCTCGCGCACCTCGGGATTGACCATCAAATCGACATAGCGCTGGCGGTAGCGCAGCTCCTTGTCCGCCAGTCCGTGCCATTTCTCCGGCAGGGGCCGCAGACATTTGGTGACCATCTCCAGATGCGAGACGCGCACCGAGAGTTCGCCCGTGCGGGTGCGGAACAGCGTGCCGCGGGCGCCGACGATGTCGCCCAGATCCCACTTCTTCGTCGGATTGTAGGCCTCGGCGCCCAACGCATCCCGGCTCAGAAAGAGCTGGATGCGGCCGGTGCCGTCCTGGATGTGCATGAAGCTGGTCTTACCCATGACCCGATGCGCCATCATGCGACCGGCCACAACCACCTCGATATCGGCGGTTTCGAGCTGGTCACCGTCCAGATCGCCATATTGCCCCCGTATTCCGGCACAGGTGTGTGTGGGCCGGAACCGGTTGTCATAGGCCAGCCCCGCCTCGCGCAGCTTCGCCAGCTTTTCGCGGCGCACGCGCACTTGCTCGGGCACGGGATCGGGCAGCGGCGCGGCGGGCGCCGTGGGCTTGTCGCTCATGATCGCTCCGTCGAAATCAGGCGGAAATCGCGCGCCTCAAGCGCGGGAATGAATGTCCAGATCGCCGAAGAAGAAGGCAATCTCGATGGCCGCGTTCTCCTCGGAATCCGAGCCGTGAACGGCATTGGCCTCGATGGAATCGGCATGGTCGGCACGGATCGTGCCCGGTTCGGCCTCGGCCGGATTGGTCGCGCCCATCAGCTGACGGTTCAGCGCCACCGCGTTCTTGCCTTCGAGCACCAACGCCAGAATCGGCCCCGAACTCATATAGGCGCACAGATCGCGATAGAACGGGCGCTCCTTGTGCACGGCGTAGAAACGCCCTGCCTGCTCGGCCGTCAGTTGCGTCATGCGCGCGGCGATGACGGACAAACCATTCTCCTCGAAGCGGCGAATGATGTCGCCGATCACGTTCTTGGCCACTGCGTCCGGCTTGATGATCGAAAGCGTGCGTTGCACTGCCATGGCTGTTCTCCTGAACCAGAAAATGATTCGCGGCCGCCGGCCGCGTGGCGCGGCACTATAGCCGGGTTCAACGGCGAAGTCATGGCCGGATGGCCCCGGACGATCGCCGGGAGAGAGTCGCTTACAGGTATTCCGGCAGACGCTGACGCAACTCCTGGCCTTCGAGCGTCGTGTAATCCTTGTCCACTTCAACGATCTCGCGCCCGTTCAGACCTTCCCGCGCATGTTCGCGCAACATGCCCAAAAAGGACGGCGCCGCAATCAGATACAGCTTGTCGAATGCGCCCTCGCGCGCCGCCTCGGCCAGTTGTTCGCCCAATTCGCGGGCGAACCGCCGCGCCGCCTCCTCTTTCGGCGAGACCTCCTGCTCCATCGCATGCCGGCCCTGACCGCCGCTGTCGAACGCGCGGCCCGGCAGGTCGGTCGTCAATTCGCGTTCGTGCATGCGCGCTTCCGGCGCCTCCATCTCGCGCACCAGGGACAGCCCCGACGCAGGCTTGTCGGCAGCCCAGATGCGCGCCCGGCTGGCATTGGCGGTGACAACCCAGATCGGATTTCCTCGATACATGACCCCCTCCTTTGATGGCGAAGCAATCGCAAACCGGAACGGTCAATCGCGAATGGCTCACCGTGTATATAGGGGATTTTCGCTCGACTTTCCAGCCGCCCGCGCGGGCTGTTCGGCGGCCGTGTTCATTCCACGGTCGCGATCACGCCGCCGCCCAACAGCTCCTCGCCGGCATAGAGCGCAGCCACCTGCCCCGGCGCGGTCGGCTTCTGCGGCGCATCGAACACCAGCCGGAACCCGTCCTCCTGCTCGATCACCCGGCAGGGCGCGGGCGCGGAACGGTAGCGAAGCTTCGCGGTCACGGCCTCGCCCGGCCGCGGCCGACGAATCCAGGCTGTTTCGCACACCTGAACTGCATGAATCACCGCCTCCTCCGGCCGCGCCACGACCACCCGCGCCGCATGGCCGTCCAGCGCCACCACATGCCAGGGCCCGCCCGGCAGGTTCAGGCC
>CAYQMA010000004.1:0-31692 GCA_964418535.1 uncultured Zetaproteobacteria bacterium | reverse complement strand
AAAGGGCGTGACCAGCGCGGTGATGGTGCCGTGAAACATGCCTGCCTCCTGAAAAACCGTGCCGAAACCTTACCCCGCATCCGTCGGTCGCGAAAGCGGCAAGCTCGGAACCGGCCGCCAGCGCAGCCCGGTGGATGACGTTCCGGCTTGCGCCAAAGGCCGGATCATGCGGCCTCCTCCGTCAGCAGTTCCCGCTCCAGCGCTGCGCGCAGCGCTCCAATCCCGCGTCGATCCTGCGCCGAGGTCGGCAACGGCGAAAGCATCCCGCCCAGTGCGCGGGTCATCTCGGCCAGCCGACGGGCGCGGGCATTGCCTGAAAGCTTGTCCGCCTTCGTGGCCACCGGAAGCCAGCGCAAGCCGCAGGCATTCAACCACTCGATCAATTGCAGATCGGCAGGCTTCGGGCCGTGCCGAATATCCATCAGGGCCAGCACCAGTTCCGGCCCGGCGCCGGACGTCAGATACGCTTCGATCAGTCCGGCCCATCGCGCCTGTTCGCGCTTGCTCGCACGCGCAAAGCCATAGCCCGGCAAATCCACCACCACGAGGCGGTCATCCACCACGAACAGATTGAGCAGGCGAGTGCGACCCGGCGACTTGGAGGTCTTGACCAGTCCTTTGCGTCCGAACAGCGCGTTCAAGAGGCTGGATTTACCGACATTGGAATGCCCGGCCACTGCCACCTGCGGCCACTCCAGCGCCGGAAAGCGGCGCACATCCGCCACGGATTGCAAGAATCGCACGCGTTCCCAGTTGATCGCCATGGCATGGAGCCTGTCCGCTTTGCGGCTCGCCTTCAAGCCGTGACATCCGCGACCCGTCTCACTAGAGTTGCCTAAATTATGGGCAATCCAATCCACATTCCTCTCCCTGGATTTCGCTTGGGCCAAACCGCCATTGCCACGCCGCTGGCGCTGGCGCCGATGGCGGGCATCACCGATCTGCCGTTCCGGCGCATCTGTCGCCGCTTCGGAGCGGGAATCACCATCACCGAAATGATCGCCTCGCGCGCCGTGGATCAGGGTCGGGAACGCACCGAGCGCATGGCCGAAATCGGCGCCGACGAACACCCGGTCGGCATCCAGATCGCGGGTTCCGATCCGGACTTTCTGCGCGAGGCCGCGCGCTGGGCCGAATCCCGAGGCCCCGATTTCATCGACATCAACATGGGCTGCCCGGTCAAGAAAATCTGCAAGCAGGTGGCTGGCTCGGCGCTGCTGAAGGACGAACGGCGCGTGGCCCGTGTTATTGAGGCCGTGGTCGGCGCCACTCGCCTGCCGGTCACGCTGAAAATTCGCACTGGCTGGGACGAGCAGAGCAAAAACGTGGCCCGCGTGGCGAAAATCGCCGAAGAATGCGGCGTGCAGATGCTGACTGTCCACGGCCGCACGCGTGCCCAGATGTTCAATGGCCACGCCAACTGGGAGGACATCGGCTTGGCCAAGGCTGCCGTTTCGATTCCGGTTATCGGCAACGGCGATGTGACGGACGCCGGCTCGGCGCTGGAAATGCTGCGCATTTCCGGTTGTGACGGCGTCATGGTCGGTCGCGCCGTGCAGGGCAATCCCTGGGTGCTGGCCGAAGTGCGCGCGGCCATCATGGGTGAACCGCTGCCGGCGCCGCCTTCGCCTGCCGAACGCTGGGCTGTGGTGCACGAACACATGTTGGCGCTGGCCGAGCATCATGGCCAGGCCGTGGCTTCCCGCCTCGTGCGCAAGCATGTGCCATGGTACAGCAAGGGGCTGCCGGGCTCGGCCGAATTCCGCGCTGAGTTCCAGAAGCAGCCGGACTGGGCGGCGCAGATTGCGTTCGCCCGCGCTTTCTTTCTGAACGTGGATGCCGGAACTCCGACATTGCGCGATGCGGCCTGAATCCCTGCAATCGGTGCGAGCGGACGCATTGCCGCTGCCGCTCTTTTCGTTGGATGCCGATGGATGCGTGCAGGATGCCAATCTGGAAGCGCAATCGCTTTTGGGACTTTCGCGACAGGCGCTGGCCGGCCGACATCTGACCCAGCTCTTTGCGCCGGAATCGGACATCGCGCGCATGATGGAACGCATGCGCGAACACGATGCCAGCCTGTCTTGCCACGGCCTGGTCGAGCGTCGTCGCAATCTGCCCTGTTCGCTGCATATCGGCCCCGCCGACGGCGGCTTCATGTTGTTGATGGCGCCGGATTCCAGCCGCCGCGATCTGGACGAACAGGCGCGTCGTCAGGAAATGGCCGAGGCGGTGGCTCGCATCGCGTTGGAAATGGCGCACGAAGTCAAGAATCCGTTGGCCGGCCTGCGCGGCGCGGCCCAGTGGCTTTCCGAGCAGGACATGACGGCGGCCTGGAAAGAGGCTGCGCAGATGATGCTGGAACAGGTGGATCTGATCCGCGAGCGCATCGACGCCTTTCTGCAACTGGGGCCGCGCGCCGCCGTGCGGTTCGAACCGGTGAACATCCACGGCCTGATTGATGAGGTCTGCCAGTCGGACCAATCGCACGTGCAGCTACGACGCGTGTTCGATCCGAGCCTGCCGGATATTCAGGCGCATGCCGGTCGCCTGCGCCAGGCGTTTGAAAACCTCTGGCGGAATGCTCTGGAAGCCGGTGCCACCTGGGTGGAGTGGCAGACGCGAGTCAACACCACGGTGCGCCTTGCCGGCCGCCGCGAACCGGTGCTGGAAATCCGCATCAGCAACGATGGCGAACCTATTCCGCCGCACATCCGCGAACATCTGTTCGAGCCCTTCGTCACCGCCAAGGAACGCGGCAGCGGCCTCGGACTGGCGCTGGTACAGCGCGTGGCGCAGGAGCATGGCGGCCTGGTGCGGGCGGAATCCGATGCCGGTCGCACCAGCTTCACATTGCAATTGCCGATGGTTGCCGCCCCGATAGCGGAGGACGGTTGATGCGCGTGCTGGTCGTGGATGATGACGCCAGCATCCGCTGGGTGCTGACGCGGGTGCTGCGCGAAGAAGGCTTGGAGGTGATCCAGGCCGGCAGCCTGGCCGAGGCCGACGAGGCGCTGGCCGGGCAGGAAGTCGGGCTGATCTTCCTGGACATCTACCTGCCGGACGGCAATGGCATGGACGCCGTTGCCGAGGGCCGCTTCGCCGGCGCGCCGGTGGTGCTTTTGACGGCTGAAACCACCTTCGACAACGCCGCCCAGGCCTATCGGGTGGGGGCGATGGAATACCTTCCCAAACCCTTCGATCTGGACGAGGTGCGTTCGTTGGCGCGCCGCGTCCGTCCGCAAGAAGAGGCAGGCGGCGAATCGGCAGCATCGGCAGAGACGGACGAAGGCGAACCCATGATGCTGGGCAAGAGCCCGGCCATGCAGCAGCTCTTTCGCACCCTGGGACGTGTCGCCGCCTCCGATCTCACGGTGCTGATCACCGGCGAATCCGGAACCGGCAAGGAGATGGTCGCCCGCGTGCTGCACCGCCAGAGTCGTCGCCGCGACCGACCGTTCGTGCCCATCAACACGGCTGCAATTCCAGCCGATTTGCTGGAAGCTGAACTCTTTGGCCATGAAAAAGGCGCATTCACCGGCGCCGACCGGGCGCGACCCGGCCGTTTCGAGCAGGCCGACGGCGGCACCCTGTTTCTGGACGAAATCGGCGACATGCCGGCCGGATTGCAGGTCAAGCTGTTGCGCGTGCTCGAGGAAGGCGTGATCCAGCGCGTGGGCGGGCGCGAGGACAAACGCGTGAATGTGCGCCTGCTGGCGGCCACGCACCAGAATCTTCAGAAAAAGATTCAGAGCGGCGCCTTCCGCGAGGATCTGTATTACCGCTTGAACGTGATTCCGGTGCATATTCCGCCGCTGCGCGATCGGCGCGACGACATCCCCTTGCTCGCCGAACACATGCTGAAAGATGCCGCCCAGGAACTGGGCATGACGCCGCCCGTATTGCTCGATGAAGCCTTACGGCTGCTGACACAGTACGACTGGCCGGGCAATGTGCGGGAATTGAAGAATGTGATGCGGCGGCTGGCCCTGCTCACGCCAGGCGCGGCCATCACGCTTTCGGACGTAGCGTTGGCGCTGGGGCATCAGGACAATCACCCGAACAAGGAAGAAACCTTGGGCGAGGCGGTCAACCGGTGTTTGCGGCTGTACATGGATCGCCTGGGTTATGGCGAGGCGGTGGATCTGCACAAGCACCTGCTCTCCGAGGTGGAGCCGCCGTTGCTGATGTTGGTGATGGAACGTTGCGGCGGCAACCAGATCAAGGCCGCCCGCATGCTGGGCTTGAACCGCAACACTGTCCGGAAGTTGTTGCGCCAATACAACATCGATCCGGCCTACTTCAAACGCTGAGGTTTCGCATGAGCCGAACCGACGAACGCCTGACCGAACTGGAAATGCAACTGGCTTTCCAGGAACGGTTGATTCAGGAACTCAACGATGCGCTTGCCCGCCAGCAGGAGCGACTGGACGCTCTGGAACGCCGCCTTCTTGCCCTGAGCCATCGCACGGACGACGGCGATCTCATCCGCCGGCCCGAGGAGGAGGTTCCGCCGCCCCACTATTGAACCGCATCGCACAACCCGGCATTCTAGCCCGTGCGCTTGGCGCAATATTCATTGAGGAGGACAACATGACCATCATGCGATACATGACGCTTTCGCTGGCCGGTCTGGCTCTGTGGTTCATGGGCGCAGCCGTGCCGGCCGCCACGACCGCCACGGGGAAGACGGCCCTGATCCAGATGAGCGATACGCTCGTCACGCCGGCTTGGGCGCATGACGACGAACATGAAGGCGACAAGAAAGACGAAGAAAAGAAAGACGACGATGAGAAGGGTGGCCATGACAAGGGCGACCACGATCATCACAAAAAGGATCACGACGACTGATCCCGCCAGCAATCACGGGGCCGGTCTTCCGGCCCCGTTTCTTCAGCAAGAACCAAACCCGGATTCTTCTCGATCCGTATCGGGCTTCCACACCCCCTGTTCGGTGACAATGGCCGTGATGTTCGCGTAAGGCGTGACATCAAACGCCGGATTGACGGCGTTGGCATTGGGTGCGGCCACACGGATTCGACGTAAGCGCCCGACATCATCCACGCCATCCATCATCAGGACTTCCGCCTCATCGCGTTCCTCAACAACGATGTCGGCGCCGGCGGTGCACCCGCCATCCAGCGTGCTCTGTGGCGCCGCCACATAGAACGGCACGCCATGCTCGCGCGCCGCCAGCGACAAGCCATAGGTGCCAATCTTGTTCGCCACATCGCCGTTGGCCGCAATCCGGTCCGCACCAACCACCACCGCGTCCACCTCGCCCAGCGCCATCCGCCAGGCAGCGGCGCCATCGGCCTGAATGCGACATACCACGCCTTCCTGCCCCAACTCCCATGCCGTCAGCCGCGCACCCTGCAGGCGCGGCCGGGTTTCATCCACCCAGACAAACGGTTGCTCGCCGGCGCGGGCCAGTTGATAGACGCCCGAAAGCGCCGTGCCCCAATCCACGGCGGCCAGCCAGCCGGCATTGCAATGGGTCAGGATGCGCCGCCGTCCCACGGCCAGACGTTCGGCCAGGTATTCGCCCATGCGGCGGTTCGCGGCGACCTCGGCATCGGCCCATGCTTGAGCGGCATCCAGCAGGGTCGCCGCACTTGCGCCGGCATCGGCAGCGACGCAAGCCATCGCATCGCAAGCATGAAAGAGATTGACCGCCGTCGGACGTGTGGCGCGAAACCGCGCCAGCCAATGCGATTCGAAACGCGCCCGATCCTCCCGCCAGGCCAGTGCCAATCCGAACGCTGCTGCCGCGCCGATGGATGGCGCACCGCGGATGGCCATGGTTTCGATAGCCCGCGCCACGTCTTCGGGATCGCGGCTTGCAACCTGTTTGAACCGGTGGGGCAGCAACCGCTGATCCACCCAGCGAACCGCGCCGTCATGCCAGTCCACGGCGCGGCAATCGCGTCCCTCAACCCTCATCCGACCGGACGCCGCAACCGACGCAATACGCCATCCAGTTCCGCCGGCTGCGTATACCGGATGCGCATCTCACCGCTGCCGTTCTTTTTGACCCGGATTTCCACCGGCAGACCCAGAACGCGCGTCAGTTCATCTTGAAGCGCCGCCACATCCACATCCACGTCCCGACGGTTTTGCCCCTTGCGTTTCTCGGCCTGCTTCGCATGCCGCTCCATCTCGCGAGCGCTCCAACCATGCTTGACGCACTCGCGCGCCAGCTCCTCCGCCCTGGCCGGTTCCAGACCCACCAACGGGCGCGCCTGGCCCATCGTAAGTTCCCGATTTTCAATCATTTTTTGCACAGAGGGCGGCAACTGCAGCAAGCGAGTCAGGTTGCTGACCTGCATGCGCGACACACCGATGCGTTCGGCCACCTCCTGCTGGGTGCAGCCAAACTCGTCCATCATCCGCTGATAGGCGCGAGCCGACTCAATCGCCGTCAGGTCATCGCGCTGTTCGTTCTCGATGATCGCCAGCTCCAACGCCTGCAGATCATCCACCTCGCGAACAATGGCCGGTATCTCCGTCAGCCCCGCCGCCTGCGCTGCGCGCCAGCGCCGTTCGCCGGCGATGAGCTCGAAGCCATCGCCCAAGCGACGAAGCAGAACCGGCATCAATACGCCGTCGCGCCGGACCGATTCGGTCAGCGCCCGCAATTCCTCGTCATCAAACCGACTGCGCGGCTGGAAGCGATTGGGCCGAATCCTTGAAATCGGCACCGCCGAGGCCTGCGCCATCAGCTCCGGCGCCGGCGCATCCGAGAGCAAGGCCCCCAATCCTTTTCCCAGCCCGCGTTTTTTACTTGCCACAATCCACCCCCATATTTCGGTCGCGTTCCAACATTTCCTGCGCCAGCTTCAGATAGGCCTGGGCGCCGGCGGAGCGCATATCGTGGTAGAGCACCGGCACGCCGAAGCTTGGTGCTTCGGACAGGCGCACATTCCGCGGAATCACTTGGGCATAGACCTGGGCTCCAAAATACTGCCGGACTTCCTTTTCCACCTGCACGGCCAGGTTGTTTCGACGATCCACCATCGTCAGCACGATGCCATCCATCGTCAA
Source organism: uncultured Zetaproteobacteria bacterium (assembly GCA_964418535.1). Classification (GTDB taxonomy): domain Bacteria; phylum Pseudomonadota; class Zetaproteobacteria; order Mariprofundales; family Mariprofundaceae; genus JALVTX01. Next base: position 24,648 of record CAYQMA010000004.1, on the reverse strand, counting down.
TGCCGGATTGAAGCTGGCCCGCACCCGTCGAATCGTGTCCATCAACTGGGTCAGCCCCTCCATCGCATAGAACTCTGTCTGGAGCGTCACCATCACCCTGTCGGCCGATGTCAGTGCATTGATGGTCAGTAGATTCAAAGCTGGTGGGCAATCGATCAACACATAATCGAGTGGTTCGCCGTCCCAGGCGGCAAAAGCCTGCGCCAACACGCGTTCGCGTCCTTCCACATCCACCAGTTCCACTTCAGCGCCTGCCAGGTCCATGCTCGCCGGCGCAAGATACAGCCCCTCGAAACCGGTTTGAATCACCACCTCGTGTAACGAAACGCCATTCACCAGCACGTCGTATGTGCCCGCCTCAACGGTCTGCTTGTCCACACCGAGACCGGTCGTGGCGTTGCCCTGCGGGTCAAGATCCACCAACAACACTTGCTTGTCCAGGGCTGCCAGGGACGCAGCCAGATTGACGCTGGTCGTCGTTTTGCCCACACCACCCTTCTGGTTGGCGACTGCAATGACTGGCCCCAGTCGCGGATGCCCCGCCCGATGTTTCACGTGAAACCCTCCGTTCGTCGATAACGATGCACCGCCTGCACACATTCGTCCAGCGGCACGCGGCTCTCTCCTTCGTAGCGCCATCCGTCCAACCCGGCCGGCGGCGTGTGCATCGCTGTGGGCAACACAGCCAGAGCGTCCGGCGCCATCAAATGGGCCGTCATCGTCAGCAAAGCTTCCGGTTTCGCAACCGCGCGCGCCACCAGCGCATCAGCCCTGATGCCGGCAAGCTCGCGCACGTCACAGTCATGCACGTCTGCATCAAGATTCAATGTCCGCACCAAGTGTCGAAGAAACTCGGCCCGCTTTTTACGCCGTTCCACCAGCACCCCGCGCAATCCGGAGCGTGCCAGCAACAACGGAACGCCGGGCACGCCCATACCACTGCCCACATCCAGCAACACGCCCTGCTCAGGCAGCCAAGGCAGCAAGGCCAGCGATGGTTCCACAAAGCGACGGTGAAACTTTGCGGCATCCTTGACCGCCGTCAGGTTCAGCGCACGGGAAAAGCGCAGCGTTTCCGAAACATAGCGCTCAAGTCGCGCGTCCAGCTTCTTCACGATTGTCGCAGGTGCATCATCAAGCAAGTGATGGCCGCCGGCGTGACGCCGGAAATGCGCGCCGCCTGCCCCAGGTTGCGCGGCCTTGCCTCGCTCAGGCGCTGCCGGCACTCGGTGCTGAGACCATGAACCGCATCATAATCGAAGGATTCAGGGATGCGTTGCGTTTCCAGATGCCTGAAGCGGGCCACCTCCTGAGCCTGTTTTTGCAGATAGCCATCATAGTGCATGATGGCCGCCAGACTGGCCCGATCACGAGCATCCAACTGCCGGGATGTTTCCAGCAGATCCATCGCGGCTTCCAACGGCACATCCTGGCGATGCGCATAGGAGGCCAGCGGAACCCCCTGGTTCGGAACCGGCAGCCCCAATGCTTCCAGCCGCGTTCGCCAGGTTTTTCCATGACCCACCATCGTGGCGCGCATTTCGCGTTCGGCAGCCTCCAAGCGAGCCTGTCTGGCCTCGAACCGACGTTTGCGCTCATCATCGTACAAACCGAGCCGGATTGCCGTTTCGCCCAGTCGCAAATCGGCATTATCCTCTCGTAATTGCAGGCGAAATTCGGCCCGAGCCGTAAACATCCGATAAGGTTCGGTTACGCCCTTGCGCACCAGATCGTCCACCATCACGCCCAGATAGGCCTCGGCGCGATCCGGCACCCAGGATTCCAGATCCAGCGCCCGCGCCGCTGCATTGATGCCTGCCAGGCAACCTTGAGCCGCCGCCTCTTCATAACCGGTTGTCCCGTTGATTTGTCCGGCATGAAACAAGCCGCGCACGCGCTTGCATTCGAGCGTTGCGTCCAGCTCGGTCGGATCCACATAATCATATTCGATGGCATAGCCCGGCCGGATGATGCGCGCCTCTTCCAAGCCGGGAATCGCCCGCACGAAAGCCCATTGCACATCCACCGGCAGCGAGGTGGAAATGCCGTTCGGATACACCTCCTCGTGATCGCGGCCTTCCGGCTCAAGGAAAATCTGATGACTGGTCTTATCCGCAAACCGGACAATCTTGTCCTCGATGCTGGGGCAATAGCGGGGCCCCACGCTCTGGATTGCGCCCGAATACATCGGCGAGCGATGCAAATGCTGTCGAATAATGTCATGCGCGCGTTCGGATGTGCGGGTAATATGACAGGGGATCTGATCTTCCAGGATTGACTCATGCAGGACTGAAAAAGGCAACACATCCGCATCGCCCGGTTGAACCTCTAGGGCATCCCAGCGAATGCTCCGTCCGTCCAACCTTGGCGGTGTGCCGGTCTTCAACCGACCCAGGCGAAATTCGCGCCGGTACAGCTCATCGGTCAGCCCTTCCACCGGCGCATCGCCGGCGCGCCCTGCCGGAATTTGCGTTTCTCCCACATGAATCAGGCCGCTCAGGAACGTGCCCGTAGTCAACACCACCGCGCCGGCATGGTGCGCCATACCCAACTCATCCACGACACCGACGACATGATCGCCCTCAAACAGCAATGATTTTGCCGTTCCCTGATGCAGGGACAGGCGCGGTTCGGTCGCCAACAACTCCCGCATAACCATGTGATAGAGCCGCCGGTCGCACTGCGCGCGGGTGGCGCGCACCGCTGGCCCCTTGCCGCGATTGAGCAAACGATACTGAAGCGCCGCGCGATCAGCCGCCACACCCATGACACCTCCCAACGCATCCACCTCACGCACCAGATGCCCCTTGCCCACGCCACCAATGGCCGGGTTGCAGGACATCTTGGCGATGGTGTCCAGATTCTGCGTCAGCAGGCGCACGCGCGCGCCACGCCGGGCCGCAGCCAGAGCGGCTTCGCAACCGGCGTGGCCGGCGCCAATCACCAGCACATCAACCGCACCGTCAGGATGTTTCACGTGAAACGTCGTCTTGCCCATGGGGTTGCGAACCCTAGCGCCAAGCCGATGCGATGACCAAACACGAAAAAGGGAGGCCGAAGCCTCCCTTCACCGAACAAGCCTGTTTCAGGCTGTTTTCTTACGCTCCAGCATATCGTGGATAATCGGCGTCAGAATCAGTTCCATCGCCAACACCATCTTGCCTGCCGGAACCACGATCGTATTACGACGGGACATGAAGGAATCCTTCAGCATGGCCGTCAGCCAAGGGAAATCGATTCCCCATTTCTCGGGGTTGCGCACACGGATCACCATCAGGCTTTCTTCGGGCGTCGGAACGTCACGCGCGATGAACGGATTCGAGGTGTCCACCAGCGGCACACGTTGGAAGTTGATGTCGGTATAAGTGAACTGCGGCGTAATGAAATGCACATAGTCGTGCATGCGTTGCAGAATGTTGTCCACCACGGCTTCGGTGGAATAGCCGCGCATCGACGTGTCGCGGTGAATCTTCTGAATCCATTCCAGATTCACCACCGGCACGATGCCGATGCCCAGATCCACATACGGACGAGCCTCTTCGACCGCACCGTGCAATCCTTCGTAGAACAACAGATCGGAACCCTCGCCCACCTCACGCCATTCAGTGAAGCGGCCCGGCTCCACACCATACTTTTTCGCCTCTTCCTCATCGTGCACATAGGTGCGCGCCAGGCCCTTGCCGGTCTCGCCATAGGACTTGAACAGCTCGGCGATCTTGTCAAACAGATTGGCCTCGTCGGAGAAATGGCTCAGTCGCTTGCCTTGGGCCGCATATTCCTTCGCCTTCTCGCGGAATTCGTAACGATCATAGCGATGGAAACAATCGCCCTCGACGATGGCCGCCGTCACATTTTCGCGTCGGAAGATGTGTTCCAGCGCCACCTTGGCCGTGCTGGTTCCGGCACCCGAGGAACCCGTTACCGCAATCACTGGATGTTTGACAGACATAACCCCTCCAAAAAATATCAATAATATCAATTAGTTAAAACATCTTCCGGACTGGCGGCGCCATCACCGGGGCGCCGTGCCGTGCATTATGACCCGCAAGCGTCCTTCCGTCCAATGCCGGTTGAACGAACGAGCCACGTGCAATATTCCGGGTGGATGAACGGCGATCCCGCTTCGGGATCATGTTCGGGATGGAATAAGACGCATGCTGGTTCCAAGGTCTGGATCCAGCCAGGAAGGAAGCCGCTACGGGCGGCCGGTCGTTGCGCACGAGTTTTACCCACGGCTCGACCTATTTGCCGATGCAGAACTCGGCAAACACCCGATCCAGAATGTCCTCCACATCCCCCAGGCCCAGAATCTCCCCCAAAGCCGACCAGGCCCCACGCCATTCCAGCGCCGCCAGATCCAGACTGGCCGCATCGCCCAGCGCCGCCAGACCCGCCTCGAGCTGCTGTCGTGCGGATTCCAACAAACGCCGGTGCCGCTCGCGCGTGACAAGAACCCCCTCTTCTGCGGCCGGCACCGCTTCCAAATGCTCGGCCATCGCATGTTCAAGCGCCTTCAAGCCCTCGCCGGTGACAGCCGAAACCGGCAGAAATTCCTCCGGCCACGGTCGCCGGCCGGATACAAGATCCACCTTGTTCATCAATCGAAGATCCGCCGGCGCATCCACATTCCAGGTTTCAGGCCGCGTGGCATCCGCCACGAATAGCGTGAGATCAGCACATTGCGCCGCTTCCCGCGCCCGCTTCACTCCCTCCTGTTCGATCACATCCGCGCTGTCGCGCAGCCCCGCCGTATCCACAAGCCGCACCGGAATGCCGGCCACCTCGAAATCCACTTCCAGCACATCGCGAGTCGTGCCCGGGATGTCGCTGACAATGGCCCGGTCGCGGCCCGCCAGCCGGTTCAACAAGCTGGACTTGCCCACATTGGGCGCACCGATGATGGCCGCTGTCGCTCCCTCAAACAATCGCTCGCCAAAGCTGGCGGTGGCCAGCGCCGCATCCATCGGTTCCAATAGCTCACGGCGAACCCGTCCGCGAAGCTTATCGAACAACAGCGGCGGCACGTCCTCATCCGGAAAATCCAGGCAGGCTTCAACATGCGCCAACACGTCGGTGATCGTTTCCATCCAGCCGCCCACCAAACGACCGAATTCGCCGGCCAGGTGCCGCTCGGCCTGACGGGCCGCACGCAGCGTGGCCGCGTCAATGCAGGCCGCCACGGCTTCGGCCTGATCCAGCGTCATTCGGCCATGAATCACGGCCCGCCGGGTGAACTCGCCCGGGCCGGCGGCGCGCGCGCCCAGATCGAGCACGCGGGAAAGCAGCGCCCGCAGCAGCACCGGCGAGCCATGCGCCTGCAGTTCAATCACGTCTTCACCGGTGTAGGAACGCGGCGCCGGAAAGTAGAGCACAAGCCCCCGATCCAGCGTCCGGCCATGCTCATCCAGAAAGGCGGTCAGCACCGCCTGGCGCGGCGGCCATGGCAAACGTCTGCGGCACAGGCGGCTTGCGATTGCCGCGGCATTCGGGCCGGAGATGCGCACAATGCCCACACCGCCACGACCCGGCGGCGTGGCAATGGCAGCTATGGTCGGCATGGCTCCGGCATGGTCGCTGCTCAGATCGCCTTCATCTGCCGCATCACATACCACTGCTGGGCGATGGACAGCACATTGTTCACCAGCCAGTAAAGCACCAGGCCCGACGGGAAGAACAGGAACATGAAGGTGAAGATCACCGGCAGGAACTTCATGATCTTCGCCTGCATCGGATCGGGCGGCGGAGGATTCAGCTTTTGCTGAACAATCATCGAGGCGCCCATCAGCACCGGCAGGATATAATACGGATCCATGGCCGAAAGATCATGAATCCAGCCCGCGAATGGCGCATGCCGCAACTCGATCGAGACCAGCAGCGTCTTGTACAGGGCGAAAAAGACCGGAATCTGGATCAGGATGGGCAGGCAGCCGCCCAGCGGGTTGACCTTGTGCTTCTTGTACAGCGCCATCATTTCCTGGCCCATCCGCTGGCGATCGTCGCCATAAAGCTCGCGCAGCCGCTGCATCTCCGGCTGGAGCTTGCGCATTGCGGCCATGGACTCATACGACTTCTTGGTCGGGATGAAGAACAGCGCCTTGATCAGAATGACCAGCACGATGATGCACCAGCCATAATTGGGAATAAACCGGTGCAGCCACAAAAGCAAATCGTGCATCGGCTTGGCGATGAAGGCGAACCAGCCATAATCCACCGACCGCTCCAGCCCTACATGCAGGGTTTCCATGATCGGTGTGGATTTCGGTCCGATGTAGAGGCGGGATTCAAACTCCGCCTGGCCGTTATCAACCCGTTTCGGCTCTTCCAGCACGCCGGCCTGATAGGTCGAATCCTCGCCGGCGGTCGAGCCCTTGAAATAATACTGATACTTGCGACCAGCCTCGCCAATCACGGCGGCAATGAAGTAGCGGTTCATGATGCCGACCCAGCCGCCCTTGCTTTCATACAGCACCGGCTTGCCTTCATCCAGATCCTTGAAGGAGACCTCCTTGAGCTTGTCGTCGAACAGACCAATCGGGCCCTTGTACTGATACATGCGGGATTTTTCGCGATTCGGATTGACGCTGACCACCTGCCGATACACGCGCGCCTGTCCGCCCGCAATTCGGTCGGTCAAATCCAGCACATAGGCACCCTGCTTCAGACGAAGCTCGCGGGTCCATGCCCGTCCGTCGTCCAGCGTCGCCGCGAGCCTGAGCACCGTTTCATCGCCCAGCCGGGTTCGGGACACGACATGGAAATCGGGCAAGGGATGGCCCACCACGCCGGCGTTGACATAAATCGCATGCCGGCCCTCACGGCCAAGAACCTCAACAAAAGGCGAGCTGGGATCCAGTTCCTTGCGGTATTTCAGCGCCACGGCCCGAATCACCGCGCCGCGCTGATCCACCTTCAGCCTGAGCACGCCGTTCTCCAGGGTGGCGATGGTTTTCGAGGCGCCGCCCGTCGCCGGCGCCGGCGAACCTGGATGGGCTGCTGGCGCTGTTGTTTCCCCTGCAGCACTGGCGCTCGCCTCCTTTGGCGGCGTTGGCGCATGGTTCGATTTGTCGGCAGCGCTGTTCTGGGCAGCCGGCGTTGGATTCGCAACGTCCTCGGACGGAGCGAAGAAATACTGCCAGCCCGCCAGAATCGCCATGGACAGCACGAAAGCCAGAATCATGTTGCGTTGTTGTTCCATTATTGAAACTCCTTGATGCGCCCGGCGCGCGAGTCTCGCCGTTCGGGCACAGGATCAAAACCGCCGCGCGCAAATGGATGACAGCGCAGCAAACGACGCAGGGTCAGCCACAGGCCGTAAGCCGCGCCGTGCGTTTCGATGGCTTCCAACGCATAACGCGAACAACTGGGCTCATGAATGCAACGCGGCGGCAACATGGGAGAAATCGTGTATTGATAGAAACGGATGACGAACTTCAGCAGCGACTTCATGCGCGACTGCTCCGAAGATCGCGAAGGATGCGATCCAGCCCCCGCCGGAAATCACCCGCCGGGTTGCGCATCGCCATCCAGTTCGCAGTGGGAATCACCAGCACATCCACTCCCGTTTGTCGAATCTCGTGCACCCGGAAGCATTCGCGCAACTGGCGCTTCAGGCGGTTGCGTCGCACCGCACCGCCGTATTTTCTCGACACGGCCAGGCCCAAACGCGCATAACCAAGCCCGTTCGGACGCCAGATCAGGCGCAAATTGCCGACACCAAGCCTCCGCCCCCGGCGCAAGGCTGCGAAGTCCGATTTCCGGCGCAGTCGGCAATGCGGCGGAAACCGGTATTTCCGGCCCTGACTCAGGCTTCGACTCAGGCGCTCAGGCGCTTGCGTCCCTTGGCCCGACGACGATTGATCACGGCACGACCGGAACGGGTGGCCATGCGGGCCCGGAATCCGTGGGTGCGGGCGCGTCGAATCCGGCTGGGTTTGAATGTGAAGCTCATTGTCCGTCTCCTTGGCTGAAAAAGGCTGCGAATGGTAGAAAGCCGCGCCATGGTGTCAAGAAACGCTCACGGGGCAGGCGCTTTCGACATCGGCCGACCGGCAGTCCGCATCGCGTTCAACAAGCTTCTCAACACTCGGCGTTGAACTCCTTCAATTCTGAATCGCCGCCGTAAACGAACCCGGACAAAACCACGGTTCTCGCTCTCGCATTGCAAGCGGCGGCGATCTTGGCGGATGACCTTTGCTCCCGGTCTGCCTAGGATTGTCGCATGGCGGAAACATCGGAGAAGATGGACTGGCAAATCATCCTGAACGCGCTGGCCGAAGAAGTGCCGGCAGCGCGATTCGACGCCTGGATTCGTCCCATCCACGCCACGATCGAGGACCGGACGCTGGTGCTGGCCGTGCCCAGCCGCTTCTTTCTGGACAATCTCCGCGATCATTACGGCGACACCATCCGCCAACTGGTTCGCGAACACTTCGGGCCGGATGCCGATGTGGCATTCCGCGTGGACGGCTCCCTGATCGCAGACTCAGCCGTCACAGCGGCAGAGGAACAGGAAGAGAGCGCATCCCGCGTGGACGGGTTCATCGAATCCCGATTCACCTTCGCCAATTTTGTCGTTGGCCCCAGCAATGAGTTTGCGCATGCCGCCTGCCGCGCCGTAGCCGAGCAACCGGGCGAGGTTTACAATCCTCTTTATATCTATGGCGGTGTGGGCTTGGGCAAAACGCACCTGATCAACGCCGTGGCCAATGAGTTGATGAAGCGTGACGGCTTTTCCATCGCTTACCGCACCAGCGAACGCTTCACCAATGAACTGATCCAGGCCATCCGCGGCGGCGCTACCGAACAATTCCGCGAACGTTATCGCACCGTGGACATGCTCATCATTGACGATGTGCAATTCATCGCCGGCAAAGCCAGCACCCAGGAAGAATTCTTTCACACCTTCAACACGCTGTATGAAGGGCGCAAGCAAATCATCCTGACCTCGGACAAACCACCGCGGGAAATCGACCACTTGCAGGAGCGCCTCAAGTCCCGCTTCGGCTGTGGCCTGGTGGCGGACATCCAGCCGCCGTCGCTGGAAACGCGTCAGGCCATCCTGAAGAGTAAGGCGGAACTGGCCGGCGTGAAATTGCCGGATGAAGTGACCACGATGCTGGCCACCCGCATCACCAGCAATGTACGCGAGCTCGAAGGCGCGCTGACCCGCCTGACGGCGCACGCCACGCTCACCGGCCGCGTAATCGATATGGACTTTGCGCGCCGGGTGCTGCGCGATTTGCTGCACGAAGAAGTGAAAGCCGTCACGATTGATGACATCCAGAAACACGTCGCCAATTACTACAACATCCGAGTGCAGGACATGCGCTCGAAGAAGCGCAGCCGCAATATCGCCTTTCCACGGCAAGTGGCGATGTATTTCAGCAAGGCGCTGACCTCGCGTTCGCTGCCTGAAATCGGCGAGCATTTCGGTGGCCGGGACCACACCACGGTGCTCTATGCCACGCGCAAGATCGAGGAGCGGATGGACAAGGACGAGGATTTCCGCGAGGAAATAAACCGCCTGAGCAAACTGATTCGAGGATGAACCAGCATGCCTGTGAACAAGCGGCGAACAACCGGACGACAGGCTTGTGGATGGATTGGGGATCGAAGGCGGCAGCAAACGACGATGGCCGGCAGGGCGCACAAGCCCCGATTCCTTCCCCGTGAATTGCGGCGTTTATCCACAGCGCTGATTTCGCCAACCTTCCCGTATATCAAGGGAAAACCAGGTTATCCACACCATGCACAAAGCCTGTGACGATGACTGAATGATTTGATATAAACGGCCTGAATCCACAAGGAGAGCGACATGCACATCACCGTTTCCCGCAACAATATTTTGAGTGCCGTTCAGCGTTGTCAGAACATCGTTGAACGACGGCACACGATTCCCATTCTGTCCAACCTCCTGTTGCGAGCGAACGATGGCTTTTTGACTGTCACCGCCACCGATCTGGAAGCAGGCATTCGGGCCTGCGTCGAGGCAACGGTCACCGAACCCGGCGCCGTGACCGTCAGTGCGCGCAAGCTTTTTGAAGTCATCAAGGAACTGGATGCGGATGCCGATGTGGATCTGAGGCTGGATGCGGAGTTTCTCCACATTGCAAGCGGACGGGCCCGCTTCCGGTTGGTCACGATGCCGGCCGACGAATTTCCCGACCTTCAGGAGGACGAAGACGGCGCCAGCATCCGGTTGGACGGCGCCAGCCTTGCCGCAATGATTGCATCCACCAGTTTTGCCATGTCCACCGATGAAACCAGGAAATATCTGACGGGCACCTTGTTCGAGCTGGATGGAGAGGGGCGATTGAATCTGGTGGCCACCGACGGCCATCGCCTGGCGTTGACGCGCCGGATGCTGGATCAGGCAGGTGATTCAAGCCGGAACATTGTGCCGCGCAAGGCTGTGACCGAAATCCGCAAGCTGTGCGAGGATGAACCCGGACAGATAGAACTGCGCATCAGCGAACGACAGATTCTGATCCGGACGGATGGCTGCACCCTGGCATCGAAACTGGTCGATGCGCGCTTTCCCAATTACGAGGATGTGATTCCGACCGACAACCCGCACATTGCCGTGGCCAGCCGGCCGGATCTGGATCATATCCTGCGGCGCACGATGATCGTGGCCAATGAATTCACCCATGATGTGCGCTTGCTGCTCCGTCCGGGCGAGATGGTGGTGACAGCCCACAATACCGACCAGGAACAGGCCGAGGAATCGCTGGCAATCGACTATGCGGGGCCGGAAACGGCGATTGGTTTCAATGCCCGATATATCCGCGACGTGCTGGGCGTGATGCGCGGCGATGCGGTTCGAATTCATTTCCGGGACGGATTGTCGCCGGTGCTGCTGGACAGCGATGAAGATGAATCCACGCTGTTTGTCATCATGCCGATGCGAATCTAGCCGCGATATGAAGGAACAGTGAGTTCGACGCCAGTCCTCCGGCTGTGCCGGCTGGAAGCCCGCGATCTGCGTTGCCATCGCCATGTTTGCTGGGAATGCGAGCCAGGCATGAATCTGGTGACGGGCGCCAATGGCAGCGGCAAGACGAGCCTGCTGGAAGCGGTGTACATGATGGGCTATGGCCGTTCCTTCCGGCAGGCACGCGATCCTGCGCTGTCGCGCTGGGGAAGCGAAGGCTTCCGGATTTCAGGCACCTGGCGGCGGTACGGGCCATTGCATGTCCGGGTGGCGGGACAGGGCCGGGGCACGGAGGTGTTCCTGCAGGGACGCAGACTGACGCGCCGCATCGAACTGGTGGAAACCCTGCCGGTGCTGGCCGAGTCGCCGCAGGGTGAACGGTTGGTGGACGGCGCGCCGGCCGAGCGCAGACGATGGCTGGATCGCATGGTGTTGTATTGCCGGCCGGAAGCGATACCTCGCTACCGGGCTTATCTTCGCTGTTTGATGCAGCGTGGACGGCTGCTGCGCCGGGGAGCCTCCGGGGCCGAAATCGAGGTTTGGGAGCACCAAATGGCGGTGCATGGGGCGATGCTGATGCGGACGCGAGCCGAGGTGCTGACGGGATTGAACGAGCAGTTGGCGCGGGAGACTTCCCTGACCGAGCGTCCGGTTCAGGTGCGCATGCGGACGACCGCGCCGGAGGATGCCGGCGCCTGGCTGAAGGCGCTGGCAGAAAATCGGCGGGCTGATCGTGTCGGTCCGCTGCGCTCGGGCCCACATTGTGACCGGGTCGAAATCCTTTATGGATCGCGTGATATCCGGTCCTGCGGTTCGCGCGGCCAGCAGAAACTGGCGGCGGTTGCGGTGAGACTGGCGGAATGCGCGGTTCGCGGGCAGCATCGTGGGCTGATGCCGGTGTTGCTCCTGGATGATTGTCTGGAGGCGCTGGATCCGGTGCGGCAACAGGCATTGCTGTCGCGGCTGGCGATGCACGAAGGCCAGATTTTGATGAGTGCGCCTTCGGGGACCCGGATTTCCGGGCATTGGGGAATTCATTGCTTTGCGTTGCCAACGACGGATGAAAACGAACAGCCAGCGCAGGCTGGCGTGGAGGAAGCGGCATGACAGCACAGGCGGAACCGAAATACGGAGCCGAAAGCATCAAGGTGTTGCGGGGTCTGGATGCCGTACGCAAGCGCCCGGGCATGTATATCGGCGACACCGATGACGGCACGGGACTGCACCACATGGTGTTCGAGGTGGTGGACAACGCCATCGATGAGGCGCTGGCCGGATATTGCGACCGGATCGAGGTGATTCTGCATTCGGACGATTCGGTCACCGTGCGCGACAACGGGCGCGGCATCCCGGTGGACATCCATCCCGAGGAAGGCGTCTCGGCGGCCGAGGTCATCATGACCGTGCTGCATGCCGGCGGCAAGTTTGACAACAATTCCTACAAGGTTTCCGGCGGCTTGCATGGCGTGGGCGTGTCCGTGGTCAACGCATTGTCGGAGTATCTGGAGCTGGTCATCCGTCGCGACGGCAAGGTGCATTACCAGCGTTACGAGAACGGCGATCCGGTGGCGCCGCTGAAGGTCATCGGCGAGGCTGAAGGCACGGGCACCGAAATCCATTTCCTGCCCAGCCTGGAGGTGTTTTCCCACCGCAACTTCTCGATGGATGTGCTCTCCACCCGGCTGCGGGAACTGTCCTTTCTGAACAGCGGCGTGCATATCGAGCTGGTGGACGAACGCAACGATGTCCGGCACGTGTTTGAATATGAGGGCGGCATTCAGGCCTTTGTCGAACATTTGAACCGCACCCGAACTCCGCTGCATTCGGAGTGCATCACCATCCGGGGCGAGCGCGACGGCATCATGCTGGAACTGGCCATGCAATGGACGGATGCCTATCAGGAAAACGTATTCTGCTACACCAACAACATTCCGCAGAAGGACGGTGGCACTCATCTGGCAGGGTTCCGCGCGGCGTTGACGCGCTGCATCAACGGCTATGCGAACGCCAATGACATGCTGAAGAAGCACAAGGTCAACCTCACCGGCGATGACTGCCGCGAAGGTCTGACCGCGGTATTGTCGGTCAAGGTGCCGGATCCCAAATTCTCGTCGCAAACCAAGGAAAAGCTGGTGTCCAGCGAAGTTCGGCCGGTGGTTGAATCGCTGGTCAACGAAAAGCTCTCGGAGTGGTTCGAGGAGCACCCGAAGGAAGCCAAGCGCATCGTCGGCAAGGTGGTGGAAGCCGCCCAGGCGCGCGAGGCCGCCCGCAAGGCACGCGAGCTGACGCGGCGCAAGGGGGCGCTCGATGTCTCGAACCTTCCCGGCAAGCTGGCGGATTGTCAGGAAAAGGATCCGGCGGCGGCCGAGCTGTTTCTGGTCGAGGGCGATTCGGCCGGCGGCTCGGCCAAGCAGGGGCGCGACCGCAAATTCCAGGCCATCCTGCCGCTCAAGGGCAAGATTCTGAACGTGGAGAAGGCGCGTTTCGACAAGATGCTTTCCAGCCAGGAAATCGGCACGATGATCACGGCGCTGGGCACCGGCATCGGCAAGGATGATTTCGATATCAACAAATTGCGCTACCACCGCATCATCATCATGACCGACGCGGATGTGGACGGCTCGCACATCCTGACTTTGCTGCTTACCTTCTTCTTCCGTCAAATGCCGGAATTGATTGAGCGCGGCCATCTCTATATCGCGCAGCCGCCGCTGTATCGCGTCGCTCGCGGCAAGAAGGCGCGCTACATCTCCACCGATGACGAACTCTTCGAGTTCCTGCTCGAGCATGGCAGCCAGGGCATGAGCTATTATCCGGCTCAAGGTGCCAAAGCCATCACCGGCGAGCGATTGATGACGCTGGCGCGCAGCATTCACCGGCTGGAACAGTTGCGCCGTCGGCTGTCGCAGCGGCTGGACGCCGAGGTGCTCAGGCTGCTGCTGGAAACGGGCAAGCTGGAGCTTTCCGCGTTCCGGCATGAGGATCGCATCCAGGCGCGCATGCAGCAGGTGATCGAGGCATTTGCGCGCAGCTCGCGCGTGGACGAAACGCTGGATTTCACTCTGCACAAGGATGCCGAGCAGGGTTGTTGGAAAGTCGAGTTCCGCCGTCGGGATCATGGCCGCATGGTTCATTCCTGGCTGGACAAGGATCTGGTGGCCACCAGCGAGTATCGCGAGGCGCAGAGCCTATGCGATTCGGTGCGCAAGCTTGTTGGCGAAGGCGCTCGGTTGGAGCGCGAGCAGCGGCAATGGCCGGTCGAGCATTATGAGGACATCACCCGGGTGATTCAGCAGGAAGCGCGCAAGGGACTGACGATCCAGCGCTACAAGGGTCTGGGCGAAATGGATCCGGAGCAGCTCTGGGAAACGACGATGGATCCGGAGAAACGCGTGCTGCTCAAGGTGCAGGTCGAGGATGCGGTGGCCGCCGACGAAACGTTCTCGACGCTGATGGGCGATGCGGTGGAGCCGCGCCGCAACTTCATTCAGGAAAATGCGCTCAAGGTGCGCAATCTCGATGTCTGACGCCACGGACAAACCCATCCTGACCTACGCCGATGCCGGCGTGGATATCGATGCCGGCAACGCCTTTGTCGGCCGCATCCGGAAGGCTGTGGCATCCACAACACGGCCCGAGGTGCTGGGCGGTCTGGGCGGTTTCGGCGCTTTGTTTCGGGCCGATTTTTCCCACATGCGCGAGCCCGTGCTTGTTTCCTCCACCGATGGCGTCGGCACCAAGCTTTTGTTGCTGCAGCAATATCGTCGCCCGCATGTGGCCGGCGTGGATGCGGTGGCCATGTGCGTGAACGACATGGCGGCGCAGAACGCCGAGCCGCTGTTCTTTCTCGATTATCTGGCCACCGGCCGGCTGGATGGCGACACGCTGGCCGGTGTCGTGGAAGGTATTGCCGAGGCCTGCCGCATTTCGGGCTGTGCGCTGATCGGCGGCGAGACGGCCGAGATGCCGGGCATGTACGCGCCGGGCCACTATGATATCGGCGGTTTTTCGGTCGGCGTGGTGGACAGGCCGGAGATTGTGGACGGTTCCGCCATTGCCGCCGGTGATGTGATGCTCGGTCTGGCATCGAGCGGGCCGCATTCAAATGGCTATTCATTGATCCGCAAGCTGCTCGAAGTGGGCGACGCCAGTCTTGAACGCGATACGCTGGCCGACGGGACGCGCGCGATCGACGCGGTGCTGGCGCCTACGCGGTTGTATGTGCCGGCAGTGAAGGCCATGCGCGAGGCGGGCGTGAACGTTCACGGCTATGCGCATATCACCGGCGGCGGCATGTTCGACAACATCGAACGGATTCTGCCCGAAGGCCTGGCGGCGTCGGTGGACGTGGCGTCGTGGCCGGTGCCGCCGGTGTTCGACTATCTCTTGTCGCTGGCTGATGTTCCGTTTGAGGAGCGCTATCGAACCTTCAACATGGGCATCGGTTTCGTGGCTGTTCTGCCTGAAGCCGAGGCCGAAGGTGCAATCGAGGTGCTGGAGCGCGCCGGCGAAACCGTGTATCGGATCGGACGCATTCATCCCCGTGGCGAGGATGCGCCGGTGCGATTGACGGGCGCAAGCGTGTGATCGCGCAAGACCGGCCGGAAGCGACAACCGGCTGAACGGTCGCAGGGCAAAAAGGAATCCCCCGATGGATGTTCGCAAGGCATTGTTGGCCCGAAAGTCCGTGCGCGCGTTCCTGGATCGGCCCGTAGCGCGGGAAACCATCGAGCGGATTCTGGATGCGGCCCGGCACGCGCCAAGCGGCGCCAACACCCAGCCCTGGCAGGTGGCGGTGGCCACAGGCGCGGCGAAAACGCGAATCGAGCAGCGAATGCTGGCCGAGTTTCAGGCCGGGCATCGCGGTCGGCCGGACTACCCCTACTACCCCGAGCAATGGCATTCGCCCTACAGGGAGCGGCGGTTCGCTTGCGGCATGCAGCTCTATCAGGCGCTTGGCATTGCGCGCGAGAACCACGCGGCCAGGCGGGCTCAATGGGCGGAAAATTATCGCGCGTTCGGCGCCCCGGTGGCGTTGTTCTTTTTCCTGGATCGCCGCCTGGCGCAGGGGTCGCTGCTGGATTATGGCATGTTCCTGCAATCGGTGATGCTGATGGCGGTTGCGGAAGGTCTGGCGACCTGTCCGCAGGCGGCGCTGGCTGAATATCCGGATATCGTGCGCGAGGAGCTGGGCTACGGCGACGACGTGATGCTGCTTTGCGGCATGGCGCTGGGATACGAGGATGCGTCGCATCCGGCGAATGGGTATCGCACCCCGCGCGAACCGGTGGAATCGTTCGCAAGATTTTTTCCTGATTGAACCGCGGTTGCAAAAAGGGCGGGCCTGATGGCCCGCCCGATCCCGCGAGAGGAGGTTGATTTACTTCGTTGCGGGAAAACGGATGCGCCAGATGTGAAAGCCGCGCGGCGCGCTTCTGACTTCCCTGGCCTCGCGCTCGGCCTTCGGCACGGCACGATCAGAATGGAAATACACCATGCCATCCCTGGCCATGCGCGGAGCGCCATCGCGCGCCCGATCCTTGGTCAGGCGGGTGAGATTGCGGCCATCGGGCTGAATGGCCCAGACATCCCAGTTGTCATGACCTTTGTGTCGCAGGTCGGGATGGCCGCGGTCGGAAGTGAACAGAATCCACTTGCCGTCAGGGCTCCATGCGGGCTGCACGTCCACGCTGCGGGCGCTGGTCACCTGGATCAGCTCCGAACCGTCCGGATGCATGCGGAAGAGATGAATGCTGCGTCCAACCGGCATCGAGAAGGCAATCCACTGTCCGTCCGGAGACAGGGCGGGATTGACGCCTTCGGAAAGCTCACGCACCGATCCGTCGGGCGCAATCCGGACGATCTCGGTTCGGAAGCCGGGGAAATTCCAGTTGTTGAAGCCGTCGCCGCGGCTTGCATGGGTATGCGTCGTTCGTGAACCACGCGTACGCACTGGCATCAGACGCACGGCAATCAGGGAGCCGTCTTTCAGGCGGACGGGTTGCGTGAATCGGCCATGCAAGACCGAAATGCGACGCAGCATGCCCTCGCCATCGGCGATCTTGTCCCACAGTCCCAAACCGCCGGCGCGATTGGACAGGAACATGACATGGCCGTCATCCTCCCATTCAAAGGAGTCCGTGGCCCGCGGATCTTCGGTGACGATATTGGCCGGATCGCCGTTCTCGGCAAAACGCCGGGAAACCCACACATGCTTGCCCTTGGTGACCAGCGTCAGCAGAAAGCGGCCATTCGGCGAAGGCTTGGGATACAGCTCGTTTTCACCTGGTTCCAGCGTCAGCAGGGAGGCATCGTCGGCCGGAATCTCGGCCTTGTGGCTGCTGCCGGGCAAACCGGCCGCATGCTCCTGCATCCAGTCCAGCACGCCGGCCTGCGCCACAGGCGTCAGCATCAGCCAGCCGGCGGCGGTCAGCCACAAGGGTGTGCGAATCTTTGCGTTCATGGTTGGCTCCTTTGAGTAGAAAATGATCAGTTCAGGCGAACCTGCCAGATGCTCCAGCGCGAGGTCGTGCCCCGGCCGTTCGGGCTGCGATTTGAATGAAAGAGGATCGTGTGTGCATCCTTCCAGGCGGGCGCTTCATCGGTGGCGCGGGCGCCGGTTGCGCGCGTGATCGCGCCCGTGGCCAGGTCCAGCACGTAGATGCTGGTGCCGCGCACATCGCCCCGGGTGTCGCGATTGGAGGCAAACGCCAGCCGCTTGCCATCCGGGCTCCAGGCCGGGTCGAAATCACCGAACGGAGAACTGGTCACCTGGATCAGGTGCCCGCCATCCACATCCTGAATCCAGATGTCGTAGTTGCCGTTCACCTCGCGCACAAACGCCACGCGCTTGCCGTCGGGCGAGAAGGCGCCGCTCATCGCGTTCGGAATCATCACCAAGCGGCTGGTCGTCGTGTCGAACAGAAACAGCGCCGGCCGCTGGAATTTGCTGGGGTTGCCCGTTTTCGTGGCCCGATAACCCATCTTGTGCTGGAAGGCGTCCG
This sequence comes from uncultured Zetaproteobacteria bacterium, assembly GCA_964418535.1. Lineage (GTDB taxonomy): Bacteria > Pseudomonadota > Zetaproteobacteria > Mariprofundales > Mariprofundaceae > JALVTX01. Next base: position 6,711 of record CAYQMA010000004.1, on the reverse strand, counting down.
AATTGTAGAAGCGCCAGGTCTGGCCCAGGAGTTCCATGTGCTTGGCCGTGTCGCCGAACTGGGTGATGGCGCGCGATTGCAGCACCTTTTCCAGCGTGGAATCAAAGCACCAAAGGCGACCGTCGGGCGAGGCGTTCAGATTGCGCGGCACGATGGCGCCGCTGAACGTGCCCATGTTGGCGATCAGCACATGGCCATCGCCATGAGCCTGCTTCATCCAGGCAGCCACGGGCCCCATGCGATTGCTCACATAGCCGATGGAACCGTCGCGCACGGCCACACCGAAGCGCACCGCTTCGTGCAACTGCGTCGGCGCGATCACGGTATCGGAGACGTTCGGATCGGCGGTCGTGGTCTGGACGACGCGATAAGCGTCCCCCCGGCGTTCGCTGAAAACCAGGAACGATCCAGCCACGGACGGCCGCAGGATATCGGCCCGGCTGTCGCTCAACAGCGGCTGGACGGGAAATGGATCCTGCGCCGGCGCTGCGGCGACGGGCAGCGTGCCCAGCAGCAGGGCAAGGCTTGCAGCCATGCGCATCAATCGTTGGATCATGATTCCTCCCTTGCATGAAGTCGCCGCAGCGGCCCTTTTGGTTCGCCCGGCAAGGATCGCCACTCTGCAAATGGCAGATTAGACGTTTTTTAAGGCTTTGTTAAAATCACTTCATGTCGAGCAGGCCGGCATGGCGCAGCAGCGCATCCACCGTGGGCTTGCGTCCGCGAAAGGCGATGAACGCCTGCATCAGATCGCGACTGCCACCCACGGCTAGCAATTCATCGCGGAAGCGGCGGGCCGTGGCCGCATCGAAGATGCCGTTTTCCTCGAAGGCGGCAAAGGCATCGCTGGCCATCACCTCGGCCCATTTGTAGGAATAATAGCCAGCCGCATAACCGCCGGCGAAGATATGCGAAAAGCTGTTCTGGAAACGATTGAAGGCCGGCGGCCGCAACACGGCTACCTCGTCGCGCACCTCGTCCAGCAACTCCTGAACGCTTTGATCGCCGTCGGGATCGAATTCCGCATGCAGGCGCATGTCGAACAGCGCGAATTCGATCTGGCGCAGCATCTGCAGGCCGGACTGAAAGGTGCGGGCGGCGCGCATCTTGCCAAGCAGCGAATCCGGCAGCGGTTCGCCGGTGTCCACATGGCGCGCGAACAGATCCAGCGATTCCCGATGCCAGCAGAAATGTTCCATGAACTGGCTGGGCAGTTCGACCGCATCCCAGGGCACGCCGCGAATGCCGGACACATCCAGCGTTTCCACGCCAGTGAGCATGTGGTGCAGGCCGTGGCCGAATTCGTGAAACAACGTCAGCACTTCCTCGTGCGTCCACAATGCCGGTCTGTCTCCCACCGGCCGCTCGAAATTGCAAACCAGATGGGCCACCGGGCGTTGCAGGCTGCCGTCCGGTCGCCGCCAGCGGATGATGCATTCGTCCATCCAGGCACCGCCGCGCTTGTGTTCGCGAGCATACGGATCGAGATAGAAACCGGCCACGCGTTCGCCCGCCTGATCCAGCACCTCGAAATAACGCACGTCTGGGTGCCAGACCGGCGCTTCGCGCGCTTCGATGCGGATGCCGTAAAGCCGGCCGGCCAGCGCGAACAGGCCGTTCAGCACGGCCGGCTCGGGAAACCATGGCTTCAGGTCTTCTTCGCTGAAATCGAAGCGATGCCGACGCAGTCGCTCGGAGGCAAAGGCCACATCCCAAGCCTGCAAGTCGTCCAAACCCAGCTCGGTGCGGGCGAAATCGCGCAGCTCCGCTGCTTCATCCTCGGCGCGCGGTCGGCTCCGGCTGGCCAGTTCGCGCAGGAACGCCATGACCTGCGCCGGCGATTCGGCCATCTTCGTGGCCAGCGACATCTCGGCGGCATTGTCGAAACCGAGCAGTTGCGCCGCCTCCCGGCGCAGTTTCAGGATTTCCGTGATCAACGGACCATTGTCGAGCTGGCCTTCGCTTGCGCGCGTGACATAGGCCCGATACATGCGCCGGCGCAGCTCCCGACGTTCGGCATATTGCATGAACGGCCCGTAGGAAGGCGCATCAAGCGTGAACAGCCAACCGTCCTTGCCTGCCTGTCGCGCCCGCTCTCTAGCTGTCGCGCGCACCGATTCGGGCAGTCCGGCCAGATCAGCCTCGTCGGTCAGGTGCAGCGTGAAGGCGCGGGTGGCGTCCAGCACATTCTGTTCGAAGCGCGCGCCCAGTTCAGACAGTCGCATCTGGATATCCCGAAAGCGCGCCTTGTCCTGATCGGCAAGCTCGGCGCCGGCCAAACGGAAATCGCGCACGGCATGCCGCACCGCCTGCTGCTGCTCCGGCGACAGCCGGGTGAAGGCTTCGCTGTCGTGCAGGGCGCGGATGGCTGCGAACAGGCCCTCGTTCTGCGCCAGTTCCGACTGCCAGGCCGTCAGTTTCATCAGGCCCTCGCGATGCACGGGGCGCAGCGCCTCGGAATCCCGCACCGCATTCAGGTGGTTGACCGGGCTCCATAAGCGGTGCGTGCGTTCTTCGATGGTTTCGAGCGGTTGCATCAGACTCGGCCAGTCATGCCTTCCCGATGCGAGGATTTCGTTCAGATCCTCGTGATTACGCGCCAGCACGGCTTCCAGCGCGGGCAGCACATGCGCAGGTTGAATGCGGTCGAACAACGGCAGTTCGGCATGGAGCGATTGCAGCAGGGGATTATCGGACGAGTCAGCGTTCATGGCGCGAACGATGGCGGCCTGGCGCTTGCGAGGCAAGCCGGAAAACGGCACGAAAAAGGCGACGCCTGGCGCCGCCTGATCCGGTTCGAGGGAGAATCTTCTCTGCTGCTGGACGCAACCCTAACGCATGAGCGATGACAGGGATGTGACATGGATTACAAAAAGCCCCGCGTCAGGAAGGCGCCCCCTCAGCATACAGACGCGCCAGAATCTCGCGACCGCCCGCATCCAGCACAGCATCGGCCAGGCGCCGGCCCAGCGCCTCGGCTTCGGCGGCTGGCGCCGAATCGTGGCGGCGGATGATGCGGCTGCCGTCGGTTTCGCCGACCAGCCCGTCCATGCGCAACGCCTCGCCATCCAGCACCGCATGCGCGGCAATCGGCACCTGGCAACCCCCTTCCAGCCGCGCCAGAAAGGCGCGCTCGGCCGTCACGCAGACGGCTGTTTCGCGATGGTTGAGCGCATCCACCAAGGTATTGACCCGTTCATCGTCCAGGCGCGTTTCCACGCCGATGGCGCCTTGCGCCACGGCCGGCAGCATGTCGTCCGGTTCCAGAAAGGCATGCATTTGATCGGCGATGCCCAGGCGCTTGACGCCGGCTGCCGCCAGCACGACCGCGTCCACTTCCTTGCCCAGCTTGTTCAGGCGGGTTTGCACGTTGCCGCGCACGGGCACAAAGGAAAAGTGCGGAAAGCGGGCCCGAATCTGGCACACGCGCCGCAGCGACGAGGTGCCGATGCGGGCGTTCTCCGGCAGGCTGTCCAGGCCGCCGCCGGTCACCGTGGCAATGGCGTCGCGCACATCGGCGCGCTTCAAAATGGCGCGAATGCCGAGGCCCTCTGGCAATTCGGTCGGCACATCCTTCATCGAATGCACGGCCAGATCGGCGCGGCCGTCCAGCAGCGCCTCCTCGATTTCCTTGGTGAACAATCCCTTGCCGCCCACCTTGGCCAGCGGCACATCCAGAATCTTGTCGCCGGTGGTCTTGATGCGCACCAGTTCCGTGGTCAGCCCCGGATGCAGGCGCTCCAGCTCGGAGGCCACATGGCGGGCCTGCCACAGGGCCAGCGCCGAGCCGCGCGTAGCGATTTTCAGGTGCATGGCATGTTGCGAGGTTTCAGATGGGCTCACATTCGCCTCCCGTCGTATTGGCAGCGCACGCTAGCGCCAAGCGGCCGTTCGCTCAAAGATTCATGCGGGGTTTTCCAGCCCCCGATAGCCTTGCGGGCGAATGGCGACGGTGTTGCGAATGCGGGTGCAGACCTCGCCATCGGCGCGAACATAATACATGTCGAACATCGGCGTGGCTTGCCCGTGTGCGGCGAGTCTGGCCCGAATGTCCGCTTCCAGATCGGGCGGAAAATCGAAGCACAGCACCAGATCGGAATTGCCGGCCCGGACGAAATCCAGCGACAGGGCGCGCGTGGCCACGTGATAGCCGGGAAACTTGCGCAGGCAGGCCAGCGCCGGCACCGGGTCGGCCAGGCAGGCCTGATAACCGCCAAACATATTGCCGGCGGCATTGGCGGAGATCCAGTTCAGCGGCAAGCGGATGCGTATGCGGCTCCAGTCCTCGTCCAGCTCCAGCACGCGGATGCGCATCCACCAGAACGGCGGATACCATTCCAGCCGGCGGCGGGGCGAAATCCGATGCCAGCGGGACATCCATTGAATCACGCTGCGAGCCATTCAGTATCCTAAAGAAACCAATAAAGGGTATCGATTAGAAACCTTTATTGAGTTTCTTATAGAAACCATATAGCATTCCACCCATGCCTCAGGCCCCTGTTCAGGCACAATGCCCCATCGAAGCGATGCTGGATGTGGTCGGCGATCGTTGGAGCTTTCTGATTTTGCGCGACGCTTTTTATGGCGTGCGGCGTTTCGAGGGTTTCCGCCGGCATCTGGGCATTTCGCGCAAGGTGCTGTCGCAGCGCCTGGCGCGGTTGGTCGAGGCCGGTCTGCTGCGGCGCGTGCTGGTTTCGGGGTCGGAAGGGCGGCATGAATATCGGCTGACGCCAAAGGGCGGCGATGTCTTTCCGGTGCTGCTGGCGATGATGCGCTGGGGCGAGCGTTGGTCGGGCGCGGGAGGCGAATGGCTGCGGCTGGTGCATCGGGACTGCGGCCATCGCACGCATCCGGCCATGGTGTGCGATCAGTGCGGTCGGCCGCTGCATCCCAATCGCGTGCGCGCCCTGCCGGGCAAGGATGCGCCGCCCGAGGAGGTGCGGGCGCTGCGGCGGGAACTGGCACGTCGCTAATCGCGCCGGCTCCGGCCTGAACTCCGGCGCCTGGGCCTGCGCCGCCTTCGGTTCCGCCCGCTGGCGCCCTGTGTTCCCTTATTCTCCATCGGCCGAGCGCGATCCTCGCGCTTCAATCCCTCAGCCGTCGCATCGGGCGTCACCGGTTCGCCGATCTCCAGCCACTCGGGCTCGATGGGGCGAACCGGAATGGAGCGGCCGATATAGGCCTCGATCTCCGGCAGGCCAAAGCAGAAGCGTTCGCAGGAGAAGGATACGGCCACCCCGGTCGCGCCGGCGCGTGCCGTGCGCCCGATGCGGTGGACGTAGTTTTCAGCCTCTTCCGGCAGGTCGTAGTTGAACACATGGGTCACGTTGTCGATATGCAGACCGCGGCTGGCCACGTCGGTCGCGACCAGCAGGTTCAGCTTGCCGGCCGTGAAATCCTCCAGAATCCGCATGCGCTTTTTTTGACGAATGTCGCCCGAAAGGATGCCGACCCGGAAGCCATAGCGCGCCAGATCCCGCGCCACCCGCTCGCCGGTGCGTTTTTCATTGACGAAGATCATGCCGCGCTGCACGTCGTATTCGCGCAACAGGTGGACGAGCAGCGGAAACTTCTCCTCCATCGCCGTGTGATACATGGATTCCTCGATGCCGGTGGCGGTGATGTCGCCTTCCTCGGCGCGGATCTTTTCCGGCATGTTCATGTGTTCGTAGGCGAGTTCCAGCACGCGATGCGACAGCGTGGCCGAGAACATCAGCGACTGGCGCTCGTTGTACGGCGGCAGCCGGCGCAGCATGAAACGCAGGTCGCGAATGAAACCCAGATCGAACATGCGGTCGGCTTCGTCGATGACCAGGATTTCCGTCTTGCGCAGCGAATAGGCTTTTTTCTTCAGATAATCGATCAGCCGACCCGGTGTGCCGACAAGGATATCCACGCCCCGGTCGAAGGCTTTGAGCTGCTTGTCGTAGTCCACGCCGCCGTAAACCGCGTGCAGCCGCAGATCGGTATGGCGGATCAGTTTTTCGGCGTCGTCGCGGATCTGGATGACCAGTTCGCGGGTCGGCGCAATGACCAGGGCCCGCGGGTGATGCGGCTTGCGGCCGGGTTTCGGCGCTTCGGCAAGCAGGCGATGGATGACGGTGATGAGAAAGGTGGCGGTCTTGCCGGTGCCGGTGCGCCCCTGGCCGGCCACGTCCTTGCCCGCCAGGGTCAGCGGCAGCGCCGCCCGTTGCACGTCGGTCAGCTCCGTGTAACCCAGTTCGTCAATGGCCCGTTGCAGAGGTTCCGGCAGATTCAGTTCGGTGAATTTCATGCTCGTCCTTGTCATCAGAGGATGCCGGAGGCTAGGGCATCTGCGGCCAATTCTCCACCGGATGCGGCGGGTGATGCGTCATCGTCCGAAAAGCCCGGAAAAATCGAACAGGAATGCGGAAGAAACGCCGCATGTCATGATGATGCCCGGGATGGACGGCTACGAGGTATGCCGCCGGCTAAAGGAGGATCCCCGCACACGCAGGATTCCGGTGATTTTCGTGACCGCCAAGGGCGAAGTGGATGATGAAACTCGGGGGTTGAGCTTGGCGCGGTGGATTACATCACCAAGCCGGTCAGTCCGCCCATTGTGCAGGCCCGGGTGCGCACCCAGCTTGCCCTCTATGACCAGAATCGGGAGCTGGAACGCAAGGTGCGGCAACGCACCGCCGAGCTGAACGCATCGCGTTACGAGATCATCAAACGGCTGGGCCGGGC
>CAYQMA010000003.1:5807-32663 GCA_964418535.1 uncultured Zetaproteobacteria bacterium | reverse complement strand
GGCGGGAAAAGGAAGCGGGATTTCACGCCCGGCGCAAAATCCCGCTGCCCTTCGCCTCAGACCCGGGAGGGTATCAGCGATTCAGTACGTCGTCGCGGGTGGATTCGGCAAGGTCGATCACGGTCTGAATCATGTCTTCGCCCACGCCCAGCTCGGCCAGCGTCGAACGCAGATGCATCAGGATGTGATCGAAATGCGAGTCATCCAGCCCCCGTTCCACCAGATGCTTGTGGCCCTCGCGCATGTCCTTGCCGGTATAGCGGTTCGGACCGCCGAACACCATGGTCAGGAAGGCCTTCTGCTTGGCGGCCTGCTTCTCCATGTCCACGCCCTCGAAGAACGGCGAGACATACGGATCGTTCAGCACGCGACGGTAGAAGATGTCCACGGCCGCATCAATGGCGGCATCGCCGCCCAGCAACTCATAGACCGTCTTCTTGCCGCCGCCCGACGGCGCCGCCGCCGGAGCCTCGCCCGGCTCCACGCGGGAGGCGTCCGCCACGCTCGACAGAATCAGCGACAGCACCACGCCAAGCGCCACGAAAATAACGAAGGCGAACAGAAAAGTCTGAACATGCATAGCCTGCTCCTAGCGATCGAGCACGTCGTCGCGGGTGGATTCGGCGACGTCGGCCACGGTCTTGATGAGTTCAGGCGCCACGCCCAGTTCGGCCAGCGTGGAACGCAGATGGCAGACGATATGATCGAAATGAGAATCATTCAGCCCCATCTCGTGCACCAAGTGCTTGTGACCCTCGCGCATGTCCTTGCCGGTGTAGTTGTTCGGACCGCCGGTCACCATGGTCAGGAACGCCTTCTGCTTGGCGGCCTGTTTCTCCATATCCACGCCCTCGAAGAAACGGCTCACATACGGATCGTTCAACACGCGGCGATAAAACGCATCCACCGCAGCGTTGATGGCGGCCTCACCACCCAGTTGCTCATACACTGTGCTCATCGGAAATCCCTCCTGTGTCGATATGCATCATACTCCGCAAAAGGAGTATTTATGTCGCAACTTTACTTCGGCAGAATCGCTTGTCAATAATCCATCCCAAATACCGAAGGAAGGAAGGCTTGCCATGGAACTGACCAAATACACCGATTATAGCCTGCGCATCCTGATCTATCTGGCATTGCATACCGACCATCTGGTCACCATTGACGAAATCTCCAAGGCCTACGACATCTCGCGCCACCATGTGGCGAAAGCAGTCTTCAATCTGGCGCAACTGGGCGTGATCCTCACCACCCGAGGCCGCAACGGCGGCATGCGCCTGGCCTTGCCGCCCGAGGAAATCAACATCGGCCAGCTGGTGCGCATGACCGAACCCCACATGAACCTGCTGGAATGTTTCGACCGCAGCATCAACACCTGCCCGCTGATCGATGCCTGTCGCCTGAAATCGCTCATCAAGCAGGCCAAGCGCGCCTTCCTGGACGTGCTAGACGGCCACACCTTGGCCGACATGCTGGGCAATCGCGCGCCGCGCATGGCCCACCTGCTTGCAACCAAACAGTCGGACACGGCGTCCGCACCGGCGGCCGTCGCCGAAGAGGTGTCCTGAACGCCCGCTTCGGCTACAATCCGGCCCCTTGATTGGGCGCGGCCGCTGGCCGCAAGGACTGATTTCGCTCAAAGCTCGCCTTCGGGGGTCATTTTCATGTCTGGAATCGCGGAACAGATACCCGCCCGATACTGGGGGCTGGCCTCGCTGGTGCTCGTGGCGCTCGCATGGATGGCCATGTTCCGTTACGACGACTACGGCATTGACGAAGGCGCAGCCCGGGCGCTGTTGCTCAACTGGGCCATCGTGGATCAGATCGCCCATCCGGTGGCCTTTGCCGGCGCGCCCGACCTGCGCGCCTTCCTGTTCACGATTCTGGACATCCACTGGGCCGGCAACCTGATTGCGGCCAAGGTGCTGAGCTTGTTTGTCATGCTGGGCGTGGGACTGGCGCTTTACGACTGGGCCAGCAAGCGCATCAGCCCGGAAGTGGCGCTGATCGGCACGGGTCTGTTGCTGATCGCCCCGATCACCGTCATGCAGGTTGATGCCATTGGCAAAGGCCCGTATCTGTTGCTGGCCTTCTGGTTGGGCTGCGTGTTCGAGGGACGATACAGCAGCAGCCAGCGGGATATCCCTGGCGACTATTTTATCGCCCTGCTGGCGGCGGCGCTGGCCGTCAGTCTGCATCCGGCGGGCCTGGCGCTCCCGGCTGCCATCGCCTGGAAACATCGGACACAGGCGCGTGAACGCAAGTCGCGCAACCTGCTCATCGGTCTGGCCGTAGTCGCCATCCTGTTTCCGATCATTCGCTGGGGTTGGCCGGAGCTGAACTGGCTGGGCAACCCCTTGTTGACGCTGGCCGACATGCTCATCGGCCCGCAGTATGAAACCACGGATCCTTCGTGGGGGCCGGGTCTGCTGGCGCTGGGCACGGCGCTGCTTGTCGTCGCGCTCAGTTTCCGCAAGCTCGCCGATTCGGTGCTCAGTTTGTCGCTGGTGCTGGCATTCGTGATCGGTTTTCTGGCGCCCGACGGCGGCTGGACGCTGACCACGCTGGCGCTGATTCTGTATTACGGCGCCGACCTGGCCATCCGCCTGAACCGACGCTTGCGCTTCCGCTCCGGCCTGCTGGGCGAACGCGGCATCGTCATCGCGCTCATCATATTGACCGCCACCACCTTCATGGTCGCCGACCGTCATATCCGCTATGTGGCCCGGCACGACATCTACTCGCCGACCGACGCGCTGATCAAGCGACTGGCCGAGGAAGCAGCCGATCCCGACAAGCCGTTCCGCGCCGCCAGCCAATGGCCCGGCCGCACGATGCTGGCGATCAAACGCGAAACCTTCCCGCTGCCGCCGGTTGCCAAATCGCCAGAGGCCTTGCTGGCCAGCATTCGCGGCATCACGCATGTCGCCTTCGATTATCGCGCGCGGCGCAACCGTAAACTGGCGCACCAATTCGCGCTGCTCAGCGCCGATCTGGAAACGATCGCGGTGCTCCCCGGCGGCGTGATCCTGCGCTCGCGCCATCCGGCCGAGCCCCGGAAAAAGTCGGAACACAAGGCAAAATAACAAAGCAACCACAGAGCACACAGAGAACACAAAGCAGGTCAGGCTCAGCGCCATGACCAATCATCTCAGTGATCTCAGTGCTCTCTGTGGTTCACGAACTCAACCGCAAAGGGCACAAAGGTCATAATAGACAAAAACCATATCTTTCTTTGCGGCCTTGGCGTCCCTAGCGGTAGAACTAAAACAACCACAGAGCACACAGAGAGGGTCTGGCCAAGCGCCTCTTGAAAAGACCCCTCGGTGAACTCTGTGTCCTCTGTGATTAAAAACTCAACCCAAAGAACAGCCAAGAGCGCAAAGGGGTACGAAGCCAAATCTCCTTCGCGGCCTTTGTGTTCTTGGCGACAAAAAACCTTGGCGTCCTCGGCGGTACAACAGCCAAAAAAAACAGGGCGGGGATTGAACCCCACCCTGAATGCATCAGACCCCGAAGGCTTCGATCAGAAGCGCTCGCGGGACGGCGGCACCGGATTGTTCGGCGTCTCCGGCAGAGCCGAGGTCAGGAACGCCGCCAGGTTCTTGATGTCCTCGTCCGTCAGCGTGGCCGCCACCTTGCGCATCATGCCCAAAGGATCGTTGTAGCGGGCCGTCTCCTTGTCGTAGTTCGGCTGGGCGCCCTCGCGGAAGGCTTCCAGCTCATGCTTGAGGTACTTGTAGCGCTGACCCTGGATGGCCGGGAAGATCTTGCCGGCGCTGCGGCCATGATAGGAATGGCAGCTCTTGCAGGCCGGAATGCCGCGATCAACCGAACCATATTCCACGATCATGCGGCCCTTGGCCGTATCGCCCAGCTCGCTGATATCCACGCCATCCGCCTCGGCGATCTGTTTCAGATCGGAACCCAGGAACGGCGTCTTCAGCGAATGCACATAAGCGGCCACATCGCGGCGATCCTGCTCGCTCAGCCCCTTGGCCACGTCGTTCATCGCACCCAGCGTGTTGTCCACGCGCTTGCCCGTCGCGAAATCCGTCAACTGCTTCAGAATGTAGGTGTACACCTGATTGGACAGACGCGGCGTGCCCATATCGTCGGAACCCGTGCCGTCCTCGCCGTGGCAGGACTGACAAGCGGAAACGTCACCCTTGCCGTTCAGAAAAATCTCGCGACCGTGATTCGGATCGCCAATCACCCCTTCCGCCGCCAGCGCGCTGGTCGCCACGCACATCAGCGCGAATACGCTCCCGCTGGCCACACTCAGAAATCGACGCATAACTAAACCCCTCCAGTGTTGTTGTAGTTTCGGGACGACGCTTTGTCCGCCCCGGTTTTCCTCCCCCGCCCGGACGTGAAGCCAAGCAGGAAAATAGATAATCTTACTTACCCGTTGTTGTTCTTTTTGCAGGCCCGCTTGTAGTTGATGAACATGATGCCATACAGGAACACGATGATTCCGGCATACATCTTCAGAATGTCACCCGTCTGGAAATTCACGGAAGCCTCAAGAAAATGAGCGACCATATCACACCTCCCTAAGTTGATTGCGGCCAATCATTGCGCGGGCAGGCACAAAATGCAAGGGGTTTTGTTCGTCCCGGCCCATCGCCTACTGAACCATCAGCAACACGCCTGTCAGCAACGCCATCACGCGCGCCGCCAGAATACCCTTCGCCTGCAAGCGATGCCCATCCCTCGCCTCGCCGTCGCCGCGCCAGATGGCCAGCCCGGCCTGCACCTGCACCACATACAGCGTGTAGAGCACCACCATGATGCCGACATGCATCCACACCGAGAAATCGTAGATCTGTTCCTGCTCAATCAGCCGCTTGTACCAGTTGTTGGCGAAATAGAGATAGAACGGGAACACAAGATCAAAGAGTATCACCCCGCCCATCAGCGCGGCGTGCAGCCAGCGATGGCGCGAGAACCGCCAGGCAACCCACATTGCGGCAAACGTGACGAGCACCGCCAGCACCGTGCCTTTCATGCGGCGTATCCTACGCCAGCGCGTCGCACGATGACAGCCGCCGATTCCGGCCTTGCGCACCCAAAGCGTGCGGCTAGCCTGCCGCCATGCCTCATCACCAGAATCGTTATCTCGTCAAGTTCCTGATCATGTCCGTGCTGTCCTTCTTCATCGGCACGGTACACGGTTTGCTGCAGGTCATTCCGCCCGTGCGCCACTGGCTGGACTCCATCGGCAGCCCCTACGGCGGCCCCGGCCATATGATTGATCCGCTGGCGCATGCACATATCAACCTGGTCGGCGGCGTCACCATCCTCGGCATGGCGGTGACCTATTACATGCTGCCGAAAATCACCGGCAAACCGATCCATTCCCACCGGCTGGCCGAGCACTCGTTCTGGTGGACAGCCATCGGCGTCAGTTCCTTTTATATCGCACTAATGATCTTCGGGGCCATCGAAGGCCATCTGTGGCTCACCGATCCCGAAGCCGTGCCGGCCGTGCATCGTTATTACGGCCCGGTCATTTCCGTCGCCGCCTCGGTGCTGGCCATCGGCTTCTGGATCTACCTGGTCAACGTGCTGCTGACGCTGAAGGACATTTACCGAAAGGACAGGCATTGAACGAACAGGCCTTGAGCCGGTTGGACTGCGGCTGTCCCGCATCCTGGCCCGACTGGGACGGCCGGGACGTGAACCTGGGCGGCTGGCTGGTGCACGAAATGCGCGCACCGATGTTCCTGCACATGCCCATCGGGTTCGAGGCCTGCCTGCATCGCCAACATCAGGATATCGAGCGCCTGGGACTGACGCCGCGCTGGCCGGGTTTCGTGCTGTCGCGCTCGGCCATGTTCCGCGGCGCTATTCTCTGCCCGCTCGAAGAAGATCGTTCCGCCGCCCGGCATGTGCGACGCCTGCCCAATCCGTTTCGCCTGCGGGCGCATATCGTGCATGGCGATGTCGGCCAGATCCGGGACGACGTGCGACGCATGCAGAGCCAGTTGCTGGACGAAGGCTGCATGCCGAAGGAGCTATATCTCGCCTATCTCACCTGCCCTGTCTGCGAGGCAAAGCGCGGCGGCAAGCAAATCATGATCCTGCGTCGTTGGGTGCCGTCGGAGAAACTGAAGAAGAAACTGGAGCAGCGCCAATAGCGGCAACCGGCGCCGTCTGCCGCCCCAAAGGTCACTGATCCCGCATTTTCAGCCAGGCGATAATGTCTTCCCGGTCGCGCGCCGGCAGCGGCGGCAGAAACATCCGCGTATTCGGCTTGACCTTGCGCGGACCCGACAGCCAGCGCTCCAGCGCCGCCTCATCCCAGCGCGCAAACGGCACGCCGGCGATATGCGGCGCGCGATTGTAAATGCCGGCCAGGCCCGGCCCCACCTTGGTCAGCGGCTTGTCCAGATAATGGCACGGCCCGCAGCGCACCTGTGCCACCACCGCGCCGCGGGCGGCATCCGCCGCATCGGCGGCGGACGGCAGCGCCGTCCACACCGCCGCCAGCAGGATCACCAATGCAAACCGACGCCGCAGGCTCATCGTCGCAGTCACCGACCGGCATGTTGGGGCGGAAAATCAAAGGTCAGCTCGCCTTCGCGCTGAAGCCCGCCTTCCTCACGAATGCTCACCAGCAATCGCGCATGCTCCGGATCCGACACCGGCGCGGCGCGCCGATACACCCCCGTGCCGCCATCGGGAATAGCCTGAATCCAGCGGGATTCAGGCGTCCGGATACGCACCAGCATGCCCTTCTTCGGCCGCACCCCGTGCGCATCGCTGATAATGACCCAAAACTCGTTCATGCCGGCCTGCAACGGCGCGGGCCGGCTCTCCACATGCACCGTCCATTCATGCCAGTGCTGGTCGGGCGGCGCATAGCGGCTCACATCCTCGGCGCAGGCCGCCGGCAACAGCGCCAGCACCAACAGCCAAAGCGCGCGCCTCACGACGCCCTCCGCGCATGCCGCGTCAGATAGTCCAGCAGCGCCTTCGTATCGCTTTCGGAAATCGCAGCCAGGCCGCGCTGCACGCGATGCATCTGCATGCGCCGCACCACCTGCCGCCACTCAAAAGCCGTATGCCGGGAAGGATGCGGCGCCGCGTGGCAGACCGAGCATTGGGCCGCCAGCACCGCATAGCCGGGCGCATCGGTATCCGGAAACGCTGCCTTTGCACCCTCGCCCGGCGCGGCCTGACAGGCCGCCAGCGCCAGCGCCGCGCCGATCATCCAGGCCTGCCCACGCCTCATTTCTTGCCGCCGTTTTCGTCCTTCCGTGAATCGCGGGCCGGATCGCACTCCTCCTCGTCCGTTGATTCCGGATTGAACACGTTGATCATCAAATAAATGAACCCCCCCGCCACCAACAGATACACCACGGCCATCAAATGTCCCCAGGTAATCCAGTGACGGGGGTGATCGGGCCGATCGCCCCAGAATGGCAGACTGAGACCGAACGCCGTCAGCAGCACGATACCGATGACCACAAAAAACCACTTGGGCACCGGTTTGCGCGACTGCGCCATCTGCTCGACCAGTTCCCAGTCCTCCAATCCCCGCAAATCGCGCCGTTCCTCCTCGCTGCCGTAACCGTAGAAATCGTCCGTGTGCTTGCCCCATTCCGTTTTCGTCGGCTTGGAGCCAACCTCACGGCGCTTGCGTTCACGTTCCTTCGCCTTGCGCTTGCGCTCCTCGATGGCATTCAGTCTGGCCTGTTCCTGCTTATTCATGATCTCACCCCCGGGGCGAAATGGCGCAACAGAAAACTGCCCGTCCAGCCATCGTCCGCCCGAACCGTCACACGGATATTGTACAAGCCTTTCGGCAAATCACCCACATGCAGGCGCACATTGGCGCGTCCGGCCGTGTCCATGTGCACCTTGGTCCGATCCAGCCGCCAGGCGCCGTCCGGCAGGTTCCCGATATGCACCGTGAAATTCGCCGGCCGGTAGAGCTTGTTGGCAATGTTGATCTGATAGTCCTGCACCGCGCCTTGGTGCGCGTTCTCGGCCCGGAACACGCTCATATGATGCGGCTCGTAGCTGGCCAGACCATACCAGAACATCAGCCCGCCCAGCACCGCCACCGGCAGGGCCACGCGCACGCGCGAAAAGAAGGAACCCACATTGCCGCGGCCGCGCTCGCCCGTGGGATCGCCCATCTCGAAACGCAGCAGGCCCGGCCCGGAAAACTTCTTGCTCTTCGCATGCAACTCGTTGCAGGCGTCAATACAGTCGCCGCAATTGATGCAACTGTCATAGACCACGGTGTTCTTCGGATCGAGTTCCAGATAGCAGGCATCGGCGCAATAGTGGCAATGGGCGCAATCGGCGGAACGGGAGGAGTCGTAGGCCACGTGCAGCGTATCCCGCGTTTTGAACGAATGCTGCCACATCCGGTAGATGCACATATAGCGGCACACCATGTGACGGATCAGGCCGATGTCCAGAAACAGGATGACCGTGAACACGGCATAGATCCACAACACCGAACCGGCATGCTCGGCGCGCAGGGTCACGACCCGCCACAACTGTTCCGGGGGAAAGAAATACAGCAGCGGAATCACCGCATAGCCCATCGCCGCCAGCCACAGAATCAGGAACAACAAGGCCTTGTTGCGCCAGGAATCCTTGCGCTTGGCCACCTGCATCGGCCGGCCGCTGAAATCCATGACCTCTGCCTTGCGGCCAAGCAGCTTGCGGGTGAGCGCATTGGCCCATTCCGAAGCCGACCCCTGCGGGCAGACCCAGCCGCAGAACACCGCGCCGGCCAGCGAATAGCTCATCACCAGGATGCTGGCGATCATGATCCAGAAACCGAAGATGATGAAGAAATCGGAAAACCAGACCTGACGGTCGAGCACGACGATGGCGCCGTCAGCCACGCTGATGTGAAACAGCCCGGTGACCGGCACCAGCACCAGCACCAGCAGGGTGAAGATCTGGCTGGCGCGCCGGGCCGGCAGAATGCGCCGGAAGCGCCCGGCCTTGCCGGCGCCAGCGGGAGCGTTCAGGGCTTCGGTCTGGCTGTTCATAGCGGCTCCCCAAGCATACGCCGATTGCGCTCGCGGGTCATCCGCCGCATCTCGGCATCCAGCGGCGACAGCGCCAGAATGCGACGGCGCAGGCGTTCAGCTTCCGCCTTGCGTCCCTGCTCGAGTTTCAGGCGTAATAGCGCTTTCAGCGCCCGCACATGATCGGGGCGAATCGAAAGAATCCGCCGCAAGGCATGTTCGCGTCCGATGCCCAGCGCCCGCGCCTGGGCCAGCGAGGCATACATGCGATCGGCGAGCGCAAATCCCGCCCATCGATCCTTCGGATTGGCCCGCCAGGCCAAGCGTGCAAACCGCTCCGCATCGGCCTCGCGGCCGCGCATGCCCGCCAGCTCCGCCTCCATGCCCAGGCTGGTCGCGGCCCAGGCGCGCATGAAGGGTTTGCGCTCGTCCGGCCGCACGCCCAGCTCGCACATCGCTTCCTCCGGCCGCGGCCGATGGCGCAGCAGCCAGAACAGCGTATCCGGCAAGCGCAAAGCGCCGGAAAAACGCGCCCGAGGCAGCGAAAACTCGATGACTGGCCGCCATTCATCCTGCGGCATGGCGTCCACGGCCGGCACCTCGCCCCAATAGCGGCCCAGCCAGGTCCAGAGTCCCTCGCCGCCGCTGAGCGCTGCGCGGGCATCGGCGGGCAACGTCGCAAAACGCCGCGCCAGTTCAGGGACAGACAAACGCGCGTCGCGCCCGCCCACCAACGCCAGCCGGAATCCGTCCACAAACATCCAGCCGTGCGGGAATGCCCGCCGGAAACCGGCCAGCACTGACTTCAGCGAGGCGACATCGAACTGATTCAGCGCCAGCCATTGCACATAAAGCCCGCCCGGCTTCAGATGCGCCCGCCCGCGCCGGAACTGCTGCAGCGACAACAGCGCCGCCCGTCCGACCATGTCCGGATGAAACAGATCGCCCAGAATGATGTCATGCCGTGCTCTGTCAGCCCGCAAAAAACGGCGCGCATCATCGCGCACGATGCGCATATGCTCCATCACGCGATGGTTGACCAGGGCAAACTCCCGCTGCGCGGCATGAATGGCGCCGGCCGAAAGCTCCACGCCGGTGCGCCTCATCTCCGGCAGCGCCAGACTGGCCGAGGCCGTGATGCCGGTGCCGATGCCGAGAAACAGGATGTCCCGCGCATCCGGGTGCAGCAACAGCGGCAACCGGGCCTGATTGCGTTGCACGGCCACCGCCGTCGGATCGCTGGACGCATCCATCCGATGCAAATCAGAGAGCAGCACCCGCTGCCCGTCCGGTTGTTCGACCACATGTGTCAGCGACACCGCATCTTCCTCCACCCGCAGGTCGCGGCTGCCGGCCATTTCGCCCGGCAACAGCTCGGACACTGGCGGCAACGGCCGCAGCCACCAGGCAACCACCGCCAGCAACGGCAACGCCAGCCAGACGCGGACATCATTCGCCCAGCGCATGCCGCATGCGAACAGCATCAAGGCTGCGACGGCAATCACGCCGGTCGTACCCCAAGCGGGCAGCAACACGAAGCCGGTGAGCAAGGCGCCAACAGCCGCGCCGACGCTGTTGGCTCCATAAAGCCACGCGCCGGCGCCGTTCCCGCCCGCAAACCGCGCCAAGAGCGGCAACCACGCGCCCAATGCCAGCGTGACCGGCAGCGTGCAGGCAGCGATGACCGCACCCTGCTTCAGCATCGCGCCGGCCAGCGAACCGGCCCGCATAGCCTCGGCCCAATCAGCCACAAGCGGTAACTCGGTCAGGCCCGCCAGCGTCAGCGCCGCCGCCGCCAGCGGCAACCAGCCCAGCCAGGCCGGAGCGGACAGACGCCGGGCCAGCAGGCTGCCGGCCGCAATGCCCGTCAGCACCACGGCCAGAATCACCGCCAGCACATACTCGGTGCGCAGCATCAGCATGCCGTAGAGTCGTGTCCAGGCCACTTCCAGCGCCAGCGAGGCAGCGCCGATGCCGGCATAGGCCGCCATCGAACGCCAGTCCGGCCGGCCGCGGCCGTGTCGCTCATCCGTCGCAGCATGCTCAAACGCAGCAGGCTCAGGCACAGATGCATCCTCGAAACCGGCCAACCACCAGGCGCCAAGCGCCACGCAGCCGCCGAGCGCCGCCACCCAGCCCACCGCCGCCGTCCAACCCAGCCAGGGCAGCAGCACCAGCGGCAGCACGGCGCCCGCCACGCCGCCCAGCGTGTTCAGGCCGTAGATCGCGCCCAGCGAGGCGCGCGCCCGCAGCGCCCGCAACATCAACGGAAAGCCCAGCCCCATGCCGAATGCGGGCGCAAACAACAGCACGAACGCCGCTCCGGCCTGGATCGCATACCAGGCAGCCAGATGACCGCCAGCGCCCGCGCCATCGAGCCAGCCATCCACACCACGAAAGACCCAAGGCATCGCCAGTGCGAACAGGGCGATGCCGCCTTCGATCAAGGCAAAACCGCGCAAGGCGGTGCGGGGCGCAAGCCGGCGCGCCGCCACGGCGCCGGTCAGACTGCCCGCGCCGAGGCCGGCCATGAACGCCGCCACGGTGACCACGACGCCGAAGATGCTGATGCCGAACGCCAGCGACAGCATCCGCGTCCACAGCACTTCCCAAGCCAGCGCCGTGAGGCCCGAAACGAAATACAGCCCCAGCGCCAACCGAGCGAACCCCGACGACGCGAATCGCGCGCCGGAGTCGCCGGAGACGGTTGGATTATTGGTAGGGATAGAACCAGACAACGGCGACGATGGCATGCGCGATGGCGAGCGTCATCGACAGGCCCGCAAGCAGCATGTGCCACAGAAACACATCCTTGCCGAACACGGCCATCGCAATGCCGACGCCTCCCGTCGCCAGCACCAGAACCAGCAGCGCCAGACCCATCCAGAACAGGATTTCATGCCGGCGTTTGACCGGAATGTTGAGCACGCCGCCCTCATCCTGATTGCCGAAGGACTGGATGATCTGGATGCTCGATCCCGGCGCCGCGTCACTTGCAGCCCGGGCCGGAGTCGAAACCGTCAGCGACCCCGCCCCCAGCAACAGCATCAGCGTCCAGGCCAGCCAGCGCATCGCTTATTCCTCCTCCGTCCCGCTTTCCTGTTTCGATTTCTTGAGCGCGTTCCACCAATAGAGCACAGCCATCAGCACCATCGGGAAGAACACCAGAAAGAACAGGAACACGAAGATCATCCACACGGAACTGAGATTGACGTGCAGATAACGATAGCTGTCAATGGCCCAGGCCGATTGCGGCGCAAGCATCGCCAGCCCGGCCGCCAGCATCATGTGAGCGATTCGTTGCATCACCTGTGACCTCCACGATCCACCAGCGGCGCCGCGCACCGGAAGCCGATGAAATCCGACGCCTTGTTCGGCAATTCATAGTTGCGATGATAGGTTGTCGTCGAGAAGGGATCGCTGTTCCACGATCCGCCGCGCAGCACCTTGTATTTCAGATTGTCATAGACCACCAGATCCACCGTCTTCTTCGAGCGATCCTCGGCCGACAGCACCTTCGGCAGCTTCACCTTGAACAGATCGGCGTCGGCCTTGGAACCCTCGTAGGGGCCGAAATCGTCTGCCACCCACTCATACACATTGCCGGCCATGTCCATCGCGCCATAGGGACTTGCGCCTTGCGGATATTTCATCACGTTCGTCGGATGGCCGACGCTGTAATAGGTGTTCAGCCGCGCCGGATCCATGTCGTTGCCCCAGGGCCAGCGCCGCCCGTCGTTGCCGCGCGCGGCCTTTTCCCATTCGGCCTCAGTGGGCAAATGCTTGTGCGCCCAGGCGCAATAGGCCTTGGCATCATACCAGGACACCAGCGTCACCGGCTGCAATTTCGCGCCCTGCGGAATTCTGCCGCCCTCCCAGGACGACGGTGGACGGCGGTCGGTCTCGGCCACGAAGCGGGCATACTGCGCGTTTGTCACCGGATACTTGTCCATGCGATAGGCCGGCAGCACAACCTGGTGCGCCGGCTTGTCCTGATCGTCGGCCCGAAAGAGATCCGTGCCCATCGTGAACGGCCCGGCCGGCACCGTCACCATCGTATCCAGCTCCTTCCAGGTCTTGTCGTCCAGAAGCGCCTGCACGCCTGCCTTCGTGTAGGCCGCATGCACATTGCCATGTTCGTTCTCGCTATGCCGGGCCAGATCCTCGCCCGCGGCCCGAATATGCTTGCTCACCTCGGACACGTCGTAGCCGGCCTTGCTGCGCATCTGCGCCAGCCGGGCCTCGCCCAGACTCATCACATGCAGACCGCCGCCCACCATCACCGCCGCAATGCAGGTGATGACCACCGCCGCCAGGAACCGCTTGCGAATCGCGCGCTGCCGGGGCGAAAGCGGCGGCCGCGCAAAGCGCCGCCGGGCCTCACTCATGTCCGGCTTCCTCCCGGGCTGCCTGTTCGGCCTGCCGTTGCTGCCGCCTGCGCTTGCTGACAACCCTCTGGATATGCAACTCGCCAAGGAAGGCGCCAAAGGCGCAGAACTCCATGGTCAGGATCACATACAGGCCCCACCAGCCGATCGGGTTCAACTGCGCCCCTTCCGGCACACCGGTGACATACACGGTCTGGAAATAACTGATGCCGTTGACGATCAGCGGCGGGAAATGGGCCACCATCTTGCCGCCCATGCCATACACCCAGGCAATCACCCAGCCGGTGATGAACGGCACCACGAAGATGGTCAGCATCCAGTTGAAGTTGAAGGTCTTGAGCCCCCAGAACAACTCCACGCGCACGCCCAGCACCCGTTCCGCGAAATGAATCATCGCGCAACCGATGCCCAGCGCCACCAGAATGCGCACCCATTTCTGGTTCATGAACCGACCTCCGGGTCATCCACACGTTTGAGCGAGCCGGACTTCGCCCCCTTCCACGGCTTGCCGGTCAGTTTTTCGTATTCCTGCTTGCGCACCTGATCCAGATACCAGTCCTTGACCTTGAGGCTGGCGAAATAGCGGGCCAGCAGCCGACGCTGCGCCTCGGGCAGATGCGCATAGGAAGGCATCTGGTATTTCTTCTTCAGTCGCGAGGGCAGAATGGCTTGCGGATTCTCGGCCGAAAAATAGCGATACAGCCATTCTTCGCTGCGCAACGAGCCGATGCCATCCAGCGCCGGCGCCGGCACGAACTGCATGATGTTGCGCGTGCCCCACAGGGAATGGCAGTCGCGGCAGCCCAGCTTGCGATAGAGATCGGAAGCCTGGCGCTGAACTTCCTTCGGCGCGGTGGAATAGAACGGGATGCCGGGATCGTTCTGATCCTCGCCATAGCTCATGATGCCGCGCACAACGCCGATGACGACCAGCACACCGATGGCGGCGAATATCCAGCGCTCACCTTTGCGCATTGAAATTCAAGCCGGAGGGATATCAGGCGGCGTGCTTGCGGGCCTGCTCCTCCGCCTTGCGGGCCAGGAACTCCTTGCGTTTCCGCTCCTGCTCCTTGAGCACCTCCTGATACTTGGCGAACTCCTCAGGATCCATCTTGTCCTTGTCGTTCTCATCAAACACCAGGTATTTGATGTCCTCGTCAAACTGGTCGTTCTTGGCCGCCCAGCGAATGCCGAACACCACGGCAATCAGAATCAAACCGCCGGTAATCAGCCAGATGTAGATGGTCCAGCCGTCGCTCAATTGGATATGCTTGAAGAAATCGAACATGGTCACCTCCGGGTTTCTAGAACAGGTAGCCTTCCAAAAGCTGCAGGGCGGCGAAAATGGCGCCGCCAATCAGGCCGAGGAAGATGGCGATCATCATCGCCCATTCACCCTTTTTCATCGAGTCGCCCTTGGGCGACTTCATAAACACTACCATGATGCCGCCGAACAGCACAATCGAAATCATCATGAAGATGAAGATGCCGACACTGTATTCGTGGCTTTTCAGGCTTTCGATGCCGAAGTCATAGACCGGCTGATTGCCGGCCGCGGCGAGCATCCCGTTCATCATGGCGCGGCATCATACTCCGCCCCCACCGCCAATGCCAACCCCACCGAATTGGAGGGATCAACCGCAAAGGGCGCAACGTCACCCGATGGGATGCACCGCCAAGGGCGCAAAGGATCGGGAAATTTTATGCTGCATGAACCACAGAGACCCAAAGACACTGAGAAATCCGGGCCACCTGCACGACCACCGTCAAAACTCTGCGTTCTCTGCGTACTCTGCGGTGAAAACAAGAAACCGCTAAGGACGCAAAGGATCGCAAGGAAGAAAAGCGGTGAGCCACGACCTCACCCAAACACCTTCGTGCTCTCTGTGCCCTCTGTGGTAAAAATTTGGGAAAGAAGAACCACAGAGGACACAGAGTTCACTGAGTTTAACAGAGAGCCACCCGTTCACCTGAACCACCTTCGCGTCCTTCGCGACCTTGGCGGTTCCCAGACATGGAAAAGCGCCGGCACAATGGCCGGCGCTTTCCGGGGAGAAGCACGGTTTGATCTTCGATCAGAACTCGATCTTTCTCGGATCGGGCGTCCCCTTCTTGTGCTTGTCAATGAAGAAGCTGTAGATGAAGGGGCCCAGAAAGGCGATCGCAATCACCAGAAAGGATGCCCAGTGCGGATTGTCCCAGTTGATCATGTCTTGTATCCCTCCTTTTAGTGGGCCTTGCTGTGATCCGGACGCCAAGTGAAGTGCGGCAGACGCTTCACGGCGATGAACACGGCAAGACAGAAATAAGCCACGTAAAACGCGTCAATGGTGTAGCCCTTATCCCACCACGGCTGCTTGCGAATGATGCTTCCATCCGGACGCCGCGCACCGAAGAAGTTCTGCAGGTACACCTTGTCGCCCACTACCTCGTATTCTTCCAGATCGGCGCCCTTCGATTGCAACTCCACAATCTGCGGCGCTATCACGCTCAGTTGATCCCAAGAGATGGGGTGCTGGGCGCGCTGGAAGGCATACTTGGAGTCGAACTGGCTGAGCGTCTGCTCGATCAGTTCCATCGCCTTCTGCTTGTTGTAACGCATCGAATGCGACTTGTCGTTCAGGATGGTCTGCACGTCCGCAGACTTCATCAGCGGAATGTAATCCGCATAGATGGCCGCGGTCGGACGCTGACCCCAGAGCGGGAACGTAATCGCGAACGCCGTCAAGATGGTCAGCACCAAGAGGCCAATCACCGGACGCGGCAGCGGATTGTTGTTTTCCTTGATGCCGCCCAGGCTTTCGCCTTCCCAGAGGTCCTTGGCCTTTTGGTTGGCCGCCTCATCGGACAACGAATACAGCGGGTTGTCCAGTCTCCAATGTCCCAGATCTGCCATGTCTCTTCCCTCCCTTATTTCAGATTCAGCACGAAGTCGATCAGGTAGCGAATCTCGCTGTCCGGACGGTAATCCGGCACCTCAGGCGGATAGATGCGCTTGCCCTCATAGTACTCCTGATACTCGCGGCTCCACTTCTCCAGATCGATCGGGTTGCCGTGCGCATCGGTCTTGCCCCAGAGGTAGTTGTAGCGAGGCATGATCGAATGCGGCTGCACCAGACGCGGATTGAAGAAGTGCAGCATCATCCACTCACGCGAAGAGTTGCGGGAACCGACATGCAGCAGGTCGGGCGCCTTGCGGTCGGAACCGAACGCGGTCGGGGACTCACCATTGAAGTCGCCGGTCATCGGCGGGCGACCGAAGGTCTGCCAGTCCTGCGTTTCCTCGGGCAGCAAGGTATGGCACCACCAGCAACCCTCGCGGATGAACATGGTCTTGCCGGCGCCAGCGTAGGAGACCTTGTCGCTCAGCTCGCCGCCCACGGATGCCAGCACCTGCTGCGGCTGCCAGCCCTTGGTGGCCGTCACGTTCTCGATGTACGGCGTATCCTTGCCCTTGTACTTGCCATGCTTGATCACGAACACGGCGCCCTTGGTGTCATCCGCCGCGGTGATGCGGCCCAAGCGCTCGGACAACTCCATCGGCCCGTGACCCAGGATCCGCGGCTTGTAGATGCCGTTCGGGAACTTCACGCCCGGCTTGAACACATAGGCGTACGTCTTGTCAATCGGCTGACCCGTCACCGGATCCTTGGTCAGCGTCACCTTGAGCGGCTTGTTCTTGCCGTTCAGGAACGGATCCCAGTAGTTGAAGCCGGACTCATAGCCATAGGTCAGCTGCTTGTCCAGCGCGATTTCCGTCGCCGGGATATTGGAAATATCATCGGTCGGGAAAAAGATGGTAATCATCATCGATCCGGCCAGCGCAATGCCGAAGCAGATCGAACCTACGTTATACTCTCGAAATGCCACTTGTCAGTCCTCCCTATATTTGAATTCAAACCCTTTCAAACCTTCGCCAGGCGCCCTGGCGGACTCGGGGCGGCGGCGCACCGCCGCCCCATATCCGCATCAGCGCTGATAGGCCACCTCGTGCGGCAGGCGTCCCTCCGGAACCGCCTCACCGGCGCGCGCCGTCATGTACATGTTGTACAGCCAGACGATGTTGCCCAGGAACACCATCGTGCCGCCCAGCCAGCGAACGATCATGTACGGATGCTCCGCGATCACCACGTCGATGTACGGCACCTCATACACCTTGCCTGCACCCTGGATCAGGCCGGCGATGGTCATCGAGGTCCAATACAGCGAGAAGCCGATCAGCAGCATCCAGAAGTGGAAGTTCGCCAGGCTCAGCGAATACAGCTTGCGACGCAGCAGCACCTGCACGCCGTAATACACGGCCGCAGCCTCGGCAAAGGTGGAGAAGCCGAGCAACGCCAGATGGGCATGCGCCACGATCCAGCCCGTGCCGTGGATGTACCAGTTGATGGCGCGGGTCTGGTGGAAACCGCCCTGCATGTTCAGCGGAATGGCCAGGAACACGCCGGTCATCGTGAACTTGATCTCCACATTCTCGACGAACATCGTCCACTTGCCCTGCATCGTCAGCATGATGTTGCAGACGTACGCAATTGCCGGCACCAGGATCAGCACGCCCTCCACGGAGGCAAAGGACTTCAGCCACTCCGGCAGCGGCGAGCTCATCAGGTGATGGGCGGCCGGCGTGGAGTAGAACACCACGATGGACCAGAAGTGCAGGTGACCCACACGGTGGGAATACAGCGGGTTACCCGTGATTTTCGGAACCATGTAATAGGTAATCGCCGCTGCCACCGGCGTGATCAACAAGCCCAGAATGTTGTGCGCAAACCACCAAGTCATGTAGCCCTCGTTCAGACCCGTCAGGTGGAAGAACTCCGGCAGGTTACCGATCAGGAACACGATGATGGTCATGAACACGCAGGCCGCGAAGAACCAGTTCGTGGTGTAGATGCCCTGCGTGCGACGGTTGACGATGGTCATCCAGACATTCAGGGACCACGGAATCGCAATGAAAGCCGCGATGTACAGGTCAATCGGCCAGATAAAGTCCGAATACTCGCGGCCGGACGTCATGCCGCTCCACAGCGTGGCCAGACCCAGCGCCAGACCGACATTCCAGAGCAGGCAGTTCCACACACCCAGCTTCTCGCTCCAGAGCTTGGTGTTGCCCAGCGCCGGCGTGATGTACATCATCGAAGCGGCGAAGGCCATCGCAATCCAGCCGAAGATCACCGTCATCACATGCACTTGGCGCATGTGACCGAACTGGAACATATAGGAATTGGTAAACCAGTCGGGGAAGGCCAGCTTGGCCGCGTTGAACGAGCCCAAGCCAGTGCCGACGATAAACCAGACAATCGACGAAAACGCGAAGAAGATCGCCGCAGTGCCCTGCGGGATATCATCTTCCTTGGCGAACAAATACTTGATCATGGGATGATTTCCTCCTGTGTAGTGTTGAGCTTGAACTTGATCAGACGCGGTCCGAGCTGTCTTCGTCATGCTGGCCCGGCATCAACAGATACCAAGCGAACCACATGCTCGAAAACGCCAGGACGATGCCCAGAATTGCTGCAATGGTTTCCATAAACCCCTCCTTCTCGTATTCAACAAACCCTCATTCTCATAAAGCGGCCGCCGAGCCGGCCCAACCGCCGGATTATTCCGGCTGACCCTCGAGCACAGCGTGCAGCTTCAACGTGTAACCCATCAGAATCACGAAGGCGATGCCAAAGACAATCATGATGGTGTGCGAGAAGCCGCAGTAAGTGATCGGCCAGTAGGCGTCCATACCCCAGCCGCCCCACTCCTTGAAGCCGCCGCGACCCAGATTGAGCATGAACGCCAGCGTAAACACCGAGCCATTGCCCATGCCGGTGGTCATGCCGCAAACGATATTCAGCCAAGTTGCGCCTTTCATTACACCCTCCTCAATGAATTTTTATTCATGAAGCCGCACATTACTCCCCCGCCG
Organism: uncultured Zetaproteobacteria bacterium; assembly: GCA_964418535.1. Classification (GTDB taxonomy): domain Bacteria; phylum Pseudomonadota; class Zetaproteobacteria; order Mariprofundales; family Mariprofundaceae; genus JALVTX01. The sequence continues at coordinate 13,356 of CAYQMA010000003.1, read as the reverse complement.
CAAGCTGTGTCAAGCACCATTGTGGCCGCCACGTCCGCGCTTGCCCGGAAGCGCCGAAATCCGCACCATCGGGACCATGAAGGAAGCCCTGTTTTATGCTGTTTGCGCCGCACTCTCCCTGTTCATTCTGGGCTATGCGGCGCACATGATGGTGGGCGGTCTGGTTCGCCCCGCCACCGAGCGCACCATCATCGCCGGCGCGGTATTGGCCGGCGCTGCGGTCATCGGCTGGATGGCCTGGGACGTGCTTCGCCGCAAACGCCGCTGAACGCTTCGCAGCCACCGAGCCCCACATCAGCTCTTGTATGGCGCAAGCGCTTCGGCAGCCGCCTTGAAGGCGGCTTCATCGCCGAACTGGGCGCGGTGAAACACAAACTGACGCTGCGAACCTTCCGTGTCCCGACCACTCAGACCGAAAGACTTGCCCGCATAGTCGGGAAAGTAGCGCACGTCGCGAACCAGCGATACGGTCTCGCCGCTCTTCAGTCGCACGCGCACCCGGTCCCCCGTCACCTCCAACGTCACCGGCGCCGAGGGCAGCCATTGCAGCCGCCGCAACACCCGTCCGCCGCCGACCATCAGAAAGAAAAACCCCAGAAACATCAGCACATAGCCCACGGCCGCCATCTCCTTGCCATACCAGAGCGTGAGCCCCCAGAAGATCAGAAAGGCCACCGTCGGCACATAGAGCAGCAGATCCCAGACAATGCCCGACCTGTCCGGATGCAGCTCGAACGTCTGCTCGCGCGGTTTCGCCATGTTCAGCCGTTGTGCCCGGCAGCGCCGGCGGGCGCATCTTGGAAGAAATGCGTCGGCTTGGCACCGGTCAGCTTCGCCAGCTCCGGATCCAGCTCCTGATAGAGGGTGCGACCCGGAAACACGCGCACGACCGTGCCCTTGGCATCCACGATGAACGTCCACGGCTCGCCGCGCACCTGAAAGGCCGTATAGGCCTGCGGATTGTAGTACTGATCCATGTGCAGGAAGACGACCTTGTCGCCGTATTTCTTCATCAGCACCTTCAGCAACTGCAACTGCTGGTCGCACTGGGTGCAGTGCGCGGGCGTCGCGAACTCCAGCACGATGGGCTTGTGCAGCTTCAGCGCCTCATCGAAGGAATAGCGATACATGCCCGGATCGGGGTAGCGATAGCTGGTCAGCTTCGACATGTCGCCGCCCACATCCGACAGCTTGGCCGTATGCACCGCCGGCGCCGGCTTGCCCTCCAGCATCACGCCACCGCCGCCGACGCTGAAATCGCCGTCGCAGGCGGCCAGCAGCGCCGCCAGCAACACCGCTGCCGCGCGCATGGCACTTCTCATCGGCGGGATTCCCAGCCGGCGCAGGTGCGGAAGATATTGTAGGCCCAGATGCAGTTGGCCAGCAGCACCAGCGTGCCGAAGATGCCCATCAGCGCCAGCCACGGTCGTACCAGCGCCTCCACGTCCGCCGGCGGCAGATGGGTGCTGGCGGTGCCACCAATGACGCCGGCCGTGGTGAAGAACACCACCATCCCGATCAGACCCAGGTTATGCGTCCAGAAATGCGCCTTGACAAGCGTCATGCTGTAGATGGGCCGCTTCACCAGCCGCGGGATGATATAATAGACGCCGGCGAAGATGGCCATCTCGACCCAACCCAGCAGGTTGATATGCGTATGCGCGCGCACGATCAGCCGGCCGAACATGCGCTGATCCACGAAATGGCGGAAATCGGCAATGCCGCCCATCAACGCGCCCCAGGAAAAGCCGATCAGGCTGTAAATAATGCAGGCGAACACGAACCACAGCGTGTAACGAACATACTCCCGGTCTTCCCACGGTTGCAGATTGCCCATTGTCTTACAGCCCCTGTCGCTCCGCCTGTTCCCGCGCGCGCTTCAGCGCCTCGGGATCGTCGCGGATATCCTTGTATTTCTTCTTCCACTCCGGTGGCGCGAACGTGTTCACCATCGTGTCGATGAACTTCGACTCGCCCTTGGGCGGAATCGGCGACGTGGCGGCGCCCTGGTCGGCCTTCAGCTCCGACAGGAAGGTGGCCATCGCGTGCAACTCTTCCTTGGGCAGACTCATCACGTAGGCCGCCTCCTTGGGCGGCGCGCCGTGGTCGATCGTGCGCGCGCCGTAGGTCTTTTCCGGATTGCGGAGGAAGTTGTAGATCCATTCGAAGCTGCGCCGGGAGCCGATGCCGTCCAGATCGGCGCCCTGTCCCATGTTCGTGCCGGCGCCCAGGGCCCGGTGACAAGATCGGCAGTCGCGCTTGCGGAACAATTCCGACCCCTTCTTGCCCTCGGCCGAGAACTCGTAATGCGTGAGCTGGGTAAACATCGGCTTGTCGCTGTGCTGCCGGATATACTCCATGATGCCGAAAGCTACCGTAGCAAAGACGAGAAAGACGCCGAAAATGGCGAACAACACCTTCTCGCCGGTCTTCATGGGTTGCTTCTTCTTTGCGCTCATCGAATCGCCTTGTTGAATCTATTATATAGGTCGCAAACCAGGCGACCCTCGCACCGGGCGCGGCAATCTATCACAGCCGCTCGGGCGGCGGCAAACAGCGTCCGGTGCGGCGCACCCTAGAGGATATATTAGCACTTTACAATATACCGTCCTTCAGGTATCATGCGCCTCATGCAAGCCATACCCGCCGAACGCATTCATGCCGCCAGCGAAGGCCTGCGCGCCATTGCGCATGAGGTGCGCCTGTCAGCCCTGTGCCATTTGCTGGACGGCCCGATGTGCGTTTCCGAACTGGTCGAGGCCACGGGCGCTGCGCAATCGAACCTGTCGCAACATCTGGCCAAGATGCGCATGCTGGGCATCGTCACCACCGAGAAACGCGGTCAGCACGTCTATTATCGCATCGCCAACCCTGCGTTCGGCGACCTGATCGCGGCACTACGCAAGATCTACTGCCCCGACATGTGCGGAGGGACAACCTCATGAACACAACACCGCATTCGACGACAAGCGCTCGTTCGGGCGCTTTTTTTGGCAGCCCAAAATCAGCATATCCATATATCATCATGCTGGCCGGTCTGCTGGCTGCAGCGCCCCTGCCGGCTGCCGCCGAAACGTCGGCGGGTGAGACAGCGGAGCAGGAAGCGAGCGCAGCCGGCGCACTGTCGCTGAAACAAGCGGTGAACCTGGCGCTGGAGCGCAATCGCGATCTGCTGATCGCCGGCGTCCGCCGCGAGCAGGCCGAAGCGCGCGCTGCGGCCGCCACCGGCCGTCTTATGCCGCGGCTGGATGCGTCGTGGAACGCCTCGCGCACCGATTCACCGGTCAATGTCTTCGGCGCCAAGCTGCTGCAACGGCGTTTCACCGCCGCCGATTTCAACATTGCCAATCTGAACAATCCATCGGCCATCAATAATTATCATGCGGCGGTCGGCATTTCCGTGCCGGTATGGCAGGGCGGCGCCCTGTGGGCCGGCAAGCGTGCCGGCGAGGCGGGCGCGGCAGCCGCCAGATGGCAATACGTATCCGCCCGCCAGCAAACCATCCTGCGCGTCATCGAGTCCTTTGCGCGCCTGAAAGAGGCTGCCGCCGAGGCGCACGCCGCCCGCCAGGCTGTCAAGGCTGCGCGTGACCATCTGGAGGACACCGTCGCGCTGAAGAAACGCGGCCTGGCCATCGCCAGCGACGTGATGGACGCCCGCTCGCACTGGCTGGAGGCGCGCGTGAACCTGCAAGCCGCCCGCCATGCCGAGCAGGCGGCCGCCGATGCCATGCGCCGGCTGCTGGGACTGCCGGCCGACCGCGCCATCGCCGCCGCCGAGGATGCCCGTCTGACGCTGCCCGAACGCCCGCTTGCGGCATGGCTGAAGCTCGCCGAGGACAGCCAGCCGGCCATTCGGGCCGCGCGCAAGGCGCTGGAAGCGGCACAAGCCCGGGCGGATGCCGCTCGCGCGCCGTTTTTGCCCAGCGTGGCGCTGAAAGCCGGCGAGGAATGGAACAACAACACGCCGGCCTTGAAAAACGCCAACAGCGCCGTGGCCGCCGAAGTGCGCATGAACCTGTTCGCCGGCGGCTCGGACAAGGCCCGCCTGCGCGCTGCCCGCGCCGAGGTCGAGGCCCGCCGGCTGGCGCTGCAAGACCTGATCCAGCGCGTGCACAACCAGGTGCGCGCGGCCTGGCGCGGCCTGGAGGAAGCGAACACGCGACTGGAAGCGAGCCGCCAGGTGCTGGCGCAAAGCCGCGAGTCGCTGCGCATTCGCAAGTTGCGGGCGGAACAGGGGCTGGAAAAGACCTCGGACGTGCTGGATGCGCAGACCAGGCTGGACGCGGCGCGCGCCCGCGCCATCCATGCCCGCTATGCACTGACCATCGCCCGGGCGCGGCTCCTGGCCGCGGCCGGCCAACTCACCCCGGAGGTGATTCGATGAACCGTCATCTTGCCATGCTGTTGATCGCGGCGGGCCTGACCGCCTGCTCCGCGCCCGAAAGCGAGACCACGGCTGTCCGCGAGACACATCCGGCCGCGCGGGCGCAAACCCTGACGCTGCATGCCGAAGTCATGCCCGTGCACTACATCACCAGCGGCGTGGTCTCCAGCGACCATCGCGTGGCCATTTCCTCCCGCCTGGCCGGCTACATCCGCGAAATCGCCGCGCGCGAGGGCGACCGCGTCAAGAAGGGACAAATGCTGGTGCGGGTGGATCCGGTCAATGCGCGGCAGGCGCTCAATCAGGCGCTGGCGGACTTTGCCGATGCGAAGGCCGATCTGGAACGCTACCGGAAACTGCTGGCCGAGAAGGCCGTGAGCCAGCAGCAGTTCGACAAGGTGAAACTACGCTACAAGGTGGCGAAATCGCGCGTGGAGCAGGCGAAAAACCAGCTCGCCTATGCCGAGATCACCTCGCCGGTGACCGGCATCGTGGTCAAGAAGGCGATGAACACCGGCGACATGGCCGCGCCCGGGGCGCCGATCCTGATCGTTGAAGACCCGACCCAGTTGCTGGTTGAAACCGATGTCTCGGCCCGCGCCGCCGCCCGCCTCGCCGTGGGCGATACGGTGGACGTGGTCATTCCGGCGCTGGATGCCACGCGCACCGGCCACATCCGGCAACTGGTCAACGCCGCCGACCCGGCCTCGCACCAGTTCCATGTGAAGATCGCGCTGGACGATACGAACAAGGTGCATCCCGGCATGTTCGCCGAGGTGCGTTTCCGCACCGGTTCGCGCCCGGCCCTGCTGGCGCCGCTTGCCGCCATCGTGCATCGCGCGGGGCTGACCGGCGTCTATGTCGTGGATGACAAAGGCATTCTGCATTATCGCCAGGTGCGACTGGGCGAGCATCACGGCAACCGGGTGGAAATCGCAGCCGGACTTCACGAAGGCGAACGCATCGCCTGGGGCGCGAAGCTTGCGACCGGCATGAAACTGGCGGAGGCGCGCTGAGCGATGGCCGAACGCAAGCAATCCGATCCGTCTCCGAGGCTGAACATCGCCGGCCGCTTGGGCGCGGCGGCGATGAAGACCAACCTGACGCCGATCATCAGCCTGCTGATTTTCCTGGTGGGCGTGGTGGCGCTGTTCATCACGCCGCGCGAGGAAAATCCGCAGATTGATGTGCCGGCGGCCAATGTGTTCGTGCGCATGCAGGGCGCCAGCCCCGCCGAGGTGCGCAACCTGGTCGTCAAGCCGCTGGAGCGGGTGCTGCGCGAAATGCCGGGCATTGATCACACCTTCGGCATGGCGCAGGACTCGATGGGCGTGGTGACGGTGATGTTCAAGGTGGGCGAGGACAAGGAGGCCAGCCTCGTCAAGCTTTATGACCGCATCATGCACAATCTGGATCGCATTCCGCCCGGCGCCTCGCAGCCGCTGGTCAAGCCGCTGGATGTGGACGACGTGCCGGTCGCGGTCATCACCCTGTCGTCGCCGGACATGGACGGCCTGGCGCTCAAGCGGCTGGCCGAACGAGTCATGGAGCAGCTGGCGCCGTTGCCGAACGTGTCGGTGGCCAGCCTGTTCGGCGGTCGCGACCATGAAATCTCCATCAATCTGAATCCGGCCCGGCTTGCGGCCTACCACATCACGCTGGACCAGTTGCACCAGGTGCTTGCGGCGGCTAACGCCGGCGGCCCCGAAGGCGACCTGGTCGGCGATAACGCGGTGCGCCGGGTCTGGCTGGACGGCTATCTGAAGGACGCCGACGAGGTCGGTCGCCTGATCGTCGGCCAGTGGCACGGCAAACCGGTGTATCTGCGCGATATCGCCGAAGTCCGCGACGGCCCGGCCGAGGTGACCACCTATCACCGCATCGGTTACGGCCCTGCCGGCCGCAAGCAGGCGAAACTGGACGGCGCCGACACCGAAATGCCGGCCGTGTCCATCGCGCTGGCCAAGAAGCGCGGCTCCAACGCCGTGTTCGTGACCCGCGCCATCGAGGAAAAGCTGGACAGCCTCAAGGGCGAGCTGATTCCGGACCATGTGAACGTGACCATCACCCGCGATTCGGGCGCGCGCGCCAACGACGCGGTGAACATGCTCATCGAGCACCTGGGCATCGCCATCGTCTCGGTGGTCATCATCCTGCTCCTCTTCCTGGGCTGGCGCGAGGCCACGATCGTGACGCTGAACATTCCGCTGATTCTGTTCATCGTGCTGGCCATCGGCCTGCTTGCGGGGCAGACCATCAACCGGATCACGCTGTTTGCGCTGATTCTGGCCCTGGGTCTGTTGGTGGACGACGCCATCGTGGTCATCGAAAACATCCACCGCCATCTGCATCAGGGCGCGGCCTCGCTGAAGGACAAGGCGAAGCTGATCATCGCCGCCACCAACGAGACGGGCAAGCCGACCATCATCGCTACCATCGCGGTGATTCTGGCCTTCCTGCCGATGCATTTCGTGACCGGCATGATGGGACCGTACATGGGGCCGATTCCGTTCAACGCGCCGGTGGCCATGGCCGCCTCGCTGGTGATCGCCTACATGTTCACGCCCTGGATCGCCCAACGCTGGATGCCCTGCCGCGAAACCAGCCCCACGCTGGAAGAGCTGGATGCGCAACCCAAGGACTGGGTGCATCGCACCTACATGAAGCTGGCCCGGCCGCTGCTGGAAGACGGCAAACGCCGCAAGGCCCTGTGGATCGCCGTGGCGCTGATGTTTGCCTTTGCGATGTGGGAGCCGGCCTGGCAGTTCGTGCGCCCTTCGGGCATCAACGGCCCGCTCACGCCGGGCACGGTGGAGCTGAAGATGCTGCCCAAGGGCAACAAGAACACCTTCAATATCACGATTGACATGCCCGAAGGCACGCCACTGGAAGTCACGGATGCGGTCGCCCGCGAGGTGGCGGCGGTCGTGCGCCGGCACCCGATGGTGACCGATTACGAAACCTTCGTCGGCCAGGCCGGCCCGATCGACTTCAACGGCATGCTCCGGGGCGCGGTGCTGCGTCAGGGGCCGCATCTGGCCGAAATTCGCGTCAACCTGGTGCGCAAGGAAGAACGCACGATTCATTCGGATGCCATCGTGCTGGAATTGCGCGACTGGCTGAAACCCGTGCGCGCCCGCCATCCGGAGGCCAACATCAAGC
>CAYQMA010000003.1:0-5707 GCA_964418535.1 uncultured Zetaproteobacteria bacterium | reverse complement strand
GATCCGCCGGGGCCGCCGGTGCGCGCCACCCTGCTGGCCGAGATCTACGGCCCGGACGATTCGGTGCGCAACCGCCTGGCCAAGAAGGTGCGCGAAACCTTCGAGCACACCTGGGACGTGGTGGACGTGGACGATTCGGTGGGCGATGCCCAGAAGGAGCTGCGGCTGTCCATCAACCGCGAGAAGGCGGCGCGGCTGGGCGTGGCCACGGCGCAGGTGGCGAAGGCGCTGCATGATTTCCTCGCCGGCTTCAACATCGGCGCCGTGCATGTGGACACCGAACGCCATCCGGTGTTCATCCGGGTGCGCATGCCGCGTTCGATGCGGGTGCGGCCCTCGGATCTCGACCGCATCTACGTCTCCGGCGCCAACGGCCCCGTGCCGCTGTCGGCCATCGCCCGCTGGGTGGACGATGTGGTGCCGCCGCCGCTGTTCACCAAGGACGGGCACAACGTGACCTATGTCTCGGGCGAACCCAAGGTCGGCTCGCAGGTCTATTCGCTGCTGGACATGGATGGTCGCCTGGACGGCAAGGAAATCCTGCCGGGCGTGAAACTGACCACCGGCGGCATGCGCTTTACGCGCACCCAGCCGAACGACACCTTCGGCTACCAGTTGCTGTGGGACGGCGAAATGCGGCTCACGCTGGACGTGTTCCGCGACCTGGGCGCGGCCTTCATCGTGGCGCTGGTGCTGATCTACCTGCTGATGGTGGCTTATTACGGCCAGTTCCTGCTGCCGATTCTGGTCATGGCGCCCACGGCGCTGACGATGATCGGCATTTTCCCGGGCCATCTGATCACCGGGCAGCCGTTCACGGCCACCTCGATGATCGGCATGATCGCGCTGGCCGGCATCGTGGTGCGCAACTCCACGCTGCTGATCGATTTCATCCTCGATTACCGCCGGCGCGGGCATTCGGTCAAGGACGCGGTGCTGGAAGCCGGCGCCGTGCGTGCACGGCCGATCCTGCTGACCGCGCTGGCCGTGATCGCCGGCACGTCCATCATGATCACCGATCCGGTGTTCGGCGGCCTGGGCGTGTCCATGGCCTTCGGCACCTTCGCATCCACGGCGCTGACGCTGTTCATCGTGCCGCTGATCTACTACCTCTGGCAGAAGGACAAGCCCTTCCCGCCGGACGAATCCTGCCCCATGCCGGAAACCAACACCACTCAAGGAGGCAAGTCATGAACACCAATCGAGCCATTCGCATCATCGCGGGTTTCTTTGTCATGCTCTCGGTGCTGCTCGCGCATGTCTATAACGGCGTGGATCTGTCGCATCCGACCTGGCTGTGGTTCACGCTGTTCGTCGGCGCCAACCTGTTCCAGTCCGGCATCACCCGCTGGTGCCTGATGGAAACGATTCTGAAAAAGCTGGGCATGAAAACCTGCTGCGAGCAGGCGTAAGCCCGATATGCAACGAATGACGGACGCGGTCGTCCTCCCCTCCCTCCCCCTTGTCCGGCCGCGTCCGTCCCCTATGTTTGCGTCTGATGGTTCGCCCCGTGCGCATCAATCACACGCAAAGGAGAGTTCTAACCCATGCAGATCACCGTTCAGGAACTGAATCAGCGCCTCCGCGCCGGCCAGGTGGAATACCTGGTGGACGTGCGCACGGCAGCCGAATACGCGTCCGAACGGCCGGATGTGCCGATTCTGCGCAACCACCCGAACGAGTTCATCGAACAGCTCGATCTGCCCCGGGATGCGGACATCTACCTGATCTGTCGTTCCGGCCGGCGTTCGGCCATGGCGCAGCAATTCCTGCGCGAGCACGGCTATCGCAACCCCATCAACGTGATGGGCGGCCTCCTGGCCTGGAAGGATGCTGGCCTGCCCACCACCAAAACGCGCGGCATGTTCCCGATCATGCGGCAGGTGCATCTGGTGGCGGGCCTGATGGCGCTGACCGGCAGCCTCGGCGCGCTGTTCTGGAAGCCGCAAATGGCTTGGCTCGCCGCCCTGGTCGGCGCGGGACTCACGGTTTCCGGCGCCACCGGTTTTTGCGGCATGGCGCGTTTGCTGGGACTGATGCCGTGGAACCGCAGGGCCGTCGAGCGTGCAACAAGCGAAGGAGATGCATCATGATATTCCGACAGTTGTTCGACGAAGACTCCAGCACTTACACCTATCTGCTGGCCGATGAGAAAACGCGCGAGGCCATCATCATCGATCCCGTGCTGGAACGGGTGGACGAATATGTGTCGCTGCTGGAGGAAGCGGGACTGACGCTGACCTGCGCCCTGGACACGCATGTGCATGCCGATCATGTGACCGGCGCCGGCGCCTTGCGCAAGCGCACCGGCTGCAACACCGGCGTTTCCGTTCACGCGGGTGTTGGCTGCGCCGATCTGCTGCTGCGCGAGGGCGCCGAAATCCACGCCGGCGCCATCGCCTTGCGGGTGCTGGAAACGCCGGGGCATACGCCCACCTGCCTCTCCTATGTGACCGACGGCATGGTGTTCACCGGCGATGCGCTGCTGATCGGCAAGTGCGGGCGCACGGATTTCCAGGGCGGCGACGCAGGCCAGCTCTACGATTCCATCACCCGCAAGCTGTTCGCCCTGCCCGACGACACCGTGGTCTATCCCGGCCACGACTATGAAGGCCGCACTCACAGCACCATTGGCGAGGAAAAACGCAACAATCCGCGCTTGCAACTCGATCGCGACGCCTTCATTCGCTTCATGAACGAACTGAACCTGCCCAAGCCCCGCCGCATGGACGAAGCCGTGCCGGCCAATCGCGCCTGCGGCGAACGTCACGCAGCGTGACCGGGCGGGCATGAGCCTGTGGGCATGGGTGCTCGCGCCGACCATCGGCCTGCTGCTGGCGCTGTTCGGCGCCGGCGGCGGCATGACCACGGTGCCGCTGCTGACCCATGCTCTGCACATGCCGATCAAGGAGGCTGTGGCCTCCAGTCTCTGGATCGTTGCCGCCGTCAGTCTGGCCGCGCTCATTCGTCAGCGTGCCTGGTCGCGGCTGAACTGGCGCATGATCGCCTGGTTCGCGGCTGGCGGTCTGGCGGGTGGCTGGCTGGGCGCCCGCCTGGGGCTGGCGATGCCGGCCGCATGGCAGAGCGCCATCTTCGGTGCGCTGACCTGGTTCGTGGCCTGGTGGATGCACCGGCCCCGGCCGGACGCAGCCGGCGGCGGCGTAATCTGCCGCTGCGTTCGCACCCTGCTGACGGGACTGGCGCTGGGCGTGGTCACCGGCGTGCTGGGCGTCGGCGGCGGTTTCCTGATGGTGCCGGCATTGTTGTGGCTGGGCGTGCCGGATTACCGGCTGGCGGTGGCGCATTCGCTGCTGCTCATCGTGCTCAATGCCGCTGCAGCCGGCATCGGCTATGCGGGCCATGTAGCCTTGCAGGCCGAACCCATCGCCGTGATCGCGCTGCTGGCCATGGCCGGCAGTCTGGCCGGAAACTGGCTGTTGCACCGCCTGCCCGCAACGCGACTGCAACGAGCGTTCAGCCTCTTGCTCGTCGGCATCGGCGGCGTCATGTTCTGGGATGCGTTCCGAGCGGAATAATCACACTCTGGAGGAAAGCGAGATGAGAAAAGCATGGTTGATCGGCTTCATGCTGGCGCTTCTTGGCTTGGGCCAGGCCGTGGCCTGCGGCGTCGGCGAGATGTCCGGCGACGGCTACGAGGTAGCCACGCTCAGCCACGCCTACACGCATTGGGAACAGGGCAAGGCCTCGCCCATCCCGTTCCTGTTCGTGGATGTGCGCACGCCGGCCGAATATGCCGCAGGCCATGTGCCGGGCGCGATCAACATCCCGGTGGACGAACTGCCCAAGCGACTGAACGAGGTGCCGCATGACCGGCAGGTCTATGTCTATTGCGAAGCCGGCGTGCGCGCGGCGCGCGCCGGCAAACTGCTCGCCAGCCATGGATTCACCAACATCGAAGTCGTTCCGGCCAGCATGCGCGGCTGGCGCAAGGCCGGGTATCCCGTCAGGAAAGGAGAACAGCCATGAAAGAAATCACCGTCGAAGAACTGAACCGGATCTGGCCCGAAAAGGCCGCCGCCGGCGAATGCTGCGTCATTGACGTGCGCACGCCGGCCGAATATGCCGCAGGCCATGTGCCGGGCGCCCGGCTCATTTGTCTGGATACACTGGCGGCGCGCGCCCACGAAGTGCCCAAGGATCGCGACGTGTACCTGATCTGCCGATCCGGCGCGCGCTCGGCGCAGGCGCTCCGTTATCTGAGTCAGGCGCATGGCCACGAGCGCCTGGTGAACGTGGCCGGCGGCACGATGGCCTGGATGGCGGCCGGCTACCCGGTGGAAACAGGAGGCGAGGCATGAACACGGAACTCGGCATGAGCGTGACGTTTGACGGTTCGGTGGCGGACGCGGAGGCCGCGATCACCGAAGCGCTGAAAAACGTCGGCTTCGGCGTGCTCACCCGCATTGATGTCGCGGAAACGCTGAAGAACAAGATTGGCGTGGATCGCCCGCCCTATGTGATTCTCGGCGCCTGCAACCCGAAGCTGGCGCACCGGGCAATCGAGGCGGCGCCGGAAGTGGGGCTGATGCTGCCCTGCAACGTGGTCATCCGCGAGGACGAGAACGGCCGCACCGAGGTTTCGATCGTCAACCCCGATGCGATGCTGGGCGTGATCGACCGTCCCGAACTGGCGGCACTGGCGGATGAGGCCCGGCCCCTGTTCAAACAGGCCCTGGAGGCCATTCGCGGGTGACCGAGAGCCCGGAACCGGCCTGGCTGGCCCGCTTTCCGAGGCTGGCCGCCATCCGCGACCCGGCCTGGCGGCGGGCCGCGGCCTCCGCCCAGATCATGCGCGTCACGCCAGGCTATGTGCTGTTCCGCGACGGCAGTCCCTGCAAAGCCTGGGTGCTGGTGGCCCGGGGCAGCATCCTGGTGCGCAAGGTGGATCCCGAAGGGCGCGAGATCGTGCTCTACCGCGTCGAGGACTGTCAGAGCTGCATGTTGACCACCACCTGCCTGCTCGGCGGCCTGGACTATCCGGCCGAGGGGGTGGCCGAGACGGCGGCCGAACTGATCGTGTTGCCCAGTGAAATCTTCGAGACGGCGATGGCGGAATCCGAAGGATTCCGGCGCTTCGTGATGCGCGCCATCGGCCGCCGCATCGCCGATCTGATGGCGTTGATCGAGGAAGTGGCCTTCGGCCGCATGGACGTGCGCCTGGCGCGCTTTCTGTTGCGGCGCACGGATGGGGACACGCTGCGGATCACGCATCAGGAGATTGCCTCCGAACTCGGCACCGCGCGCGAGGTGGTCAGCCGGGTGCTAAAGAGTTTCGAACGCAATGGCTGGGTTCGCCTGGGACGCGGGCGCATTGAAATCGTGGATGCGGCGGCATTGAACGGCTTGTGTGACAACGTCACTGACGATGGAAGAAAAGCATATTAGAATGCGCTTATCCAACGAAGGAGGGTTGTCATGAAACCGAATGAAGGAACCATCGATCGTATCCTGCGCGTGCTGGTCGGCATTGCGCTCATCAGCCTCGTATTTGTCGGGCCCAAAACGCCCTGGGGCTGGATCGGCGTGGTGCCACTGGTCACGGGTCTGGTGGGCATTTGCCCTCTGTACTCGATTCTGGGCATCAACACCTGCCCGGCGCACAAGAGCTGAACCGGACACGGGCGGGCGCTTCATTGAGGCGTCCGCCTTTTTGCGTTTCGACGCATGACGGGCGATGCGCCCGAAA
>CAYQMA010000002.1:0-33703 GCA_964418535.1 uncultured Zetaproteobacteria bacterium | reverse complement strand
AGGATGAGGCCCTGTCGGAGCCGATGACGGTCACGGCGGCGCTGGGCCTGGCCCTGCATCCGCGCGATCTGCACGGCGAACTGGTGTACGCCTTCCGCAAAGGTCGCGACCAAGCCCGAACGGAAGCAATGCCTGCCGATGCCGCCCAACGGACATGGAAGCTCGATGACCGACCGGCCACCTTGCGCCTGGTCATTGTGGGCTGGGCCGGCGCATTGCCGCTCTTGCTCAAACGGCTGCTGGCCGATTTCGAGGATATCCGCGTCACCATCATCGACCAACTCACGCCCGAGGAAGTGGCGGATCAGGAGGCCTATCTGCGCCGCCGGCTCGGCGAAATGCCGGGCGCTCTGGAGTGCATCCATTTCAATTATGTACGCTGGGACTTCACCCACATGGATGCGTTGCGCGAGCATGTGCAGGGCGCGGATCGCATCATCCTGTCGCGCCCGGTGGACCTGAAGGGGCATGCCTACATGACCATCGCCACGGTGCTCTCGCACCTGATCACCATCGTGCGGGAACTGGGCGAGACGCCGCAGATCTTCCCCCTGCTGCAGGATCGCAAGCAGGCGCGATTGCTGCAGGAGGAGCTCGACCGCTTCGATCTGCCCACCGAAGTCCACGTCACCGTGCCCGACGAGTTCTACGGAACCTACATCGCCCACACCAGCTACTACATGTTCGCTTCTGAAAGTCCGGAAGCCTACGAACTGCAACGCACGCTCAGGCATTCGATTGACAAGCTGATGTGCGACACCGAACAGGAGGACGACATGGATCTCCGCACAATCCGCGTGCGCGAGCCCCTGCCGGAGGATGCCGAGGCTCTGTTCGCCGAATTGCTGGCTCAGGGTTTCATCTGGATCGGTTATCGCCTGCACCACGGCTTTGAATGGCATGATCCGGTGCAGGATCGCATCCGCAAGCTGTTCCCCCGCGACAAGGATTTTTCCTGCCTGCGGCAGTACCAGATCATCATCAACCCCTTCGGCAATCCGGTGTCGCGCTATTCCTGGCTGATGCACCGGGAAGACATTGCCGAACTGATCGTCATCGCCGATCAGGACTGATCCGGCAACTGTTGCCTCCTGGGGCGGCAATTCTTGCCGCCCTTTTCTTTGACATGGCCCATAAGTTATTGATTTTACTGCATTGATGGTTTGGCCCGATGCCTGCTCCATGGCTGGCATGATTGAGCAAACGCAAGCAACCAACGCCACCCAGGGCATCGCGCAACTGACCGGCAAGGGCAAGCAGGCCGCCGCCGGCGGGCTGTTCGCAGCACTCTTGAAGCTCTTTGCCGCCAAAGGCGCCGGCAAGACAACCCTGACCGGCCCCACGGCAAAGAAAGCGCACGGATGGCAAAACGCCACCTCCAAAGGCATCAAGACGCATGCCGGCAAGGCAGGCCTGAATGCGCATCTGCTGCTCCAGAACAGAGCCGAACAAACCAATGAACACAAGGCCGGGAAACATCATGACCGGCAGGAAGAATCCACGCCTGCCCTGATCGGCCACATGACGCAAGCCGCCCAGGCACATCCGCACCACGGCCTGGCACAGGCGGCAAATATGACGGCAGCAGCCGGACAAACCACGGCGAATGCCCATGAAACGTTCGTTTCGAAACATGCAGAACTGCACCAGACTGGCAAAGCAGGACAGCAGAACGGTCGCACGGCTTCCCGCGCATCATCTGGCGGCACCGGCGCCACGAATGTCTTCGATAAGGACATGGATGCCAAACACGAGGCGCAGAAACAACAGGCCGTCATGCAGGCCGATGCCCGGCTGATTGCCGGACAGAATGAACAAACCAGGGTGAGCGAAGATGCTGCAGCCCGTCAGGCCGTCATCCGCAAAACCATCATGGAAGAAGCCGTCAGGTCAGCCGCCCAAGGCGATCATGCGGCGGCTTCCAGCCCGACCATGAAGACCACGTCCGACAATGCCTCGGCGGTATCCATGCAAAGCGCCCTGGCGGCGGCCATGACATCGTCCTCTACCCGCAATGCATCGCGCCAGCAAACAGTTTCGCACCCCGATGCGCTGAACATGACCCATGCGCCCGATGCAAGCGACGGGGCCAATCCCTCCGATGCGCTCGACCGCGCACAGCTTCGCACTCCCTCCATTCAGCAAGTCACTTCAACCCGCGCCCATGCCGGCTTCGGGGCGGCGGATCATCGCCATGCACCGCTTCTGACAGCGCATGCAGGCGAATCATCCGTGCAATCCGCCGCCCCTGCCGCTCAATCAACCCTGCCGGGGCCGGACGCCAACAGCCTGAACAGCTCCCAAGGCGCTCAACTCCAGACAACCGCGCATGCCGCCACGGCCCCGACAACTGCCGCACAGACTGACGGAACGGCAACATCCTCGCCGGTCGCATCACACGGCCCGTCCCGGATGTTCGGCCCGATGCATGCGCTCGATGCCGTCCGCCAGATCGCCCTGTCGGCCGCTCAGGGGCATACGCGCTTGGACATCCAACTGGAGCCCGCGCATCTGGGCAAGCTGCATGTTTCGTTGCAAACCGATGCCGCCAAACAGCTGGTCGTGCATATCGCGGCCGAACAGAGCGCAGCCCAGCAAGTCATCCAGCAGCATCTGCCCCAGCTGCGGGCGGCGCTGGAATCCCAAGGCATGCAGCCCGGCGCCTTCTCGCTCAGCGCCGGCATGGGCGGCGAGGGCCAGATGTCGGGCCAGGGAGGCCAGACATCCCATCAACCGCAACCGTTCCGGGGAACGCCAGTGGCCGCCGAGGCCATCAGCGAAGCGCCAACCGAACGCCCGACCCAGCCAAGAAGCGCTGGCGGTCGGCTGAGCATCCGGATATGAAACCGAAAGGAGTGTCGAAATGTTGACACCCACAGCGCCCGTCGCCCAAAAGCAGCAGCACCGCACCACCCAGCAGGATCTGGGCAAGAAGGATATCTTCCTGAAGCTCCTGGTGGCGCAAATGAGCAATCAGGATCCGCTCAAGCCCCAAGACCCGACCAAGATGGCCAGCCAGCTTGCCCAGTTCAACATGGTGGAGCAGCAGCTCAAGACCAACAAATTGCTGGGTGAACTGGTCAAGACCGGTGGCGCAGCCTCACCCAATCACCCCAGCCAGGCATCCGCCAGTTACTTGGGCCATACGGTCACCGTGAACAGCGACCGGCTGCATCTGACCACGCCGCCCGCCACCTTCCAGGCCGTGCTCGATGCGCCAGCCACCCAACTCTCGGTCTCCATCGTGGACGCTTCGGGCAACACGGTGCGCACGATGCAGATCATGAACCCGAGCCAGGGCGCCAACGCCATCACCTGGGACGGCCTGACCAGCACGGGAGCAAAAGCTCCGCAAGGCGATTATCGCATCGTGCTGAGCGCCTCCGACCTGCAAGGCAAGACGGTGCACGCCTCGGCATTGCAAAGCGGGCAGGTCACCGCCGTCCGCTTCACCGATTCCGGCACGCAACTCGTGGTGAACGGTATCGCCGTGTCACCCGACGCCATTCGGGAAATCCGCCTGTGAACAGTCGCAAGCGGAAATAAAACCAAAGGAGATACACCATGGGCGTATTCAATGCATTGTTCATCGGCTCCAGCGGCCTCACCTCGTATGGCGAGGCGGTGCGTGTGGTCGGCGACAATATCGCCAACGTCAATTCACTGGGCTTCAAGAGCCAGAACGTCAGCTTCTCGGACGTGCTGTCGCAAACCATCGGCGTGACGCGCTCGAACATCGCCAATCAGGTTGGCAATGGCGTGCGCATCGCCGCCATCACCCGTGACCGCCAGCAAGGCACGATCCAGAACACCACCAGCGCCACGGACATGGCCATCAACGGCAATGGCCTGTTCGCACTGCGCGATCCGGCCAGCGACAAACTGCTGTACACGCGCGCCGGCAATTTCATTCTGGACAAGGATTTCAACCTGATCGACGGCCAGGGCAACATCGTCCAGGGCACCAAACTCGATCCGGTCACCCAGAAGCCTGTCGGCAGCGTCACCGACATCACCTTCGCCAATCTGGCTGCGCAGGCGCAGGCCACGACCAAGGTGCTGGCCGGCATCACGCTGGATTCGAACGCCACGGTGCTGCCGGCCGGCACGACGTTCGATCCGAACAATCCGGCCACCTTCCACTTCAAGACCCAGATCAATGTCTATGACTCACTGGGCCAGACACATGCGGTCAATCTCTATTTCATCAAGCAGGGACAGGATGCCAATGGCAACACGGTATGGGACTGGCATGCCGCGGTGGACGGATCTCAACTCAAAAACGGAACGCCGGGAACGCTCACCGAGATCGGCCCCAATGCCTTCAACGTCGCCAATCCCACGCTCCCGGCCACGCTTGCGCCCAACACCGTGATTGACGGCAACACCACCCTTGCCGCCACGGTCACCATTCCCGCGGGCGCCTTGTCCGATGGCAATGCCACCAATGCCGCAGCCATTACCTGGACGGCAGGACAGACGTTGCAGCAGGCGATCACAGCCGCAGGTTCGAACCTGAAAGCCACGAACGCGGCATATACGGTGAAAGCCAACATCACCACCGGCGGCACCACGGTCACGGCGGGCAACGTCAACACCAGCGCCTCCTCGGTCGCCAATACCGGCGTGGTCACGCCCGGCGCCCAGGCCATCACCTTCGGCTCGCAGGGCGAACTGGTCACCGAAATTTCGCCCAATCTGACCATCAACTGGAAGAATGCGGCGCCCGGCAACATCAGCATGGACTTCGGTAATGCCACCACGACCGACGCCCAGGGTGTGACCGGCAAGGGGCTCAACGGCACCGTGCAGATGGCCGGCAGCTTCGCCACCCGACAGATCACCCGCGACGGTTTCCCGGCCGGCTTCCTCGACCGACTGGAAACAGACTCGGCCGGGCGCATCTTTGGCGTGTTCACCAACGGTCAGCGCCGCGCGCTGTACCAAGTGGCGCTCGCCAGCTTCCCGAACGACGCCGTGCTCTCGCATGTGGGCAACAACCTGCTGCAGGAGACCATCGCCTCGGGCAGCCCCGTGATGGGCACGCCCGGCAACGGCGGCCTGGGCACGATCACACCCTATGGTCTGGAGCAGTCGAACGTGGATCTGGCCAGCGAGTTCGTGAAGCTGATCGTGATTCAGCGCGCCTATGAAGCGAACTCCAAGACCATCCTGACCACGGATCAGATGCTCTCCTCGCTGATGCAGGTCAAGCGGTAAATCGCTGATTGATTAGCGCTAATCCATTGAACCGGAAGGGCGCTTGGCGGGAGCTGATGCTCCCGCCATTTTTTTGACATCGCAGCGACGGAATGGGCGCGCGCAAACCGGACACCTTCTCGGAACTCCGCGCCGCCCTCGTTTGGCATGCTTCTTGTGAGCCCTGGGACGGGCCCTTGAATACAGGGACGTATTCAACATCCGAGGAGTGAATCGTGGACATTGCAACCCTCATCGGTCTGGTGCTGGCCTTTGGCCTGGTGGTGTTCGCCATTGGCAGCGGCATCTCCAGCTTCATTGACCCTCCATCGGCCATGATCGTTATCGGCGGCACCGTCGGCGTGATGCTGGTGAGCTATCCGTTGAGCGACGTACTCAAAATCATCGGCGTCGCCATGAAAACCATCATCTACAAGCTGCCGGCGCCCAAGGACGTGATCGCGCAACTGGTCGAGTTTTCGCAGGTGGTGCGCAAGGAAGGCATTCTGGCGCTGGAGTCCAAGGTCGGCGAAGTGGACAACCCCTTCATGGCCAAGGGGCTGCAAATGGCCATCGACGGTCAGGAACCGAATGAAATCGAGGACATCCTCTACATGGAAATGGAAAAGCTGAAGGACCGGCATTCCAAAGGCGCCGACCTGCTGACCCAGATGGGCACGATGGCACCGGCCATGGGCATGATCGGCACGCTGGTGGGCCTGGTGCTGATGCTGCAGAACATGTCCGATCCCTCGTCCATCGGCCCCTCCATGGCCGTGGCCCTGCTCACCACCTTCTATGGCGCGCTGATCGCCAACATCGTGGCGCTGCCCATGGCCGCCAAGCTCAAATCCCGCAGCAAGGACGAACTGCTGTTGCACGAAATCATCCTCACCGGCATCCAGTCGCTGGTGGCGGGCGAGAACCCGCGGGTGATGGAACAGAAGCTGCTGGGCTTCTTGCCGCCGAAGGAGCGGCAGTCCTCCTTCGACTGACGGACGACACGCTTCCATGGCTCGCCGGGAGAAAAAACCCGATCCGGTTCCAGCGCCCAAGGACATCGCCGGCGCACTGTTCCTTGAGCTGATGATGCAGATGCTGGCCTTTTTCATCCTGCTCACCTCGATGGCGGTGATCGTGGAGGAAAAACGACTGGCGGCGCTGGGTTCGCTGGCGGGCACCTTCAGCCCTTTGCGGCGCGGCGCCAATCTATCCCAAGGAAGGGGGCCGGCACTGCCTGCGCGCGACATTGTGGACGGCGCCAAGGCACCCAAACGCACCGCCAAGGCGCTGACCGACGTAGCCAAGGAACTGGGGCTCGAGAATGCCATCCATGTGATGCCGCTGGACAAGGAAACGGTGAAGGTGCGTCTTGCCGAAGCCATCATGTTCCCTCCCGGGAAGGTGACGCTGGCCCCCTCATCCAAGCCGTTGATGGACCGGCTCGGGAAACTGTTCTCGCGCCCGGAGGTGGTGGAGATCACCATTGAGGGGCATACGGATGAAACACCGACGCGCGGCACAATCTACCCCTCGAACTGGGAACTCTCGGCCGCGCGCGCGATGAGCGTATTCAAGGCGCTGGAACAGCGCGGCGTCCCACGCGGACGGATGATCGTCGCCGGCATGGGCGATCAGCACCCGTTGTTCATCAACGGGAAGAACATGAGCCGTCGCGTGGAAGTCACGCTGAAGTTCCGGCCGGTGACGGCCAAGCCTGAAGACCAGGTCAAACCGAGCCTGAACGTGATTTCCCGTCCGGCCGTGGCGCCGCGCGGAGGCTTCTGATGGCGCGCCGCAAGAAACCGGAACCGGAGGTCCTGCCGGACACCGAATCGTGGATGGGCACGTTTGCGGATCTGGTCAGCCTGATGCTGACCTTCTTCATCCTCTTGGTCTCCATGTCCACGCTGGACCAGACCGGCCTGTCGGATATTTCCAGCTACTTCCGCAAGGCGGTGTCGGTTTTGAACGCCGGATCCAAGACGGAAATGGAGCTGATCCAGCCCTTCAAACTCCAGCGCATCGTTTCGCCGCGCGAACTGATGCTGGCCATGCGCCAGAACTCGCGCGTGGTGCTGAAAAACAGCACGCTGGAGCACAAGGTCAACGCCGTGATTCTGAACGACCGTCTGATCCTGCGCATGCGCGATGCCGTGCTCTTCGATCGCGGTCGCGCGAAAGTTCGATCCGAACACGTGCGCGCCCTCAAGCGACTGGCGCGCATGCTGGCCTCTTCGCCCGGCCTGATTCGCATCGAGGGGCATACGGACACCGCGCCGCTACCGCCGGACAGTCCGTGGCCCGATCCTTGGAGCCTGTCGCTGGCCCGGGCGGCATCAGTCTTGCATATCCTGGAAGACGCCGGCGTCAATCCGGCTCGATTGTCCATTGCCGGCTATGGCCCGTCGCGGCCGGTCTCCACCGAGGCCACGCCGTTCGGCCGGGCGCGCAACCGGCGCGTGGACATCGTGCTGTACGAAGATCCTTCCCGCCCGCGCGGGACGAACAACGACATCAATGGAGCAAACCATGGCTGACGAAAAGGAAGCACAGGAACAGGAAAAGAAATCCGGCGGCGGTCTGCTGCCCATCATCAATCTGGTGCTGCTCGTATTGCTCCTGGGCGTGGGCGGCTTTATCGCTTGGGAGCTGATGCAACTCAAGCAACAACAACCCGCCGCAACCCAGACGGCGCAGGCGGCCAAAAGCGAGGATGCCACCATCCCCGAAGCCGAGGACGATTCCGGCAAGCCGCCGGTGCTGATGGATCTGGACAACATCACGGTCAATCTGGCGGATACGGACACCAGCCGTTTCCTGCGCACCAAGATCAAGCTGGCGCTCCGCAACGAGGAGGCAAAAGCCAAGATCGAGGCCAACAAGGCCAAGATCAATGATCTCGTCATCACCCTGCTTTCCAGCAAGAAATTCGCGGACATCCGCACGCCGCAAGGGAAATATGCGCTGAAGGAAGAGCTGGTTTACCGCATCAACCATGCGGTCGGCGGCAAGCCGGTCAAAACCCTCTACTTCACCGATTTCGTGTCGCAATGACGGACGAATCCCGGCAACCCGGCCCCGGCCCCACGCCAACTCCGGACAACATGCCTCCGGACGAAGGGCCGGTGCTGGAGCCCGAAGAGGTGGCGGCGCTGATGCAACAGGTCGCGCCGCATGAATCGGCCGAAGCCCTGTTCGCCTCGCTGCCGCCCCTGCCGCAACCGGAACATGTCGAGCCATTCCGTTTCGGCGCGCAAGGCCCGGAAGGGCCGGATCGTTTCCCACTGTTCGGCAGCGTGCAGGATCGGTTCTCGGAAATCCTGAACGAGCGATGGCAGGAACGTTTCCAGATGGAGTGCGACATTGCGCTCGACGAGGCTACAGTGACCCGATATGGCGACATCACCAACGCCGAACACCCGGCGCTGTATCTGGTCTATGAAAACTCCGGTCTCGGCCTGATGCTGGTGCGCGTAACCATTCCGCTGGCGGTGGCCTATGTCGATGCGCTGCTGGGCGGCCAGGGCGAGGCGCCGCCGGATGCCGAAACCCTGTCGCCGGTCGAGGATCGTTTGTGCCGCAAGCAGTTGTCCACGGACATCGAACACATGATGGAAGATGCCTGGCAACCGGTGTTCCCGATGGATTTCGTGCTCAAACGCATGGACACCGATCCCCAGTTTCTGGGCGTGGCCACGCCCGAAGCCGCCTGCTTCAGCGCCGTGCATCGCATCAAGATCGGCGAGCTCGAAGGCGAAATCGGCCTACATTTTCCGCGCGCCTTTCTGGACCCCATTCTGGAGCGCTTGCGCGACGACGGCGCCAGCGACCCTGGAAACGACGATCCCGAATGGAGTCATGCCCTGCTCCGGGCGCTGGCCCCCACGCCGGTCACCTTGAGGCTGGAGCTTGGCCGCATCCCCATGAACGTTCGCCGGTTTCTCTCGCTGAAGCCCGGCGATCACTTGCCGCTGAACCGTCGCGAAAACGATCCGCTGGAGATATGGATTGACGAATTGCCCGCCTTCCGGGCAGTCGCCGGCCAAAAGGATGGCTGGCTGGCCGCTGAAATCATCGAGCCGATCAACGACGCTTCGTCCGGCACCCCATCCCGAATCCAAGGAGGCGCATCATGAGCGAAGCCGACACCCGGAACCCCGAATCAGGAACGAACACTGCCGAAACGCCCTCGGCCAACGCCCCCAATCTGGAAAGCATCATGCACATCCCGCTGCAAGTGAGCGTGGAACTCGGGCGGGTGCAACTGCCGCTGCATGCAGTGGCCCGGCTGGGCCGCGGCACGGTGGTAGATCTGCAAAAGGAAGCCGGTGCGCCGGTGGAGATTTGCGCCAACGGACGCGCCTTCGCGCGCGGCGAGATTGTTTCCGCCGACGGCAAGCTCGGCGTCCGCATTATCGAGGTGCTGTCCGCCGGCGACCGTATCCAGACGCTGGCCTGATTCCAATATTGCGATGAGCGCCAATTTTCTGACCCTGCTGCTGCAATCGCTGGCTGCACTGGCCGCCGTATTGGGGCTGTTCGCTGGCCTGGTCTGGCTCTTGAAGCGGGTGCAACAGCGCATGCCCGGCGGCGCAGCAGATGCGAATCTGCGCGTGACCGGCCGTTGCGCCCTGGATGCACGCCACGGCGTGGTGGAACTGGCAGCCGGCGGTCGGCGGTGGTTGGTGGGCATCTCGCCTCAGGGCTTGACCGCACTGGGCCATTATCCGGCACCGGACGATGCAACGCCTGCGACTGATGTTGCCGCCAATGCCCGCGATTGCCCGCCCATGGTGGATGCGGGCGCCAAAACCGAATCATGAACCGTCTGCCAGGCTACTGGCTGGCCGCCATCCCGGCAGGCCTGATGTTCGGCTCATTGGCGCTCGGCGTGGATCATGCCGCTGCCGCCGAGGTTCCCAAACTGAGCATCGCATTGGAAGGTTCGGACAACCCGGAAGACTGGGTCACCGGCCTGAAAGTGCTGGCGCTGCTGACGGTGCTGGCGCTGGCGCCGTCCATTCTAGTGCTGATGACCTCGTTCACCCGCATTCTCGTGGTGTTTGCCTTCCTTCGACAGGCGCTGGGTACGCAGCAAACGCCGCCGAACCAGATCCTCATCGGGCTGGCGCTGTTCATGACCATGTTCATCATGATGCCGGTATGGCAAAAAATTGACGAAACCGCGCTCACACCCTACCTGAATGAGGAAATCAGCCAGAAAACCGCACTGGAACGCGCCACACAACCCTTGCGCCGCTTCATGATCCGTCAGACCCGCGAAGACGATTTGAAGCTCTTTTTGCACGCCGCCCGCCTGCCCCGACCCGAAAGCCCGGATGCCACCCCGCTGCATGCCTTGATTCCGGCTTTCGTCATCAGCGAGCTGCGCACGGCTTTCGAAATCGGCTTTCTGATCTACATTCCCTTCGTGGTGCTGGACATGGTGGTGGCCAGCGTACTGATGAGCATGGGCATGATGATGCTTCCGCCGGTGATGATTTCGCTCCCCTTGAAAATCATCCTGTTCGTGCTGGTTGACGGGTGGCATCTGGTAACGGCATCATTGCTGAAAAGCTTTCAATGATGCCCTCAGAAACAATACTAGTGCCGCTATTGCAGGCTGCCGCCTCAGGCTCATCGCTTGAGGCGACGCTGGATAGCATGCTCCGGGAATTGCTGAAGCTTCCATTCCTCCAAGCCGAGGATCGTGCTGCTGTCTTCATCAAAAAAGATGGCAATCTTCATCTTGTTGCCCATCACCGGCTACCGGAAAGTATTCAAAAACGCTGCATGGTGGTGCGGCCAAAAGAATGCCTGTGCGGGCAGGCGCTGGTGCAAGAACGTCCATTACAGACACCGCGAGTGGACACTTCCCATGGAGCCTGTTTTGAATGCGTAAACGAGCATGGGCAATGTGCCTTGCCGTTACGTCATCAAGACAACGTCGTGGGAGTGCTGAATCTGTATCTGGCACCGGGAAAACAGCTGAAAAAGCACGAAGAGATGCTACTTGCGGCCGCCGCCGAGGTGTTTGCCCTCATTCTATCCCTGGAGCGCAAGAATCGGGAACTGAGCATCCGGAAACAGGAATATCGCGCTGCGCTGGAGCAGGCCGCCGATGCCATCCTGAGCATCGACATGAATGGAATCATTCGTTATGCAAACCCGACAGCTTACCACGTTTTTGGATACCGATATCCTGAACTACGCAACCAGCCGGTTCGAGTGCTGGTGCCCGAAGAATCCCGGATGGAGCATGATCGATGGATGTCTGATGATCTTCTTGCCGGAACGCCGCGCTTTGCAAATGGTCAGGTTCGGCAAGTCGAAGCTGTGCGCAAAGATGGCAAGCGCATTACCTTGGAACTAACGGCAAAACCATCCTATGATCCTTCATCCTCCCGGATCACCATCGTAGCTCGCGACATTACGGAACGCCTGCAGCAGCAGCAGCAGCAGATCGAACATGCCCAGCGGCTGGAGAGCCTCGGCGTGCTGGCTGGCGGTATCGCCCATGATTTCAACAACATCCTGGCCGGGATCATGGGCAATGCATCACTGGCTCGAATGAAAATGGAGAAGGGCTCGCCCGCCAGTGAAAACCTGAAAAAAATCGAAGTCAGCTGTCGCCGGGCTAGCACGCTTTGCGCCCAAATGCTGGCCTATGCGGGCAAGGGATCGCGCTCACCTGAGCCATTGAATATGAATACGGCTGTTTACGACATCGCCAGCATGATCGAGGTCTCGCTCGGCAAGCAGGTGCAACTGGAGATGGAACTGTCCGAGGAGCTGCCGCTCATCGAAGCCGACGAAGCGCAAGTGGAGCAGATTATCCTGAACCTGATCACCAACGCGAACGAGGCCATCGGGAACAAGGTGGGGCATATTCGTATCCGAACCGGAGTCATGCAGGCAGATCGCGAATTCCTTGCCCAATGCATCAACGGCCATGATCACGCCGAAGGCTCCTATGTCTTTATCGAGGTGTCCGACGACGGCTGCGGCATGGACGTTGAAACCCGCCGGCGCCTCTTCGAGCCCTTCTTCACCACCAAGCGCACTGGCCGCGGCCTGGGTATGAGCGCGCTGCTCGGCATCGTGGATCAGCACGGGGGAGCCATCCATCTGGAGAGCGAACCCGGCCGGGGCAGCACCTTCCGCATCCTGTTCCCGGCCGCCGAACCGGCCTCCGATATGCACAGCGAGTCCGCAGAAGCCGGACATCCAGCATGCTTTTCCGGCAAGGCATTGGTCGTGGACGATGAGCCAGTGCTGCGCGAAGTGGCGTCCGGCATCCTCTCCCGGCTGGGGCTGAAGGTTATCACCGCCGAGGACGGACAAGCCGGACTCGATGCATTCGAGCGCCACCGCGACGAACTGGCGCTGGTACTGATGGACATGAACATGCCACGCATGAACGGCGCCGAAGCCTGCCGCCGAATGAAGGCGCTGCGTGAAGAAGTGCCCATCATCCTGGCCTCCGGCTATGGCGTCGAGGAGACGGCAGGCCTGGCCGATGCCTTCCTCGGCAAGCCCTTCACGCATCAGCAACTGGTCAGCACTCTGGACGCATTACTGAACGGATAAGTCGCAACCCCAGTCGTCCGTCGCTTGGCCCGCGGTTTGCTTCACAGCCGGGCATGAACCCGGATGCCGTTGTTCACCTTGGCACGGAAGCGCTGCGCATGGTGCTGTGGCTGTCGCTGCCGATGCTGGCGGTGGCGCTCATCGTGGGCGTGGCCATCTCGCTGTTTCAGGCCGTGACCCAGATCCAGGAAATGACGCTGACCTTCGTGCCGAAAATCATCGCCGTGTTCGCCTGCATGGTCATCGCCGCGCCGTGGCTGACGCGCACCATGGTCACGTTCACCCGCCGGCTGCTGGAGTCCATCCCGGGCCTCTTGCGGTAGCGGCCTCGCACAGCGCGTGAATCCGCCCCTGCCCTTTGTTCCCGAACTGGCCGATGTGGTCGCGGCCTTTTTGATCCTGCTGCGCGTTTCGGCCATGACGATGTTCCTGCCCGTGCTGGGCCACCAGCTCGTGCCCCCGCAGGTCAAGATCGGCCTGATGGCGCTTTTGGCCATCCTGATGTATCCGGTGGCGCGGCCGCTGGCGCCGGCCATGCCGCTATCGCCCGTGGCGCTGGCGGTGCTGGCGGGCCAGGAAATCATCCTGGGCGCCATGCTGGCCATGCTGGCGCAACTGGTCTTCGCCGCCGTGCAACTGGCTGGACAACTGATGAGCTACCAGATGGGCATCAGCATCGCCAACATCATGGATCCGGTCAGCCAGTCGCAGGTGTCGCTGGTGGGGCAACTGGCGGTGGTCCTGGCCATGCTAGTGTGGATGACAGCCGGCGGACACCATGCGTTTCTCGCCGCCATCGCTGATTCCTTTCGGGTGCTGCCGATCGGCCATCCGTGGTCGGGCGCGGGATGGCAGGCGCTGAACGATGCCGCCGCCGCCATGTTCGCGCTGGGGCTGCGGCTGGCGGCGCCGGTGCTTTTGTTGCTGCTTTTCACCTATGTGGCGCTGGGCCTGCTCTCGCGCGCCGTGCCGCAAATCCAGATTTTCTTCGTCAGCTTCCCGCTGACCATCGGCCTGGGCCTGTTCGCCTTCGCGCTGGCCCTGCCGGCCTTTTTGCACCTGGCGCACGAAGGCTTTCGCGGCGCCGGCCGGTTCGTGCCGGAATTCCTGCGCCTGCTGAACGGCGCCTAGGAGGCCTGCGCGGTGCCGGACGAACAGGACAAATCCCAGCAAACCGAAGAGGCGACCCCAAAAAAACTCGAGGACGCGCGCAAGAAGGGCCAGGTTCCGGTCAGCCGCGAGCCTTCGACCGCCATCGCCTTTCTGGTGCTGGCGGGGCTGGGCGTGACAGGCATCGGCGCCTGGTGCGCCAGCCGCATGATGCAACTCATGCGTCATTATCTTGGCGCCTCGCCCGAGGAGTTGCGCCCGGACGCGCCCGGCATGCAGACCCTGATCGCCAGCCTCGGCCTGGACATGGCCGGCATCGTGTTGCCCATCGTGCTGCCAATGCTGGTGTTTGGCATGCTGGCCTCGTTCCTGATTTCCGGCCCGGTCTTCTCGTTCGAACCCTTGAAGCCGAAGCTGGAGAAAATCAGCCCGCTTGCCGGCCTCAAACGGCTGTTTTCCACCAAGGGCCTGGCCGAGTTTGTCAAATCGCTGCTGAAACTGACGCTGATCGCGGTGGCCTGCGGCGCCGTGCTGCGCGATCTGTTGCCGGTCATCATTGCTTCCGGCCATGTCGGCCCGCGCGCGATTGCCTCGCTGGCAGCATCGGGATCGCTGCATGTGGCCGCGCTGTGCGCGCTCGTTTTCTTCTTCATCGCCCTGGCCGATGTGCTCTACCAGCGTTGGGAACACGCCAAGGGGCTGCGCATGTCCAAGAAAGAGGTCAAGGACGAATACAAGGAGACCGAGGGCGATCCGCAACTGAAGGCGAAAATCCGCCAGATCCAGCAGGAGCAGGCGCGAGGCCGGATGATGGCCGATGTGCCGAAAGCCGACGTGGTCATCACCAACCCGACCCATATCGCGGTGGCGCTGGCCTATCGTCCCGAGGAAGGCGGCGCGCCGCGCGTGCTGGCCAAGGGTCGCGGCAAGGTGGCCGAAAAAATCCGCGCCATCGCCCGCGAGCATCACATCCCCATCCGCGAAAACAAGCCGTTGGCAAGATCCTTGTTTAGAAGCGTCAAGGTGGGCGATGAGATCCCCGCCGAACTCTACGAAGCCGTGGCCGTGATCCTGGCGGAGATCTTCCGCCTGCACGGCAAGGCATAAGGAGACGCCATGCAGGCAGCGGCGGCACTGACACTCCAACGTTTCGGACGGCACACGGACGTGATGCTGGCCGTGGGCGTGCTGCTCGTGTTGCTGATCATGATGGTGCCGATGCCCACCTGGCTGATGGATGTCATGCTGGCCACCAACATCACCATCGGCATCGTCATTCTTCTGACATCGATCTATGTGCTGAAGCCGCTGGATTTCTCGGTGTTCCCGTCGCTGCTGCTGCTGACCACCCTGTTCCGGCTGGCGCTGAACGTGGCCACGACCCGCCTGATTCTGCTGCATGGGCAGGAAGGCCCGTCCGCCGCCGGCCATGTGATCGAGGGCTTCGGTCAGTTCGTGGTGGGCGGCAACACGGTGGTGGGCCTGATCATCTTCCTGATTCTGGTGCTCATCAATTTCATCGTCATCACCAAGGGCTCCACCCGTATCGCCGAAGTGGCCGCGCGTTTCACCCTGGATGCGATGCCGGGCAAGCAGATGGCCATCGATGCCGATTTGAACGCCGGCCTGATTGACGACAAGACGGCGCGGGCGCGCCGCGACGCCATCGCCCGCGAGGCCGAGTTCTACGGCGCGATGGACGGCGCCAGCAAGTTCGTGCGCGGCGACGCCATCGCCGGCCTCATCATCACCGCCATCAACATCTTCGGTGGCCTGGTCATCGGCGTCATGCAGCAACACATGAGCATGAGCGACGCGGTGGACGTGTACAGCATTCTCACCGTCGGCGATGGTTTGGTGTCGCAGATTCCGGCACTGGTCATCTCCACAGCCGCCGGCATCATCATCACCCGCGCCGGCGGCGAGGCCATGCTCCCCACTGAGCTGTCGCGCCAGTTCACGCAGAACCCGCGCGTGCACATGGTGGGCGCGGGCGCGTTGCTGCTGATGTCGCTGGTGCCGGGCCTGCCCTTCGTGCCCTTTTTGCTGCTGTCGCTGGCGCTGGGCGCCTCCGCCTGGTATCTGCACAGCGCCGAATCGGAAACGGCAACCGCCGAAGAGACCGAACCGGAAGCCGAACCCGCCGCCGGCGAACAGACCGAATCGCTGTCCGAGTTGCTGGCCGTGGATCCGATCCGACTGGAGGTGGGTTACGGCTTGATCGATCTCGTGGAATCCGGCCGCGACGGCGGCCTGCTCGACCGCCTGCAGGCCGTACGCCGGCAGATTGCGCGCGAAATCGGCTTTGTGCTGCCGCCGGTGCATATCAAGGACAACCTGCAACTGGGCGTCGGCGATTACCGGGTGCTGGTGCGCGGCGCCGAAATCGGCCGCGGCGAAATCCGTCCCCGCAACCTGCTGGCGCTGGAAAGCCAGCACACCACCGAACCCGTGGACGGCATCCCGACCCAGGAACCGGCCTTTGGCCTGCCGGCCCTGTGGATCGAGCAGGATCGGCGTCAACAGGCGGAACTGGCCGGATATACAGTGGTTGAGCCCGCCACCGTCATCGTCACCCATATCACCGAATTGCTGCGCCAGCATGCGCACGAAATCCTCGATCGCGCGCAGGTGCAGGAACTGCTGGACGGGTTGGCCGAGCGTTATCCGCGCATCATCGAGGAAATGGTGCCCTCGCAGGTGTCGCCGGGGCTGTTGCAGAATGTGCTGCAGCGTTTGCTGGCTGAATGGGCCCCGATTCGCGATCTGATGGCGATTCTCGAAACCCTGGCCGATGCACGGGGAGAACAGGATGTGGATGCGCTGGTGGAGCGGGTGCGCCTGCGCATCGGCCGCGCCATCGTGCAGCCCTATCTGAACGAGCGCGGCGAATTGCGCGCTTTCACGCTGCATCCGGCGCTGGAGCAGGAAATGGGCGAGCGGCTGGCCGGAACCGGCGGCGCCACGACGCTGCCGATGGACATCCAGCACTGGCAGCGCCTGGTGTCCAATCTGAACGACGCCATCTCCCGCCATGAGGACATGGACACGCCGGTGGTGCTCACCTCGCCCGCCCTGCGGCCGGCGCTGTCCCAGGCGCTGCGCCGCGTATTGCCGCGGGTGGCGGTGCTGTCCATTGCCGAAGTGCCGTCGAACGTGACCATCCGGCCGCTGGAGCAGGTGGGAGTATAAGCAATGCAGGTGCGCGTATTCACCGCCCCTCGCCTGCATGAGGCGCTGGCGCTCGTGCGCCGGGAGCTCGGACCCGATGCGGTCATTCTGGATCGGCAGCGGAAGGTCAACGGCAACAGCGAAACCATCTGGCAGGTGCATGCGGCACTGGATGCGGAACCCGCGACTGCCGACATCACCCGCAACGATGCCACGGAGCAGGAACACCGGCTTCTGGAAGCCTCGATGAAGCGCCTGGAACGGCTGATTTCCGGCTTGAGCCGGCAGGAGGCGGATGCACTTCGCGCCTGTCTGTCGGACGATGGCGCCCGTCAGGCTTTTGACCAATTGGTGCGATTGGGTGTCAATCCCGACCTCGCCGCAGACATGGCAGCGGATTTTGCCCAGCGCTCGCCGGTCGCCGAACAGATTCTGTCATGGGGTGAAAAGCCGCGTCCCGGCCGCCGGCGCGAGGTCATTCTGCTGACCGGCCCCGCCGGCGGTGGCAAAACGCTGCTCGCTGCCAAGCTGGCCACTTGGTACAGCCTGCGGGGCGTGCCGGTGGCGTTCGTCACCACCGATACCGAACGCATGGGCGGACTGGAAACGCTGAACGCCTATGCGGAGGTGCTGGGCGTGCCTGTCGCGCCGTTGCGGCAGCCATCTCAGGTGCCCGATATCGAACACAAACTGGAATCGGCACGATTGGTGCTAGTGGATAGCGAGGGCTGGAGCCCGGGGTGCCGCGCCTCGCTCAAACGGCAACGCCGACTCTGGGACGCCCTGAAACCCAACCGGCGCTGGCTCGTGATGCCGGCCACGATGGACGAGAGTGACGGAATGAAACTGATGGATGCCGCAACCGACCTGAACGCCGCAGAACTGGCGTTCACCAAAGTGGACGAAACCTGCATGATTGGAAAGCTCGTGAACTGGGCCGGAGCTTCGGGCATGGCGCTGTCCTGCTGCGGTTACGGGCAGGACGCCGCCGAGGGTGTCGGCCTGCTGACGCCGCGCGCGCTGACCAGCTTGCTGGCCAGCCACGTGGCGCAGGGAGGACTGGCATGATGGATCGTCGGATGTCCTCCCGTCCGCCGCGCGTCATTGCCGTCACCAGCGGCAAGGGCGGCGTCGGCAAGACCATGTTTTCCGTCCATCTGGCCGCCCGGGCCGCGAGCCAGGGACAGCGCGTGCTGCTGATGGACGCCGATCTGGGACTCGCCAATGTGGACGTAATGCTCGGCATCTCGCCCACGGCATCCATTCAGCAAGTGGTGGAAGCTGGAACGCCCCTGAAGGAGGTGCTGGTGCGGACGGGTTCCGGTTTTGACGTGCTGCCCGGCGGCTCCGGCTTGCACAGCCTCACCCGTCTGTCGCCGGATCAACAGCGCATCCTGCTCGACGAATTGGCCGATCTGGGCCCTGAATACGATCTGGTGCTCGTCGACACCGCCGCCGGTATCGGCGACAACGTGCTGTACTTCGTGTCCGCCTCCGAACAGGCGCTGGTTGTGCTCACGCCCGATCCCACCTCGCTGACCGACGCCTATGCGCTGATCAAGGTGCTGTCGCGCCAGCGCGACATGCACCGTTTCATGGTGGCGGTCAATCAGGCCGGCGAGCTGGATGCGCAGATCACCTTCCGCCGGCTGCTGTCGGTCGCCGATCGTTATCTCGATGTGCATCTGGAATATGTGGGGCATGCGCCGGCATCCGAAAACGTCGGCCATGCCATTCAATCGCAACGCCTGATGACGCCCGGCGCCGACATGCCCGGCGCGCTGGAACGCACGCTGGATGCCGTGCTGAAACAGCCCCGGGACGAAGCGCGCGGCGGCCTGCGTTTCTTCTGGCAGCACGCGCTGAGCGATGCCATGACCGCCGATGAACCAAGGAGGGCTTCCGCATGAGCACGCGACAAGCCGCAGCCTGTGGCGCAGTCATCGGATGCACAATCGGCTTCGTCATTGCGCTTTTGTTCCGGCTTGAACTGGCCGACGGCCTGTATCGCACCGCCATCCTCACCGCGGGCGGCGCTTGGATGGGCGGGCTCCTGGCCTGGCTCAACGAGCTGCTGCCGAATCCCGATTCCGACAGCGGCCGGGAGAAGCATTCATGACGCTCGCATATCAGGCCACGCCCTGCGAGGAACGGCAGCAGGCCGAACAACTGCTCGCCGAATACCTGCCGCTGATCCGCTACCATGCCGATCAATTGCGACGGCGCGTGCCCGATTCCGTGGAGCTGGACGACCTGGTGGACGCCGGTGTGCTGGGCCTGCTCGATGCCGCCCAGCGTTTCGACCCGGAACGCGACGTGCAGTTCAAGACCTTCGTTTCCTTCCGCGTGCGCGGCGCAATGATCGATTATCTGCGCCAGTTCGACTGGATGCCCCGCACCCTGCGTGAATCCTCGCGCCAGATGCAGCAGGCCTTGCTCGAGCTGGAACAGCGCCACGGCCGTCCGGCCGAGGATGCCGAGGTCGCCGCTCACCTGGGCATTTCGCTCGAGGAATATCGCCAGCGGCTGGAACAGGTGCGCGGGATGAGCGTGGTGTATTTCGACGACCTGCCCAAACCGCATGACGGAGAGGAGATGGATATACTCGAAACGTTCGAAGGCGACCCGAACGACCGGCCGGAAACCCGCACCGCCCTGCATCTGTTCGCCGAACGCCTGGCGGACGCCATCGAACGGCTGCCAGCCCGCGAGCGCGTGCTGCTCACGCTCTACTACTACGAGGAACTGAACATGAAGGAAGTGGCGCTGGTGCTCGGGCTCACCGAGTCCCGCGTATCGCAGATCCACTCCCAGATGGTGCTGCGCCTGCGCGGCCTGATGGGACTGGACAAGGAGGATTGAATGAACGCCTGGATGCATGCCGACACCCTGAACATGGCGCTCGATGCGCTGATGATTGCAGCCATCGCCGGGCTGTGGTTGATGTGGGCGCGCGCCTCGCGCCGCCAACGCGAAGTGGAGGCCCTGCTTCGCAACACTGCCGAGCAACTCGACACGGCGCTGGCCCATATGGAGCAGGTCATGAGCTATATCCGACGGATTGAGGCCTCGCAGGCCCATGCGGCGCCGGCAAAGACCGGCAAACCATCGCAAACTGGGCGCATCATGCCCAAGGAACAGCGCGTCGCATCCGCATCGGGCGCGCCGGAATCTCCGCGCCCGAAGCCGGCGTCGTCCGAACAGGTCGCTTCGACCGACAGCGCCAGCGCCGCATCGCTCACCCGCGTCCTGCGTCTGCACCGGGAAGGCTACAAGGCCGAGGATATCGCCGTTCGCGAAAACATCCCGCTGGCCAAGGTGCGTTTGATGCTGAAGCTGCACGACCGACGGGCGGCCGCATAAGTCCGTGCCCTCCGGCCCGTTCGCGCTCCAGGTCACGCGGATCGCGCCCGCGAACCCGACCGGCGGCGCAAACGTCCGGCCGATGCGCCTGCCCTGGCCCAACGGTTCGCTACTGCCAGCCACAATCCGGAGTTCGGGGACGCCCGGCACCGTCACGGTCTCCCTCCCCGGAACGACCCTGCAAGCCGAATGGCCTCCGGACATGCCCGAGCCGTCCGGTCAGGTTTGGTTGCAGGTCATGGATCGCGGAATGCCGGCCCGCCTGCGTCTGTTGGGGCAATCCGAAGCCGCCCGCATTCTAGCCGAGCAACTGGAACAGGCCCTTGGCCGGCAAGCCAGAACGACCGGTCGTCCCGCGTCACGGGATGGCGCATCCACCGCCGGCAAGCAGGACGCAACAATCGCACGGGCAGGCGACCCCTCCCCGACCTCACATGCGCCGACTGCCATCCGTAGCGACGCGAACACCCCTCTGCCCATGTCGGGACTGCCGTGGACGGTGCAACCCGGCGAACGCCATTTGCTGTTGCGCGACGAGCAAGGCAATGCACGCGGCTTGATCGTGCGGGATGCCCTTGATAGCGGCTTCCGCCTGTCCGGCCGACTGGATTTGCCGCAGCTCGGCCCCGTGCTGTTTCGCCTGGTCGGCGAGCATGACCCGGCGGTCGCCTGGTCGCTGACGCTGTTCGCTCCTCAGGCCGGGCATGCCCCGCAACTCGGACAAGACTTCACGCACTGGTTGCACGAACAACGGCAGCGTCATCCGCAACTGAACGGCAGCATGCACGCCGAATGGCCGGATGGCGACGTGATTCCCGGCACGGAACGCCGGGCATGAAGCCGCCGAAACCGCCGAAAGAACCCAACGATCGCGGTCGCGAGGCCGCCGTAGCGCTGGAATATGACCCGGCGACAGGCGGCGCGCCCAAGGTGCTGGCTGCAGGCTTCGGGGAAATCGCCCGGCGTATTCTGGACATCGCCCGTCAGGAAGGCATCCATATCCACAAGGATGACACGCTGGCAAGGCTGCTGGCGCGGGTGCCTCCGGGTCAGGAGATTCCGGAAGAGGCCTGGCAGTTGGTCGCTGAACTGCTGGCATTTCTCTATGCCACCGATGCCAGACTGGCGGAAAAAATGGCCCGCGCCCGCCGGCAAAAAATGCCGGCGGCATCAGAACCCGAGCCGTCCGGCGCTCCCAAGTCGTGAGAAAACCGGGATCTTTTCCACCTCCACGAACTGGCATTGCTCTTGCGTTACCTGTCGGTGAACCGAGTCGAATCAGGGAGTTGTGATGCAGACAGGATTCTTCATTGCCGGCGTTGCCGGCCAGACGGCCGAAAAGAAGATGGACGTGGTGGCGCACAATCTGGCCAATGCGACCACGCCGGGCTTTGTCGGCAGCCACATGGCCTTTCGCACCACCCTCACCAACAAGCTGGCTCTCTACACCCACCATCGCATCACTCCCGGCGCCTATGCCAGCGAAGGCGCCTCCTTTGTGGATCTGACGCCGGGCACGCCGCATCCGACCGGCAACCCCCTGGATTTCGCCATCGTCGGGAATGGCTGGTTCAAGGTCATGGTCGCGCCCGGCAAGATCGCCTACACCCGCGCCGGCAATTTCAAGCTGGATGGCAACGGCAATCTTTTGACGATGGACGGCAAACCGGTGCTCGATAGCACGGATGCGCCCATCACGCTGCCGCCCGGCGAATTGGACGCCGACAACAACGGCAACCTGTTCGTCAACAAACAACGGGTCACAAGCCTGGGCGTCGTCCGGATTCAGGATGCGTCAAAAGTCCAACGGATCGGCCATGCGCGCATCTTCACGCCGGCTTCCAACACAGAACCGGCGGGCGCGGATGTCGCCGTGCATCAGGGCCAGATCACCGGCTCGAACGTCAACAGCGTGATGGCCATGGTTGAAATGATGACCATCACGCGCAATCACCATGGTCTGATGAAACTGATTGAACAATACAACCACGTCGCCGGCCTGCTTTCCGAGCAGGTGGGTCGCGTGCAGGGATAACAGGAGGAATCCGTCATGATGCGATCACTGTGGACGGCCGCAACGGGCATGAGCGCGCAAGCGCTGAAAGTGGATGTGATTGCCAACAATCTGGCCAACGTCAACACCACCGGCTTCAAGCGCTCCCGCGCCAGCTTTCAGGATCTGATGTACCAGCAGGTCAAGGCGCCCGGTTCTCAGAACGGCGCCGGCAACGAGGTGCCGAACGGCACGCAGGTGGGCCTTGGCGTGCGCACCGCCGGCATCAGCCGTATCTTCACCGAAGGCAGCTTCCAGCAGACAGGCAATTCGCTGGACATGGCCATTCAGGGGCGCGGTTTCTTCCAGGTGCAGCTGCCCAGCGGCGAACTGGCCTATACGCGGGCCGGATCGTTCAGCATCAACAGTCTGGGCCAGATCGTGACCCAGGATGGTTACCCCCTCCAGCCTTCCATCACCGTGCCCAGCGATGCATTGTCCATCACCATCTCGGCCGATGGCACTGTGTCGGCCGTGCAACCGGGGAACACCACCACCACGCTGGGCCAAATCCAGCTCGCCGATTTCGCCAATCCCGGCGGCCTCACGGCCATCGGTCAGAACCTGTTCCAGGAAAGCCAGGCCAGCGGCGCACCGATCGCCGGCACGCCGGGCTCGAACGGCATCGGCGCCATCGAACAGGGCGCGCTGGAGCAATCCAATGTGAGCGCCGTGGACGAGATGGTGAACCTGATCGCGGCGCAACGCGCCTATGAGATGAATTCCAAGGCCATTCAGGCGGCCGATGAAATGCTTCAGGCCGCCAACAACATCCGGAGGTAACGGGACATGCGGCGCGCACTGATCATGCTCGCCGCACTGGCGTTGTTCGCGCCGGGCGCCCACGCCGCCGATGCGGCGTTGGAACGTTCGTTGCATGCCTTCTTCGACCGCGGCGTGGTCGTGGCGGGCGCCCGCGCGGAACTGATTTCCGTGCAACGATGGCCGGACACGCGGGGCGCTGCACGCTGGTCCTTGCCATCGTTGCGCGGACACCCGGCGCAACTCTTTCTGACCGCCGAACAGGGGCGGGGATCGCACACGCGTCGCTGGTATGTGCCGGTGCGCGTTCACTGGTGGGCTAGGGCGGTCGTCGCCCGCGAAGACATCCCGGCGCGCACGGTGCTTTCGCCGTCCATGCTGACGATCCAGCGCACCGACATCGCCGGGCGCATGGGCCGCTGGTGGCAGAGGCCTGCGGATCTGGCCGGCATGCGCGTCAGCCGCCCCATCGTCCGGGGCGAAGTCGTCTCCTCCACCGCCGTGCGCCGCTTGCCGCTGATCCAGCGCGGCCGCGAGGTGACCATTCTGGCCAGCCAGGGCGGCGTGCGCGTCACCGCATTGGGCAAGGCGTTGCGCTCGGCCAACGCCGGCGAATTCGTCCAGGTCCGGAACCTGCGCAGCAAGCGGATCATCCAGGCCCGCGTGCTGGATGCGCACACGGTTCGGGTCGAACTGGGAGGTGTATAATGCGAAGCTCTGCCGGAATCCTGTTGCTCGCCGCAATGATGCTCTCGGCCTGCATGCCGAGCGTGCGTTCGGTCACCGAAGACAAGCATGCAAAAGAAGTGGAACAGGCCCTGTCGCATGTGGACGAACGCGCTCACAGCCGCCGGACGGGCTCGCTCTGGGGCGACGGCGCCTCGATGTTTGCCGACACCAAGGCGCACCGCGTGGGCGACCTGATCACCGTGCTGGTGTCCGAGAACGTGCATGCCACGCGCTCCCTCGGCATGAAGAAAAGCAAGAAATCCGACCGCTCCACCAGCTTTGGTTTCAATCTGGACTATGGCAACGCGCTGGGCAACAAGCCGGTCAGCCCCAAGGGCGACCTCAGCCTGACCAACAAGCACAACTTCGACGGCTCCGGCTCGACGAACAACTCGGACGTGCTGACCGCCAGCGTCACGGCGGTGGTCACCAAGGTGTATCCGAACGGCAATATGCGCATCGTCGGTCGCCGCCAGTTCACGATCAACCAGCAGCCGCAGGTGCTGACCTTCACCGGCGTGGTGCGGCCGGTGGACATCAGCCCGAGCAACACCATCGCCTCCTCGAAGATCGCCCAGGCCACCATCACCTACGGCAGCGGCGGCGAACTGGCCACGGTCGCGCACGAGGGCTGGCTGAGCCGCACCCTGGACCAGATCTGGCCATTCTGACGGCATGATGGAGGCAATCATGAAAAAGACCCTGCTCTCGATTCTCGCCCTGCTCCTCATGGCCGCAGCCGCCCCGGCCCAAGCCGAGCGCATCAAGGATCTGGCGGATGTGGAAGGCGTGCGGGACAACGCGCTGATCGGCTACGGTCTGGTGGTGGGCCTGAACGGCACCGGCGACAACTCCACCAATGCGCGTTTCTCGGTGTTCAGCATTCTGTCCATGCTGGAACGGTTGGGCGTCAGCCTGCGTGACAACAAGGATCTGAGCCTTGCCAGCACCAAGCCCAAAAACATCGCAGCGGTGATGGTGACCGCAACGCTCCCGCCGTTCGCGCGTCCCGGTCAGAAACTGGATGTCACGGTCTCCAGTCTCGGCGACGCTTCCAGCCTCCGCGGCGGCACATTGCTGGTCACTCCTTTGCTGGGCGGCGACGGCAAAATCTACGCCATGGCCCAAGGCTCGATCTCCATCGGCGGATTCACAGCCGGCGGCAAGGCCTCCAAGGTCACCAAGGGACATCCGACCAGCGGTCGCATCCCCAACGGGGCCAATATCGAGCGGGCGGCGCCAGACGGCCTCGTCAATGCGCAGGATCATGTGACGCTGAATCTCAGAAATCCTGATTTCATCACTGCCAAGCGCATGGTGGACGCCATCAACGCCCATTTCGGCGGCCCGATGGCGCGGGCGCTGAACGCGGGCTCCATCCGGGTGGAAAACCCGACCGGCGATGCCGTCTCGCTGATCGCCGAGCTGGAGAACATCGAGCTGACCACCGACCATCCGGCTGTCGTGGTCGTGGACGAACGCACCGGCACCATCGTGATGGGCAGCGAAGTCCGGATTGACACCGTGGCCGTGGCGCACGGCAACATCAGCGTGTCGGTGGCCGAAGCGCCGCAGGTCTCGCAACCCAACGCTTTTGCGGGCGGTCAGACCACCACCGTGGATCGCACCGACGTGTCGGTGAAGGAAAAGAAAGCCAAACTCGTCGTGCTGCCGCGCCAGGTCAGCCTGAGCAAATTGGTGGATGCGCTGAACGCGGTAGGCGCCGCCCCCAGCGATCTCATCGCCGTGCTCCAGGCCATCAAGGCAGCCGGCGCGCTGCATGCGGAACTGAGGGTGCTGTGAGAGACCTGGTCGAAACCGTTATCGCCGAGGTGATGCGCCGCCATCCCTCGCCGCCCGACCTGCCCGCCACCCCTTCGCGGCCGGTCATCCGCGACCGCGCGGCATTCCAGCATGAACTGGATGTGGCGCGCGGCAAACTCGGCAAGGCCTCGGCCCGCCATGTCCAGCCGCATGCCGACACCCATCGCGATCCCAAGCTGTGGCGCGCCAGCCGCGCCTTTGAGGCTCTGATGATTCAGCAAATGCTGGATGCGATGCGCAAGACCGTGCCCCATTCCGGCTTGCTTCGGTCGGGTTTCGCCGAGGACGTGCAGGGTTCGATGTTCGACCAAGCCGTGGCCAACGCCGTTTCGGGAGAAGGTGGACTGGGCATTGCCGAGGCCATCTATCGTCAGGTCAGCCGCACCCAGGGCTCCCCTCATCCTCAAGCGAGGCCCGAATCCGGCGATAAAAAAATGACAGGCGCGCATCCCGTCAAGACGCGCCAGGAGGGCTGACATGCGCATCAATGGAACCAACCGGCCTTCAGGCATCAAGCCAACCACAGGAAAAGGACGCAAACGCGCAGCGGGCGCCAGTTCCGGCGTATCCGACCGGGTCAAGGTGGCGGACGCCGCAGCCCTGCGTGAAAAAGCGCGAATCATGATGGCCGACATGCCCGAAGTGCGCCTGGAGCGCATCGAGGAAATCCGCGACGCAATCGAACGCGGCGAATACAAGGTGGAAGCGCGCAAGGTGGCAGGCCGCATTGTCATCAACGCATTGGCGGAGCACGCATGGTAAAGCTGACAGAAACGCACCCGGAGCCTATGGAACCCGCTCAGGCGGAAATCCTCGCGGGCCTGCTGCGCAACATGAATGAATGCGCCCGCAATATCGAGCGCATTGCCGAGCAGGAAATGATCGCCGCCCGTTCCTTCAATGGCGAAGCGCTCGCCCGTCTGGCCGAGTTGCGGGCGCAATCGCATGCCGCCCTGGCCGAAATGGAAGCCCAATGTCACGAGCTGCTGGCGCAGCATGGCGCCGATTCAGACATGCCGCTGGGCGCGTTCATTGATCTCTATATCGCCCCCCGGCTGAGCGACCGGGCGGATGAGCTCCAGTCGCTGCGCCGGTCGCTGCATGCCCGCCTGCTGCGCGCGCGCGAACAAAGCGAGGAAAGCCGGATTCATATGAAAGCCGCGGCCGAGGTCTGTCTCGGCGTCCTGCAGCACATCGGCGTGGTCGAAACCCCGCAAACCTATGGCCCCCGGAGCGCAGCATGAGCTTTGCCTCGCTGAATATCGCGGCGGCGGCGCTGAAGGCGCAGCAACAAGCCATTCGCGTCACTTCGAACAACATTGCCAATGTCAATACACCCGGTTATTCCCGGCAATCGGCCGAGCTGGGCACGACCACGCCCGAACGCATCGGCGGCTTCAATTTCGGCCGCGGTTCGCAGCTGTCGAGCGTCACCCGTTCGGTGGATCCGTTTCTGGCGCGCGCACAAGCGAACAACGGCACGTCGCTGAGCTTTTACACCACCCTCGAGCAGGGCCTGAACTCGGTGGAAAGCGTGTTCGGCAGCCTCGATACGCCGGGACTGACGGCCAACCTCGACGCCTTTTTCAAGGGATTCCAGCAACTGGCCAACAATCCGCAGGATCCCGCCCAGCGATTCAACGTCCGCGCGCGGGCCCAGGATATCGTGAACGAACTGTCCACGATGCGTTCGCAACTGGTCTCGGCCCAGATGAGCGCCGATGGCGCCATTGACCAGAAACTCGCGCAAGCCAATCAGCTCATCGATCAAATCGCTTCGTTGAACACCCAAATCGCGGCCAACGAAATCGGCGCCAACAGCCAGGCCAACGATCTGCGCGACCAGCGGGACCTGGCCGTGAACAAGCTGGCGAAATTGATTCCCATTCAGATCGTCAACGGCCAGAACAGCGAATTCATCATTCAGACCCGCGGCGGCGACCTGCTGGTGCAGGACAGCACCGCCCGCCACCTGGCCCGTGGCGCCGCCGGCCCCACGGGCTTTGCAAGCATTGTGCTCGAAGGCTCAAACATGCCGCTGAAAGGATTGGATCAGGGCGGGGAAATCGGCGGCCTGCTGACCCTGCGCGACCAGAAAATGGCCGGATACATCGCCGATGTGGACAGCATCGCGGCCAATCTGATCTTCGCCGTCAACCAGCAGCACGCGAACGGCGCCGGCTTGACGCTGGCCAAGACGGTCACGGCCGGACAGGCAGCATCCAATCCGGCCGGCCCGGTCAATGCCGATCCTTCGGTGCCGTTTGCCGGGCAGATTGTCACGGGCAGCTTCCGCGTTCATGTTTACGACGCGACTGGAAACCCGACTCCGCTGGGCGGAACGCTGATCAACATCACCGCCGGAACCACCACCCTGAACAATGTGGCGACGCAACTGAACGCCGTGCCCGGCATCACCGCCAGCGTGGATGCCCAAGGGCGGCTGAACATCACCGCCACCGGCGGCGGTTCCATCGGCTTCAGCAACGACAGCAGCAATTTTCTGGCCGCCTACGAAATCAACACCTTCTTCCATGGCAGCAATGCCTCGAACATTGCCCTGGATGCGAACATCGCCGCCGATGCGAATCGCATTGCCGCCGGCGCCATCGATCCGGCCACATCGGCGCATCCGCCGGGCGACAACACCGTGGCGCTGGCCATCTTCGGCTTGCAGGACAAGGCCGTGTCCGTGGACGGAACGGCCGCCGCCAGCCTGCACAACCGCGCCACCACGCTGGCCATCCGCTACGGCACCGATGTGGATGCGGCCAAGCAGGGGCGCATCTTCCGGCAGGCCGAGGCCGATTCGCTGGCTGCCCAGCGGCAAGCCGTGTCCGGCGTCAACATGGACGAGGAGTTGATTGCCATGATGAAATACCAACGCGCCTATCAGGCGTCGGCCAAAGTGATTCAGAGCACGAACACGATGCTCGATTCGCTGATGGGCCTGATCCGGTGACGTCATGATCACGCGCGCCACCACCACCAGCGTTTACGACTCGCTGCTTGCGGGCATCCGCAAACAGCTCGACATCCAGGCCCAAGGCAACGCCCAGGTCTCGTCCGGCAAGCGGTTCCAACGCCCGGCACAGGCGGCGCTGGATTACAAAACCTCGCTGGACATCCGACATGCGCAGACCGGTGTGTCCGAATCGCTGGCCGCCATCAACACCGCCCGCACCCGGTTGAGCGCCAGCATGAATGCGCTCAACAGCATGAAGCAGATTCTCGTGCGGGCCCAGACCCTGGCCGTGCAACAATCCTCGGCCCAACTCGGCGCTGCCGAGCGGGCCGCTGCGGCAACCGAAGTGAAGCATTTGCGCGATCAGTTCCTGGCCTTGGCCAACCAGCGGCTGGACGGCCAGTCGCTCTTTGCCGGCACGGCCGTGGACAAGGACGCCTTCGTGCTCGATCCGGCAACCGGCCAGATCACATACAATGGCAACACGCAATCCCGCACCGTGGCGCTGTCGTCCTCCCAGACCGTTGTCAGCAACCTGCGAGGCGACGCCCCAGCCTTTGCCCAGGCCTTTGCCGGCCTGCAGGCGCTGGAAACGGCGCTGACCGCCAACAACACCGCAGGCATTCGCACTGCGCTTGGCACCTTGACCGGCGCCGGCAACGGCATGACCGACCTGACCGCCGAAGCCGGCGCGCGCATCCATTCCCTGGATCTGCAGAAGCAATCCTTCGAAGACATGAAACTGACATTGGAAAAACGCTTGAGCGCACATGAAGGCGTGGACATCGCCGCCACCATCACCCGTTTGCAGCAGGCAAGCACCGCGCTTCAGGCCGCCTACAGCCAGGTCGCCTCGCTACGAAATCTGTCACTGGTGAACTTCCTGCGATGATGGTGCTCAAGCGCAAGATCGGCCAGTCGTTCCATCTGGGCGACGACATCAAGATCACAGTGCTGGACGTGCGCAACGGCCGCCATGTGCGGTTCGGCATCGAGGCGCCGCCCGAAGTGCCGGTTCACCGCATGGAAATCTACGAACTCATTCAGCGCGAAAACCGGGCCGCAGGCAATGCAGGAGACTGGTTTGCGCGCCTGGACGGGATGGAGGAACACGATGATGCATGACGTGCAAGAACCGCGTGAGGACTGCGACCACGAAGCCCAGCCTTTCCTGTTCCCGCAGGGCATGGCCGGCTTTCCCGAGGCGCGTCGCTTCGGTTTCCTGTACTCCGGCAGCGGCGACATCGCCTGCATGCAGTCGGTGGACTGCCCGGAAGCCGCGTTTCTCGTCACCGTCTGGGATGAGGAGCGGCTCGGCCCCCCGCCCCGCCTCACCCCCGAACAGACGGCCTGTCTGCAACTGAACGAGGATGCGCAACCGCTGTGGATGCTGGTGCTCAACCCGTTTGCCGATCCCGAATGGATCACGGCCAATCTGCGCGCGCCCATCGCCATCAATATGGAAGCCCGCATCGGCGTGCAATGCATCCAGGCGGACCCGAAGCTGGCGCTGCGCTATCGCTGGCTGCCGCAGCCCGAACCGGCAAGGGCCGAAGCCGCCGGATAATCCGGGATTTCTTCGCCGCTGGCGGCGAACGGGCATTCCTGATGCAATACGGGCATGGAATCGCTCCGCGCCCGCAAATGGCGGCAACATCTGACGCTGGACATGCCGGCGCCGGGCACACGGCCGGTCTGGATTCATGCCTGCTCGGTAGGCGAAGTCGGTTCCGTCGCGCCGCTGGCGCGTGAGCTGATCGCGCGCGGGCTGCCCGTTCACTTCACCGTTGTCACCCGCACCGGATATGCGCATGCGCACAAATTGCTCGGCGAATCCGTTTCCGTTTCCTGGCTGCCTTGGGATCTTCCGGGGTTGATGAGGCGATTCGTACGCCAACTGGCGCCCCGTCTGCTGCTGCTCACAGAAACGGAATTCTGGCCCGGCATGCTGGCCGCCTGCCGC
The DNA here is from genome assembly GCA_964418535.1 of uncultured Zetaproteobacteria bacterium. Classification (GTDB taxonomy): domain Bacteria; phylum Pseudomonadota; class Zetaproteobacteria; order Mariprofundales; family Mariprofundaceae; genus JALVTX01. The sequence continues at coordinate 2,971 of CAYQMA010000002.1, read as the reverse complement.
CGGCGGAACGTGCCGGTGATCGGCATCAACACCCGCATCTCCGATCGCTCCTTTCCGCGTTACCGGGCCACGCGCGGACTCTGGCGACGCTGGCTGGCCTCCGTTTCCCTGTTTCTGGCGCAAAGCGAACTGGATGCCGAGCGCCTGCAAGCCATCGGCGTGGACGAATCCCGCATTCAGGTAACCGGCAATCTGAAATACGCCGCGACCCCGCCGAACATCGACGCCCGGGCGCTTCGGCAGCGACTGGATGCCACCGAACAACGACCGATCCTGCTCGCCGCCAGCACCCATGAAGGAGAGGAGGCGGCCATTCTGGATTGCTGGCCTTCATGGAAACGCCTCCGTCCCGACCTGTTGCTGGCGCTCGTTCCCCGGCATCCCGAGCGATTCGACGACGTCGCGAATCTCGTGACATCACGCGGATTCAGCCTGGCACGCTGGTCCGATCAGGAAGCGGCGCCCGGTGTTGATGTCGTGCTGGTGGATGCCATGGGCGTGCTGGCCGGGCTGCATGCGGTGGCCGATCTCACCTTGATCGGCGGCAGCCTGGTCAATGTGGGCGGGCACAACCCGCTGGAGGCCGCCATCTGCGGTCGCGGCGTCGTGACCGGGCCGCATGTGCAAAACTTTCGCGCCATCATGACCGACATGCAGCATGCCGGCGCAGCCATCGTGACCGCCGATGCGAACGAACTGGATGCCGCCGTCCGGCGTCTGATCGAGCATCCGGACGAACTGTCGGAGCTGCATGCACGCGCCACAGCCTTCATGCGCGACAAAGGCGCCGTGCTGGATCGGACGCTGGCCGCCATTGAACCGTGGCTGCCAACCGCATGAGCCTTCACGAACGCATCGAACGTCTTTGGTGGCAACGGACAACGCCGCCCGCTCCCCTAGTCTGGGCCAGCCGGGCATACCAGGCCATCAGCCGCCGGCATCTGGCCGCCCGCGCCAAGCGGTCCGTGCTTCCGCCGGCCCCGCTGATCTCGGTGGGCAACATCACGGTGGGCGGCAGCGGCAAGACGCCCTTCGTGTTATGGCTGGGCGCGGAACTGAACCAACGCGGTTTCTCGCCCGTCATCCTCTGCCGGGGCGATGGCGGCCGCCTGAGACAGCCGCGCCTCGTTCAGCCGGACGATGATCCCGGCGAAGTCGGCGACGAAGCCCTGTTGATGGCGCAAGCCTCCGGCCTGCCGGTCGTAGCTGGACGCGATCGCGTGAGCGGCGCGCGGCTGGCTGCCGGCTGCGGCGATGTCATCGTGCTGGACGACGGCTTTCAGTACCGGCAACTGGCCCGGGACTGCGACATCGTGCTGGTCCCGGCCGAAGGCGTGGGCAATGGCCATCTGTTGCCGGCCGGCCCGTTGCGCGAGCCAGTGTCGGCATTGGGCCGGGCCGATCTCATCGTGCGCACGGGCAAGGGCCCGGCGACGCCGCTTGGCGATGGTCGGGAATGGCGATGGCAGCCGCATCCCGGTCAACCCGAACAGATATCGGGCCCCAAAACGCCGCCGCCCGATCATGCGCTCGCCGTCTGCGGCATCGCCCGTCCCGAGCGGTTTACGACGACTCTGGAAACACAGGGCATTCATGTGTCCCAAACATTGTCTTTCCCTGACCATCATCGTTACACGCCCAAGGATGTCGAACGGATGCTCGCATTTCGCCTGCCGGTGATCGTCACCGGCAAAGACGCCGTGAAGCTGCGGCGGCTCTGGCCCGAAAATGTGCCGCTCTGGGTGTTGCCATTGCGCAGCGAGGGGGAACAAGGCTTGCCGGATGTCATCGTTGCGACCATGCTTTCCCGCCGGCGCGGATCGTCGCGCCCGACGCCCGACGATGGAGTTCGTGATGCTGGATAAGGAACTGATGGAGATTCTGGTCTGCCCCCAATGCAAGGGAGAGGTGCACTACAACGAGACGAAAGACGGCCTCGTGTGCGACGCTTGCAGGCTGGAATATCCGATTCGCGACGACATCCCCGTGATGCTGGTGGACGAGGCCCGCAAGCTGGACGACTGAGGTGTCGGAACGCCTGCAATCCGCGCTGCTGCGCGGCCTCTTTCAGTTGTTGGCAGGGCTGCCGCCGCGCCTGACCGGCGCCATCGGGGCCGGACTGGGGCGCATGGCTTATTATCTGCATGGCCGCCGCCGGACCATCGCGATTCGCAATGCCACACGCATCTACCCCGAACGCGATCGTCGCTGGCGGCAACGGCTGGCGCGGGAATCCTTCGCCGAGCTGGGGCGCGTCATCATGGAACTGCCACATGTCTTTCTGCGGCCCCGGGAATGGCTGCTCGAACATGTGACGGTGGAAAACGAAGCAGCGCTGCGCAAGGCGCTGGCCGAAGGCCGGGGCGCCATTGTCGCCGCCTGTCACCACAGCAACTGGGAACTCGGCGCGTTGATGTTTTCCCTGCTCGGTTTTGAAACGGACATGCTCTACCGGCCGCTGCGTCATGCAGGGCCGGACGCCCTGCTCAAGCGTTGGCGCGAACGCTTTGGCGCGCGCCTGCACGGACGCGAGGAATCGCTCAAATGGCTGCCGGAAGCGCGCAAGCGGAATGCCATCGTGGCGCTGATGATTGACCAGCACATCCGCGATGGCGAACCCGTGCCGTTTCTGGGCCACATGGCCAACACGCTGATGCTTCCGGCCTCGGTTGCCCTGAAGCATGACGTCCCGCTGCTTGGCGTGGCGCTGATGCGCGACGATCGGGCATTTCGCTTCCGTCTCCGTTTCTGGGCGATTGAACGTCCGAAAACCACCGGAAACAAATCGCGGGACGCCTTCCATCTGATGCAGGCCATCAACGCGAGTTTCGAGCCGGTCATCCATGCCAGGCCCGAATTGTGGATGTGGAGCCATCAACGCTGGAAGTTGCTGGAAGAGCATCCGGACATCGCCGGGGTGGTGCATGGCACGCCATAGCGCCATCGGCAAGGCGCGCTGGCTGGCGGCCCA
>CAYQMA010000001.1:0-44428 GCA_964418535.1 uncultured Zetaproteobacteria bacterium | reverse complement strand
GATGCAGGCGCACGTGGCCGGCATCCTTGCCCAGCCATTGGGCCTTGTCGCGCAATACTCTGGCGTTCAGCGCCCGCGAGGTGAGGACAGCTGGATCCACTTCGGCGGAGACATTGATGACCCGGTTGCCGTCCTTGTGCTGGATGTTGGTCACGCCTGGCCGGGTTTCAAAGCGGGCAATACGGCCCAGTTCCGTGAGTCCGCCCATGCGGTTCGGAATGCCCAGTCGGCGCAGTGTGCCGATGTCGCGGTGGTAGCGTTCGGGATAGCGCAGCGTGACATCCACCTCCTCCTTGCCGCGATTGATTGTGGATACGCGCAGGCCGTCGAAGGCGGCGCGGATGTGCGCGGCCACCGTGGCCATGTCCACGCCGGCATAGGCGGCCCGGGCGCGATCCAGCACGATATGGATTTCCGGATCGCCCGGCGTTAGGCCGCTTTCGATCGAATGGACGCCGGGAATGCCTTCCAGATATCGGGTCAGATTCAGCGCCGCGCGGGTGATGGCGGCTTCATCAGGGCCCGAAAGCTCGACCTGCAGGGCCCGGCCCACCGGCGGCCCGGGTTTGAGCATCACGAAATCCATCGGCAGCTTGGGAAACAGCGGCGGGATTTCGCGCTCCAGTTTGCGCATCACCGTGAAGGCCGACACCGAGCGGGTGGAGAACGGCGTGAGCACCACGCGCACGAAGCCGAAATGATCGCCCATCTGCTTCAGCGCATCGCGCTCGTCGGCGCTGCTTTGGCCCGCGATGGCGATGGTCGTTTCCAACAGCTTCGGATCAATGCGCGCGCGCACCTCGCGATCCACGCGGTGCAGGATGCCGCGCATTTCCTCCAGCGTGGTGCCGGTGGGCGCGGTCACGCGCACATAGAACTGGTTTTCCGCCCCCGGCGGAAAGAGCTGGAATTTCATGCCGGCGGCAAGCCACAGGCTGGCGCCGAGCGCGACGAGCGTCAGCAACACGGTGAGCCAGCGCCATTTGACGGCCAGTCGCAGCAGCGGCAGGTAAAGGTTCGTCAGCCAGATGAGCACCCGGCGCTCGCCCGGATGGGCGCGGGGGTTGCTGATGTCCCGCACATGATTGGGCAGGATGAAGAGCGCCTCCAGCCAGGAAAACAGCAGCAGCGTGACCACGACCACCGGAATCGAGAACACGAACTTGCCGATGATGCCGTCCATGAACATCAGCGGCAGAAAGGCCACGATGGTGGTCAGCACTGTGGCTGAAACCGGGCCGGCCAGCTCCCAGGCGCCCAGGATGGCGGCGCGTTCGGGCCGCGCGCCTTGTTCCATGTGCCAGGTGATGTTTTCGCCGATGATGATGGCGTCGTCCACCATCAGGCCCAGCACGATGATGAAACCGAACATCGTCAGCAGGTTCAGCGTCGCGCCGCCCAGATAGAGGGCGAACAGGCCGGAAAAGAAGATGACCGGCAGGCCCCAGGCGGTGGTGATGGCGACGGCCGGTCGCAGAAACAAGAGCAGCGTGGCCAGCACCAGCAGCAGCCCCAGACCGCCGTTGCTGGTCAGCACGCCCAGCCGCAGGCGCGTGATGGTTGAGAAATCCTGGTAGGTGCGCACATGCACGCCCTTGCCGTAGAGGTCGGGTATGGTTTTCAGATAGGCGCGGATGCGATCCACCAGATCGATGATGTCCGCGTCGCCTTTTTTCATCACGATCATGTTGATGGCCGGCTGGCCCATTGCGTCCACATAGCGGGTGGGCTCCACCAGCGTTTCCTCGACCGTTGCCACATCGCCCAGTCGCAGCGCGTCGCCCCGATCGTTGGCGCGCAGCACCAGATTGGCCGCGTCCCGGGCCGAGGTGAACTGGCCGGTCACGCGAATGATGCGCTGGCCGTCGGGCGATTTCAGCGTTCCGCCGGGGGCGTTGATGTTCCAGCCGCGGATCAGCCTGGCCACGTCGCCGGCTGTGACGCGGGCGCGGCGCATCCGGTCGGGATCGAGCACGATGCGGATTTCTTCCTTGCGCTTGCCTTGGGTGATGACGCGCGCCACGCCGGGGATGTCCAGCACGTCGTCCTCGATGTGATCGGCAATGCGTTTGAGCTTGAGTGGTTCGAAGTCGCCGAAGATGGTGAAGGACAGCACCGGCGCTTGTTCGGACTTGATTTCCATGATGCGCGGGTCGTCCGGCAGATCGTCCGGCAGACTGGCCCGGTTCACCGCCTGTTGCACATCGGAGACAAAGCGGGAGCGATCCTTGTAATCCGGATCCACCTCGATGTTGATCGTCATCGAGCCGGGATAGGCGGTGGAACGGATGGTGTTGATGCCGTCCACGCCCTTGAGTTCGCGCTCGATGGGCGTGACCACCAGTCGCTCGATCTCGCGCGGCGAGGCGCCGGGCCAGCCGGCGGTAATGACCACCAGGTCGAAATTGACGCTCGGAAAAGCCTCGCGCTGGATGGTCATGGCGGCAAACACGCCGCCGCCCAGCAGCATCAGCGACAGCAGATTGACCAGCAATCCGCGCCGGACAAAGAAAGCGATGATGCGTTTCACGGTTTTTCCGGAGACAAGCGGATGCCGAGCTGATCGAGCAACACGCCTTCCACCCAGGCCAGTTGCCGCAGGTTGCGCAGCAGCGCCAGCCGCCGTATCGAGGCCTCCACCTGCGCGGCCAGCAGATCGCCTTCAAAGCGGATCACGGTGGCCGTGTCCGATCGTCCGGCCCGGTAGCGCTCGGTCTCGGCCTGGAATTTGAGCTTTTCGGCCCGCATGCGTGCGCGCGCCGCCCGCCAGGCCTTGCGTCCGGTGCGGATCAAGGTGAGGAGATTGGCCGCGTCGCTGCGGATTTGCTCCACGAGTTGGCGACGTTCGGCCTGCACCCGGGCGCGTTCCAGTTCCGCCTTGCGAATGAGCGCGCGGGCGCTGTGGTCGCCGATGTCGTCGCTCATTTCCAGACCGAGCGAAACAAACCGGTCGGACAGGCCGAAGCCCTTGCGCACGGCCGTGCCTGCGTCGCCGGCCAGCGCACGTGTCCCGGCTTGCGCCACCAGATCCAGCTGCATTCGCTCGGCGTCGCGCGCCTGCTTCAGGCGGGCCTCCGCGGCTTCCAGCCGCGCATCCATCGCCCGCAGCTCGGGTCGGTGTTTGAGCGCGATGTCCATCACAGCCTCCAGATCCGGCGTCGACGTATCCGGATCAATGTCATCGCCGGTGACGATGGGCGCAGCGGTGTCGCGCAGCATCAACCGATTCAGGGCCGTGATGTCGCGCGCCAGATTGGCCTCGGCATTGGTCTGGTTGAGTTTGCGGCTGGCCAGGAGCGCGGAGGTTTGCAATCGGTCGGCCTTTTCGATCAGGCCGAAGCGTTCGCGGGACTGCTGATAACGCAGCAATTTTTCGGCCCGGCGCACGCCCGCGCGCGCCAGCCGGACATTGGCTTCGTCGATGGCGATGTTGAAATAGAGCTGGATGGCCTGCCGGGCCAGCGTGCGTGCCGTCACGCGCTCGTTCAGGCGCGCAGCGCGGGCATCGGCGAGCGCCGCGGCCAGGCCCTCGCGCCAGTCCGGCCGGCCTTTTCCACGCATCAGCGGTTGCCGCAGCGACAGATCAATCTGATTGTGATAGAAGGGATTGAAACGGGTGAAGCCGCCCGGCCCCAAAGCGTATTTCTGGTCCGTCCGCTGGTAATCCGCGCCCAGCGAGATCGTTGCGCCGTTCTCCAGCGGCTTGGCGATGCTGCCCTTGATCTGGCCGAATTTCGTGTCGGTCGTGGGATTGAAGACGAAATTGGACGGGTCGCGATCGTCCGAGATCAGGGCGCTGACTTTGTAGCTGGGATCCAGAAGCCCTTGCAGTCGTTCGGGTTCGGTGTCGGACACCCTGGTCTTCAGCCGCGCGATCTCCATGTCCGGATGATGCGCCAGCACCTCGCGGATGACTTTGGCCAGCGGCATGGGCGCTGCGGGTTGATGCTTGTCGCTCGGCGCCGCACGGCCGGCGATGGGCGCAAGGATGAGTCCCAGCGCCAGGAACATGATGCGAACGCGTCGCGTCACGGGCCGGGAGCGAGCATGGCGCCCGCCGTCAGACATCGGACGTTCAGGCGCGCTCCACGAATTCGCCGGTTTCGGTGTTGACCTTGATCTTCGTGCCCGGTTCAAGGTAGGGCGGCACCATGATCGGGGCGCCGGTTTCCAGCTTACCCGGCTTGTAGGAGCCGGTGGCGGTCTGACCCTTGATGGCCGCATCGCATTCGACGACCGTGAGCACGACCGTCTGCGGCAGTTGCACATTCAGCGGTCGATCGCCGTGAAACTCGATGATGACCTCGGTTTCGGGCAGCAGGTAGTCCTTGACGCCTTCCATCAAATCCTCGCCCAATTCCACCTGCTCGTAGGTTTCCATATCCATGAAGTGATAGGTGCCGCCATCTTCGTAGAGGAACTGCATCGGGCGTTGCGACAGCGTGATGCGCTCCACGCGTTCGGTGGAGTTGAAGCGCTTGTTGGTCTTGTTGCCCGTTTCCACATTGCGCATTTCCACCTGCATGCAGGCCACGCCCTTGCCCGGGGTGACGTGCTGTGTTTTCATCACGCGCCACAGGGCGCCGTCCACCTCCAGAATCATGCCCTTGCGGATGCTGGTGGCGTTGATTTGCATGGCGGAACTCCTTTTTCTCCGATCGTGCGGCCCTGTCGGGCGAGGATGGGCGAACATAGCCATCGCGGCGCCAATCATCAAGATGTTGAATCAGGAGAATCGCTTGACATTGCTACAGGACGCCATGGATCGATTCGTGCAGGCCCGCATGCGTGAAAGCGGCGAGGCCGGCGAACTGGCCGAGGAGTGCATGGAGGGGCTGGCGGATTATCTGCTGCATTATTCCGATCTCTTTCAGGATGAATTCGTGGAAACCGAGGAGCCGCAACTGGCCGATTGGGAGGAGGCGCTGGAAGCGCAGATGAGCGATTTGCTCGAAGGGGATATGGAATCGGCGCCCGAACTGCACGGCCTGAGGCTGGCGCAGCTGGAGCCGGAGCATATGCGCGATTTCTTCGGTTGGTATCTGCTGCGCGAACTGGGCGATGATGCGACCGGCATCGAGGCCTATGCGGAAACGGTGCGTCAATGGCTGGATTTCATGACGGATTGCGGCGATCTGGATGCACCCCGCCGGCTGGAGTTTCTGGCTGTGGTGAACGACATGGCCGGCGAATGCGCGCGTGCTGCGCGGGCGATGCGATTGTTGTTTCATTATGTGCGACTGGGCGGCGGCATCTCGCCGCGCCTGCGCGGCAAGCGATTTTCCCGTTTCGTGGAAGGGCACGCGCGGGTGCTGGAATTGGGCGCCCAGCATCTGATGTTCGGCTTCGATTCCCGGCCCGAACGCATCGGCCCGGTGCCGGTGGCGCGCGAGATTGCAGGTCTCTTGCGCGAGGGCGACGTGCTCGATGTCGAACTAGGTCTGCGCGGCGATGTCTGGCTGATGGTGGATATCGGGCCGGTGTATCCCGCCAGCGTTTATGTGGAGGCCGAGGAGTTCGGGCCGCCGGGCAAGATTTCCTGAACGATTTCCTGGGCGAAGGGCAGGCCGGCGGCGCTCAGCCCCTGGGCAGGAACGGCATGGGATTGATGGCCTTGCCGTAGCGGTGTACTTCGAAATGCAGATGCGGGCCGGTGGAGCGACCGCGCGAGCCGATGCGCCCGATGACCTGGCCGTCGCTGACTTCGTCTCCAACCTTGACCGCGATACTCGACATGTGACCGTAACGGGTCACATAGCCGTAGCCGTGGTCGATGTCGATCATGTAGCCAAAGCCTTTCATCTTGCCGGCGAAGGTGACAATGCCGTGGCTGGCGGCCAGCACCGGCGCGCCGAAGCGGTTGGCGATGTCCACGCCGCGATGGATTTCGCGGCCGCCGTTGAAGGGATCGATGCGGGGGCCGTAGCGCGAGCTGATCCAGCCGCCTTCGGTTGGCCAGGCATGGGGGCGGGCCGCCTGCTCCGAGCGCTGCTGCTCCAGCAGGTAATCAATGGCGGCGAGTTGTTCGTCCAGGCGGGACAGACGCGCATCCAACTGTTCCAGCGAGGTGTCGATCGCAGCGGGCGCCACGGGCACGGGGTTTTGTTTCGGGCCGCCGACGGCCGGCGCCAGGCCAAAGTTGAACTCGGAAGGATCCAGGGATGCTGTCTCGACCAGTTTCGAACCCAAGGCGTCCAGCCGCGCCAGACGGGCCTGCATGGCGCCAATGTCGCGCGCATACGCGGCCAGCTGCTTGCGGCTGGCGTCCAGTTTTGACTGCAACGCGCGCACGCGGGCCTGTTCGCGCGCCTGAACCATCGCCAGTTGCGCCTGCAAGGCGCGAACGCGATCATCGCTTTTGACCTGACGCCAAACCGTCCAGCCGCCCCAAGCCGCCGCGCCAACCAGCAGCAACAGCGCGCAGCTCAGCGCAATTAGCGTGCGCGGCGTGATCCGCCAGGCGCGCATGCGACCCTGCTCGGGCACCAGCATCAGCGAAAACGGTTTCAAACGACGGTCACCTCCCTGTTGCGGCGCATTCCACTGGATCGGATGAAAGTGTCAAGTTTGGGTTGCGCCGTATCGAACGTTGACCTGGGTCGCATCCGTTTTCAGGGTTTGCCCATGCCCGAACCATGTAAGGAAGTCGCATTTGCGATGGGCCGCCATGCCGTGCAGGCCATGTTGCACGATGCCTTGGCGCGCGGAAGCCGGGCGCAGGGCTTGCTGTATGGCGATGCGTGCATGATCGAGCGTGCTGTTCCGCTGCTCGATGACGAGGCGGATGAAGGTATCGGAGCCGCTGCAACGGTGGCGGTCTATGCCGCAAGCGACGAAGCCCTGGAACGGCTCCGCGCCCGGGTGGGGAGCGATGTGCCGGGCGTCATCGTGCGGCTGGACACCAAGGGCCGGCTGGAGGTGGCGATGCGGGACGCCGACGGGCGCGAACGTATGCTCGATTTGCGGGAGGACGGAGAGGCGTCCGTTCGGGTTGCGGGGCTATACCCCATGCGGGATAAGGAATAGGGTTCGCATCCATGCGGATTGTGCATGTGGGCCTCAACCATCGAACCGCGCCGGTGGAGCTGCGCGAACGCGCGGCGGTGCCCGAAGCGGAGATTGCGCCGCTGCTGAAGCGAATGGTGGCGGCCAGGCCGGTGCGCGAGGTGGCGCTGCTTTCCACCTGCAATCGCGTGGAGTTCACGCTGGTGACGCACGATCCGGATGCCGCCATCGCATTGGTGCACGACTGGTTCGCCCGGGTCTCCGATCTGCCGCTGGAATCGGTAGCCGGGCATCTGTATTCGTTGACGTCGGAAGACGCGGTGCGACATCTGTTCGCGGTGGCCACGGGGCTGGATTCGCTGGTGCTGGGCGAGCCGCAGATTCTGGGGCAGGTCAAATCTGCCTACGATCGCGCGCTGGCGGCGGGAACGGCCGGGCATGTGCTGCACCGGCTGTTCCAAGCCACGTTTGCGGCCGCCAAACGCGCCCGGACGGAAACAGAGATTGGTCGTCATGCAGTGAACATTTCCTCCTGCGCCGTGGAGCTGGCGCGGCGCATCTTCGGCGATCTGGCCGGCAAGCGGGTGATGCTGATCGGCGCGGGCGAGATGGCGGAACTGGCGGCGCAGCATCTGAAAGGCAACGGCGTGGCCGATATTCTGGTGGCCAACCGGACGCTGGAACGGGCGCGGCGGTTGGCGGCCGAATTTGACGGCCATGCGCTGACGCTCGATCAGCTCGATGAATACCTGGATGCGGCGGATATCGTGATTTCCAGCACCGCTGCCAGCACCTATGTCCTGTTGCCCGATCAGGTGGAGCAGGCCATGGAAAAGCGCGGCCAACGGCCGATGTTTTTGGTGGACATCGCGGTGCCGCGCGACATTGATCCCCGCGTTGACGAACTGGATGCGGTCTATCTCTACGATGTGGACGATTTGCAGCAGGTCGTGCAAGGCAATCTTGAGCATCGCGAGCGCGCGGCGGCCCAGGCGCGGGCGCTGCTGGAGGAGGATGTCGCCCAGTTCCTTGCATGGCTGAAGTCGCTGGAATCGGTGCCCTTGATCCGCCGTATCCAGGAGAAGATGGATGCCATGCGGCAGGAGGAACTGGCCAAGGCGCGTTATCTCAACAGCCTGAATGAGGAGCAGCGCGAAGCCGTCGAGCGCTTCAGCCGCGCATTGATGAAGCGTTTCATGCACCCGACGCTGAAGGCGCTGAAGAAGCTGCCGGAGGATATGGAAGGCGATCTGTTCATGGGCGCGGCGCGGGTGCTGTTCGATCTGGACGATGCCGACGGGCGTCGTTCGCTGGAGTCTCATGAACGAAAGACTTGACGAGATTCTTCGTCGCAAGGAAGAGCTGACAATCCGACTGGCCGATCCCGAGGTGGCGAGCGACGCTGCTCGCTACGCCAGGCTTTCGCGCGAATATGCCGAAATCGAGCCGGTGGCCGAAGTGGCCGCGCGACTGAAGGATGTGGAACGCCAACTGGCCGAATCCCGTGAATTGCTGGACGATCCGGACACCGACGCCGAGCTCCGGCAAATGGCGGCCGAGGATATTCACGCGCTTGAGGACGAGCGACGGGAGTTGCGCGAGCGGCTGCGTCTTTTGTTGCTGCCCAAGGATCCGAACGATTCCCGCAACGTGATTCTGGAAATCCGCGCCGGCACCGGCGGCGATGAGGCGGCGTTGTTTGCAGCCGATTTGTTCCGCATGTACAGCCGTTATGCCGAGCGCAAGGGCTGGCGCGTGGAAGTGCTGTCGGCCAACGAGACCGGCATTGGCGGCTACAAGGAAATCGTGGCGCAGATTTCCGGCCAAGGCGCTTATTCGCGGTTCAAGTTCGAATCGGGCGTGCATCGGGTGCAGCGGGTGCCGGAAACGGAAGCCGGCGGGCGCATCCATACCAGCGCCTGCACCGTGGCTGTGCTGCCCGAGGCCGAGGATGTGGATGTGGATATCCGACCCGAGGATTTGCGCATTGACGTTTTTCGCTCTTCCGGCCCCGGCGGCCAGAGCGTAAACACCACCGATTCGGCGGTGCGGATCACCCACCTGCCCAGCGGCATTGTCGTCACCTGTCAGGACGAAAAGAGCCAGCACAAGAACAAGGCCAAGGCCATGAAGGTGCTGGCCGCGCGGCTGTATGATGCGGCCCGGCAGGCCGCGCATGACGAGCGCGCTGAAGCGCGGCGGGGCATGGTGGGCAGCGGCGATCGCTCGGAACGCATCCGCACCTACAACTTTCCGCAGGGGCGGGTCACCGATCATCGCATCAACCTGACGCTCTACAAGCTGGAACAGGTGCTCAACGGCGATATGGACGAGCTGGTGGATGCCCTGATCGCGCATCATCAGGCGGAGTTGCTGGCTCAGGGCGGGGCGTGACCCTGGCCGAGGCGCTGGCGGAGGCCGCCGCCCGCTTCCATCAGGCCGGTTGCGAAACGCCGGCGCTGGATGCGCGCGCGTTGCTGGCGGCGCTTCTGAGGCGCGACCATGCCTGGTTGATCGCCCATCGCGAGGAAGCCTTGCCCGAACAACTGCAACCCAAGTGGGAAGCCTGGGTGGCGCGGCGCGCATCGCGCGAGCCGCTAGCGTATATTCTGGGCGAGAAGGAGTTCTGGTCGCGTGCGTTTGCGGTCACGCCCGCGGTGCTGATTCCCCGGCCCGAAACCGAGCATCTGATTGAAGCGGTGATGGAAGCGCTGCCGGATCGCAAGGCGCCCTGGCGCTTTTGCGACATCGGCACGGGCAGCGGTTGCCTTGCGGTGACGCTCGCCTGCGAATACCCGAATGCGCGGGTGATGGCCACGGATGTGTCCGCCGGGGCGCTGGCCGTGGCTGCGGAAAATGCGCGTCGCTACGATGTGGCCTCGCGCATCGCGTTCCGTCAGGGCGATCTGTTTGCGGCGCTCGATGCCGCGGACGGACCGTTCGATATTATCGTGTCCAATCCGCCCTATGTCGGCCGGCAAGAGATGAGCACGCTGGCGCCGGAGCTGGCTTGGGAGCCCGAAGCCGCGTTGACCGACGGCGCCGATGGGTTGAGCCTGCTGCGCATGCTGGTGAGCGATGCGCCGGATTGGCTGCGGCCGGGAGGGTTGTTGGTGGTGGAAACGGGCCTGTGCGGTTTGCCGGAGGCGACGGACAGGATGATGCTGGAGCGAGAGATTCATGACCTCGCCGGCCGTTTGCGGGGCGGCGTGTTCCGGCTCGCGTTCGCGAAAGGGCGGGCGGCGTGACGCCTCATCTGGCGCTGATTGACGGGCCGAACTATGTGTTTCGCGCCTTTCATGCCATTCGGCATCTGAGCAATTCGCGCGGCGAGCCGACCAACGCCATTTACGGCTATGTGCAAATGCTGCGCAGCGTGCTCAAGGAGCTGCGGCCCACCCATGTGGCCGTGGCCTTCGATCCCAGGGACGGCACCTTCCGCAATCGCCTGTATCCCGACTACAAGGCCCACCGGCCGCCGATGCCGGAGGAACTGGCGGCGCAATGGCCGTTGATTTTCGAAGTGACGCGCGCCTTCCGCCTGCCGCTGATCCAGCCGGAGGATCATGAGGCGGACGATGTGATCGCAACGCTGGCGCGTCAGGCCGAGGCGCGGGGATGGGATGTCACCATCGTGTCCACCGACAAGGATCTGATGCAGCTCGTCGGCCCGCATGTGACGATGCTGGATACGATGAAGGGCGTGCGCTTCGATGCCGAGGAGGTGCGCAAGCGGTGGGGTGTGCCGCCCGAACGCGTGCGCGATTTGCTGGCGCTGACCGGCGATGCCTCGGACAACATTCCCGGTGTGCCGGGCATCGGGCCGAAGACGGCGGCGGCGCTGATCCACCAGTGGGGCGATCTGGAAGGCGTGCTCCGGCATGCCGGGGAGCTGCCGCAAAAGAAACGACGCGAGAACCTGATCGCGCATGCCGATGATGCGCGCCTGTCGTGGCGGCTGGTGACGCTGGATGAACATGCGCCGCTGGGCTTGACGCTGGACGACCTGGCATTGCGCGAGCCCGATCGCGAAAAACTTGCGGAACTGTTCGGCCGGCTGGAGTTCCGTCGTTTGCTGGACGAGTTCACGGACGATGCGGACGAGGCCAGCGTCGACGACGGGGAGGCCCGCCGCGCGGACGATATGCGCTGGCATGTGGTGACCGACGCCGATGCGTTGAAGGCGTTGGCGCAGGCGTTGTCGCGGGCGGAACGGGCGGCGGTGGATCTGGAAACGACCTCGCTGGTCTGTCATGACGCGGAGATTGTCGGGCTGGCGTTTGCAGTGCGCGAGGATGAGGGTTGGTATGTGCCGGTGGGTCACCGCCGGGCCGACATGCTTGAGGCCGCGCCCGCGCAACTGTCGCTCGAACAGGCGCTGGAGGCGCTGCGCCCGTGGCTGGAGGATGCCGATCGCCCCAAGTGCGGCCACAACCTCAAGTACGACGAGCAGGTGTTCTGGCGCGCCGGCGTGCGGCTGCGCGGCGTGCATGACGATTCGATGTTGCTGGCCTATGTGGACGAACCCGGCCAGCCGGCGAACATGGATGCGGTGGCGCTGAAATATCTGGGGCGCCGCTGCATCGCCTATGCGGATGTGGCCGGCAAGGGGGCGAAGCAGGTGAACTTTGCCGAGGTGCCGGTGGACAAGGCTGCGCCCTATGCGGTGGAGGATGCCTGCGTGGCGCTGGCTTTGAGTCGCGAATTGCGGCGGCGTCTGGACGGTCGCGTCCGGCGTCATGACGAGATCGAGTTGCCGTTGTCGCGCGTGCTGGCGGCGATGGAATGGGCGGGGGTGCGGATTGATCCGGCACGGCTGGAGCGTTTGTCCGAACGCTTCGGCGAGCGTATCCGGGAACTGGAAACGCGTATTCACGATGCGGCCGGCGAGGCATTCAATATCCATTCGCCCCGCCAGCTGGGCGTCGTGCTGTTCGAAAAGCTGAGGCTGCCGGGCGGCAAGCGCACCAAGTCGGGCCAGTGGGCCACGGGGCAGGAGGTGCTGGAGAAGCTGGCTGCCGAACACGAGGTTCCGCGCCTGATTCTGGAGGCCCGGCAGCTCTCAAAGCTGAAATCCACTTATACGGATGCGTTGGTGCGGCTGATTCACCCGGGTACGGGGCGCGTGCACACGTCCTACAACCAGGCGGTGACGACCACCGGGCGTCTGTCCTCGTCCGATCCGAACTTGCAGAACATCCCCATCCGCAGCGCCGAGGGGCGCGAGATTCGCAAGGCCTTCGTTGCCGATGACGGTTGCGTGCTGGTTTCGGCCGATTATTCGCAGATCGAGCTGCGCCTGATGGCGCATTTCTCGGGTGATGCGGCCCTGCGCGAGGCGTTTGCCGCGGGCGAGGACATTCACGCGGCGACGGCCGCGCGGGTGAATGGTGTGCCGTTGGATGAGGTGACGCCCGAGATGCGCCGGCGGGCTAAGATCGTCAATTTCGGCATTCTGTACGGCATGAGCGCGTTCGGGTTGGCGAAGCAGCTTGGCGTGGATCGTTCCGAGGCGCGGGCGTTCATCGAGGCCTATTTCGCCCAATACCCGCGCGTGCGCGCGTTCATGGACGAAACGCTGGCCGCCGCGCGCGAGCAGGGCTTTGTGGAAACCCTGCTCGGCCATCGCGTGCCGCTGCCGGACATTGCCTCGCGCAACGGCATGCGCCGCGCCTATGCCGAGCGCACGGCCATCAACGCGCCGCTGCAGGGCTCGGCGGCGGACATCATCAAGGTGGCGATGATTCGCCTGCATGCGCGCCTGCCCGAGATCAGCGACCGGGCGCGGATGATTCTGCAGGTGCATGACGAGCTGGTCGTGGAATGTCCCGAAGCTGCGGCCGATGCGGTGGCGGAGACGATGCGGCGGGAGATGGAGCAGGCGGTGGCGCTGGAGGTGCCGCTGGTGGTGGACATCGGGTGCGGGACGGACTGGTTCTCGGCTCATCCGCTGTGATGCTGTTGGCCATGCTGCCGGGGCGGTTGCTGATTTCAGATGCTGCTTTCGAGAGGAAGAAGCAGCCGGACTGCTCCGGTTTCCGGACTGGAGCGTGAAGCGCATGCAGGTGGTTCAAGACGGATGGCATTGGTTGCTTCAGAACTGGATGTTCGCGGTTTTGGGACTGGGTGCGCTGGCGTTTGCGGTGCAGGCCTTCTTTTTGATCCGGCGCAGGCCGGCGGAAGGCGCATCGAAGCCGCAAGAAGTGTCCGGCCGCGAGGCGGCGTCGCTGCTGGCGTTGCCGGAGTTGGAATGCTTCAACGCGCTGCATCTGGTGGCGGGCCGGGAGATGCATGTGATGGCGAAGGTGGCGCTGGCGGACATCGCCATCGTGCGCAAGGGGGTGGATCGGAAGCTCTTGGAGCAGGTGCGTCGCCACGGCCGGGACAGCGTGGATTTCATCCTGTGTTTCAAGGGAAGCCTGAATGTGGCCTGCGCTGTCGAGTTCCAGGATGCGGATGCCGAACGCCGGAAGGTGCGCGCATCGGATATTCTGGAGCAACTGGGCGTGCCGGTGTTTCGCCTGCCTCGCAAGACCGGGTATCCGGTGCAGGAGCTTCGCCCGATCCTGGAGCCATTTTTGCGTGAGAAGAACCTTTCGCCGGACGACATGGTGGCCACCGTGTCCATGGAGGCGTTCCGCACTTGCAGGAAATGCTGCGCCCGCATGGTGCTCAAGCGCGCCAAATCCGGCAAATTCAAGGGGATGCTGTTCTGGGTGTGCGGGAATTATCCCGAATGCAAGAGCGTGGAGCTGTTTACGCGCTGAGCGAACAGGTCTCGCGCGGGCAAGCTTCCCCCCGGCGTTATTCCTCCCGCCACTTGATGGAGCAGCCGATGGTCGGGTGCTGGGGCTGGGGCGCAGGCTTGCCCGCCACCATCGCCGCTACGGCCTCGGCCAGTTCCTCGCGCGTGACCTTGCTTTCATCCTTCCAGTAGTCGTCAATGCGGCCGTGATAGTAGAGGCGGCCGTTTTTGTCGAAGAGGTAGATATCCGGCGTGCACTGGGCGTCGAAGGTGCGCGCCACCTCCTGGGTTTCATCCGCCACATAGGGGAAATCCACGCCCCATTCGGCGATCTTTTCCTTCATGGCCGGAATGGAATCCTGCGGATAGTCCGGATGGATGTTCGGGTTGATGGCCACGGTGTTCACGCCCTGTTCGCGGAAGGCGCGCGCATGGCGGATCAACCGCGGCCAGACGGCCAGCGCATAGGGGCAATGATTGCAGGTGAACGCCACGAGCAAGCCATTTTCGCCCATGTGTTCCTTCAGGCGGAGGGGCTTGCCCTCCACATCGGTCAGGGTGACATCCGGCAATTCCCAGCCGGGCTCGACATGAATGGATGCAACCAGCGCCATGGCTCGCCTCCTTGGATGAACACTTGGATTCGATGATGCGGAAGGCTACATCTCCGACCAAAGGAAATGAATGCCCGCTGAGGCGTGAGCGGTATTTCGGGCCCGATCAAGTCTCGCAATCAGAATGCATACGACATGGAGGCCGAGATCAGGTGCACGTTGCCTGAATAATGCCCGTTTCGAACGGCGTCGGTTCCGGTCGATGCGGTCTGATTCCGGTTGACGAAATAGACGAACATGTAAGCGGCATCGAATGTCAGGTTCGCGGTCGGCTGGTAGCCCGCGCCAATGCTGAATAGATGACGATTCCTGTCAGGGATACCCGGTGAATAGTGGGTATTCTTGACCGGCGTGGGATCAAACGTATATCCGGCCCGTATGGCGAGCTGTCGGGTGGCGTCCCATTCCAGTCCTGCGCGGATGGCTGTGGTTGCATGCCAGCGCTCGGGAATGGTGCGGAAATTGGTGCCGCCGGTGATCGCCGTTGACAGCAGCGACGGGGCGTAATGAAAGTCGAGGTTGTCGAAGGTTTTCCAGTTGACCCAATCGACATCCAGCGAAACGCGCCACCGGTCATCGAGCCGCCAGGCAATGCCGAAATTCAGTTGGTCGGGGAAGACCACGCGTGTGCGAACCGCGCCGGTGGCGCCGACGGCCCAGGGAGCGCCCAGAACAGCCAGCGCCGGGCCGCCAGTGGCGATGCCGTCATTGATGTCCACGCGCACCCGACTGCGATAGGAAAGGCCGATGCTGTATCGGTCGTCACGATACAGGAGCGCGATATTGCCGCCCCAGCCATCGCCCGATCCCTTCATCATCTGAACGGTGTTGTCCAGGCGGACATCCATCACGCGGTAATAATCCGCGCCTCCGGCAATGGCCAAGCGGTCGTTGATGCGCCAAGCAATGTTGGGGTTGATGTTCAGCATCCGGATCTTCGAGAAAGTGTTGGAAATCGCAAAGGGGCCATTGGCCGGCCAGTCCGACTCCAGTCCGAAGGGCGAATTGATTCCCAAACCCACGGTCAGCGGCATGGCGTTCAAGGCATGACTCAGATACACATGGGGTGCGAACAAGGTTTTGCTTTTCATGGATGTGCTGGCCGGGTGGGCTGGGTTCAGATTGTTGGTGGTGAAATGAAGGCTGGGCACGATGATCACGTCTCCGCCCGCCGTCAGGTGCGTGCCTTGCTGGAAGGCGGATCCAGCAGGGTTATACCATTGCGCCGAAGGATCGTCGGCAATGGCGGTAAAGGCATTGGCCATGCCCATGGCCTTGACGCCCATTTCGCCGATCTGGAAGCCGCCGGCGGCAGCGGAGGCCGGGACAAGCAGGGCCAGGATGGCTGTGATACGAACCGCGCGTTGAATGATGTTCGTCATGTCCTCCTCCTATTGCATGATGGTGCCCAGGCCGCTGGGTAGCGGTGTGGCGCCAAGCACGATGGTTGCGCCTTGGGGTGTCAGCGCCGAGCCCAGATAATTCGCCATCTCCGATTGCATTTCCGTGAAAACGTCCTGCCCGACCAGATTGGGCGGATCGGGCCTGAGAAATGAGGAATGCGTCCCTTGGGTGAAGACGGTGAAGCCGCTGCCAATGAAGGGGAACGGAACCACGCCAAGCGGCCAGTTGGCGCCGGCTGGATTGTTGGCTACCTGCTTGAGGGCCATGGAGGCCGCCAGGGCATCCGTGGACGAATTGGGCACGACCCGGTCGCCCACTTGCTTGAACAACAGGATGCTCTTGCCGGCGGCGGCCACCAGACCGCCATAATTGATCGGATCGCCATCGTCGAGCACGGTTTGCGCCGCCACGAAAAAGGCCTGGAATTTATCCGGCGTCCCGGTCGGGGTGATGCCCTTGGCTGCCAGGCCGGCCAGCACCAAGGGGCTGATTTCGGTGGAGTTCAGCGCGATGTTCGAATAGACGCCTCCGGGATTGGCTAGAACGAAGGTTTTGATTGTCGGCTCCACAGCGGCCAGCATCGTGCCCAGAATGCCGCCGTTCGAGTGGCCGACATAGGCAATAGGCCTTGTTGGGCCGACAACCAGATCGGCAATGCCATCCGCACCGGGCGCACCGGTGGTATTGTTGACCACGTCCATGGTCTGGACTTCCAGCAGGCGGGTCAGGTGAATCAGGTCGGCGACGGACTGGCGGATATTGTCCCGGAATGTCAGCAGATAGTTCAGATTCAGATACCACTTGCCGCTGGAATCGGGCTTGCCGTCTGGCACGTTGGCGGTCACGACCCATTTGCGGGTGGTAGGGTCGATAGCCTCGGTGACCAGATCCAGCCCGAAGGTTCGATCGCCATGCAGCACGGCGTCGATGGCAATGGTCGCGAAGCCCGCCTTGGCCAGCGTATTGGCCGCACCGAACATCACGGTTTTATCCACCGTGAAGCCGTGCTGGAAGATGACCACCGGCCAGGGGCCCGGGCTGTTGGGAATGGTCATCAAAAAAGGCACGGTTTGCGTGCTTTGAACCACAGGCAGCCCGGTGGCGGGATCCATCGTGAAATGCGAGGTGATCGCGCCCGGCGGGGTGGTGGGCGCAACGCCAACGGCGCCGCCCGGGCCCATGCCGCCCTGGGAGCTGAGATAATAAGGGATTTTCACCGCGCCGATAACCACGCTGGCCACATTCGGAAATTGCGCTGCGTTCAGGTTCTTGGCTTTGGCGAGCTGGGCGAACTGAGTCATGGTCAGCACGCCAAGACTGTTCAGAGTTGGAGGTGGTTTGGCGACTGTCAGGAAGTTGGCCGGATTGGCCGGAGTGGCGATGCTGTCTGCGCGAATCCTGGCCAGCACCTTGTTGATGCTCTGCGTCTTGAATGTCCAGGCCAGGGCTACGGATGCGGCGGGGACGCCTGCCGCTCCGAGCGCGGCCAGATAGGTTTGCGTCAACTGCCGCAGCGGTTCCAGGCTTGCGGCCTGGGCATCGGTCAGGGCCGAAAACGCGCTCTTGCCGGTGGCGTCCACCAGCGGGGCGGCGCCTTTGGTCAGACCGAAAACAGACGAGGGAACCAGCGGCAGCCCGGATGCGCTCTTGATGCCGCTGGTCAGCGCCACCAGATAGCGAGTGCCAGGCTTCAGTGGGTGAAGCGGCTGAATGATGAGCGTTTTTCCGCTGGTTGACAGTGAAGTCTTGTATTCCGCTGTCGTCAGTTCCCGAACGATGCCCGTGACAGCGCCAGCGGGGGTGGCGGTGACTTCATAAACATGGATCGTCTGGGTGGGAAGAATGGTGGCGGGATCGGCGACGATGGAAAACGAAGTGGATATCGGTGCGATGGTCGAGAAGCCATCCAGAGCGTTCATGGCTACCTTGGGATCGCTGAAGTCGTTTGGATTGGCGACCGGAATGTTCAGGGTGCCATCTGTCGAGCCGGTAAACAATAGATCGTCAGGAAACGGAATGATCTGCTGTGTTGGATCGAAGTTGGCTGTGAAGGTCGGTTGCCCCGTGGGGTAGGGCGCGCCATTGCCCGAGGTCTGTCCGCAGCCGGCCAGTCCGAGCAGTGGAATGGTGAATATCAGGATGGCTAACAGGCGTTGCATCGCTCCCTCCCTTTGAACATGCTTGGCCATCGTCTGGCTGACTCAGGACTAATAGTGCAAATCGTCATTTTTGGCAAGCGGGTTTTTGACGGGCGTCTTCCCCTTGTGTCGGTTGCTTTTTGAGGCTCTTGGGCTATCTTCCCCGTAGAGACACGCAGGCAGGGGAGGCCTCCATGCAGATTGATTTCGATTGGCTGGGCAGGGAAATCCTGGATCGTGAGCTGAGTGAGGAAGACCAAGCGGCATTGGCGGAAGTGATGTCCGCCCAGACTGTTTCCAAGGGCGAAACCATCGTGACGCAGGGGCAGCCGGGCGGCGTGTTGCGCATTCTTCGTTCAGGGCGCGCGGATGTGGAGACCGAGGATGCCGGCGGCGAGCGGGTGCATATCGCCACGGTGGGCGAAGGGGCGCTGTTCGGCGAAATGACGTTTTTGACCAACGAAGCGGCCAGCGCCACCGTGACGGCGAGGGAAGATTCCATCGTATATCTGATCACTCGGGACGGTCTGTCAACACTGATGAATTCGCGGCAGGAGCTGGTGTTTGCGCTGGTGGCTTACATGCTGCTGTATGCGGCGCGGGTGATTCGCGGCATGAACGAAAAACATATTTCGATG
This sequence comes from uncultured Zetaproteobacteria bacterium, assembly GCA_964418535.1. Classification (GTDB taxonomy): domain Bacteria; phylum Pseudomonadota; class Zetaproteobacteria; order Mariprofundales; family Mariprofundaceae; genus JALVTX01. Next base: position 25,884 of record CAYQMA010000001.1, on the reverse strand, counting down.
CTGCATTACATTACCGGCCAGCGTCTCTGAATTCCGACCTTCCGTGCGTTTCATTTTTTCAGTCTGGTTCGCTCCATGCTGAGTTCGATTTCGATGCTCCTCATGGCCCTGGTGCTGGTCTTTCTGGCCGCTCAGGCGTTCACCAATGCGCTGGAATATCTGGGTGAACGGCTGAAGGTCTCCGAAGGGGTGACCGGTTCCATTTTTGCCGCTGTCGGCACGGCGCTGCCCGAGACCATCGTGCCCATTGTGGCGATTGTGGCCGGCGGCGGAGAACAAGACGTGAACGAGGAAGTGGGCCTGGGAGCAATTCTGGGCGCGCCTTTCATGCTGGCCACCCTCAGCCTGGGCATGATGGGCGCCTTTGCCGCCGCAAAGCGCGGTTGGCGCGATGCGCTCACGCCCGAGCCTACGGGCTTGAAGCGCGACATTTTCGTGTTTCTGATCTCCTTTGCGCTGGTGACGATGGCGGCAACGTTCCCGTCCTGGCCGCATACGCGACTGTTTGTAGCCATGGGGTTGATGGTGCTCTATTTCCTCTATGTCCTGCACACCATCAAGGCCAGCGCCGCCTTGGTGGAGGAAGGGCACGGAACCGAGGCGAGCCGGCCTCTGTATGTCGAAAAGGTGCTGCCGGATGCGCCCTGGGTGGCGGTCATCCAGCTGCTGCTAGCGCTTATCGTGTTGATTCTGGGGGCGCGGATGTTTGTCAACGGAGCGCAACAGTTGAGCGCTTTTTTGGGCGTTTCGGCGCTGGTGGTGTCCTTGCTGGTGGTGCCCGTGGCCACCGAGTTGCCGGAGAAGGTGAATTCCATTCTGTGGATTCTCGGACGCAAGGACACGCTGGCGTTTGGCAACATTACCGGCGCCATGGTCTTTCAGGGCACCATCATTCCCGCCATGGGAATGATGCTGATGCCCTGGCATTTGGATGATCAGTTTGCAATGCTGGCGGTGGCCCTGGCATTTGCGGGATCGGCCTGGGTGGGGCTGGCGCTCTGGCGCGGGCGGCTGACGCCGGCATGGCTGACAGGCAATGCGCTGCTGTATCTGATCTTTGTCATTTCGGTGGTTCGCGGCGCATGAGGTGAAATTGGCTTGTTTTTTGCTTGAATTCGCAGTTGTCTGATTTCGGTGCGTCGGAGATTCCGTCGCCTGCCAGGAGAACATCATGATCGAAACCGTGCTGGCCGTTTCGGCCATTCTGTATCTGGCGTTGCGGATTGAGGATCGTTTCGGCCTTCCTTCGCCGCTGTCGCTGATTGCGCTGTCATATCTGTTTTATTCCTTTGCGCCGGAAATCGGCATCGCCAGCGATGCGGAACATTTCGCCAAATTGGTCTTGCTGTTGCTGCCGATTCTGCTGATTTCCGATTCCATGGAATTGCGGGTGAGCGAGCTGAAGGAACATGGCCTGAGCCTGTTCTATCTGGCCGTGGTGACCGTGGCCTTGTCGGTGTTGACCGCGGTTTTGCTCAGCGACTGGCTGTTTGGCCAGTACCACCTGTCGGTGGCGGCGACTATTGTGTTGTTTGCGATGGTGATGGCCACCGATCCGGTTAGTGTGGTCAGCATCTTTTCCCGTTTCGAGCTTCCGCACAGCCTGAAGATCCTCTGTGAGGGCGAGAGCCTGTTCAATGACGCCACGGCGTTGATCGTGTTCGTGTTTATCGGCCTGTATGCGCTGGAAGGCGGCGAGATCACGGCGGTGTATGTGGGTGAAATCAGCATTTTCGTGGTGTTCGGTTCGGCGGCATTGGGCATGCTGTTCGGTTATGCGGGCCTGGCTGCGCTCAAGACCACCGAAAATCGCATTGCGGAAATGATGGTTATTATTTTTATCGGTTATGGCGCCTTTGCGCTGGCGGAGCATTTTTATGTGCTGCTGAATGCTTTCGGCGGACACAGCCATATGCACTTGTCGGGCATTTTGTCCTGCATCTTCGCGACCGTGACCTTGCATCATTGGATGACCAAGAAGGCCGACTATGGTGAAACCCGCCTGAGCCGGGAAGAGGAAGATCTCCGTCATGAAACGGAACAGGAACGGCCGTCACGCCGGCTGATTGATTCGGCGCTGGCCAAGATCAAGGTGACCGTGGCCGAACAGCAGCGGCATTTCCGCACCAAGGAAGACATCCAATTGCTGGCGCTGGTGGCAAATACGATGCTGTTTGTCGCGATGGCCGAAATCGTGCGGCCGGAGCTCTTGTTGCGCTACTGGAAGGAGATTTTGGTGATGTTTCTGGCCACCACGGCGATTCGCGCCGTGATGATGGCCAAGTTCGCCATCATCACCAATCAGACCGACAAGATGCGCGATGTAAACTTCCGCTGGTGGGGGGTGCTGACCTTTGCCGGCATCAAGGGCGGTCTGTCCATCGTGATGGTCACCATGATTCCACCATCGTTCGAACATCTGGAGATGTTCAAGGCTGTGGTGATTGGCGTGGTCTTGCTGTCCACTTTTGTGTATTCCCTGGTGTTGTTGGTGATGATTTCCCGATATGCCGATGTCTTCCGCCGTGAAAAGGAGGAGGAATCAAGGCATGCGGAGCCCGTTCAGTCCTCTTCGGGCGCCACTGCGGTGATGGACAACGCGTGAATCCGGTGGCGAAAGGCGTCGCCAAGGGCCGCATAAACCATGCGATGGCGGGCCAGACGCGACTGGCCCCGGAAGCATTCGGCCCGAATGCGCACGCTGTAATGGCCGCCGCCATGTGCACGGGCGCCGGCATGGCCGGCATGTTTGGCGGAGTCGTCCAGGATATCCAGCTCCATGGGGTTGAACGCCCGCTCCAGCGCCTTCCGGATCAGGTCGGTCGTATCGTCAGGCATGGGTTGGATCCGTGCGCTCACGGTAGAGCACGAACACTTTGCCGATCTGATGAACCAGGTGGGCGCGGGTGGCCTGCGCCAGTCGTTCGGCCACGTCGCGGCGAAGCTCGCGGTCGCCCGCCGCGACGTGCACCTTGATCAGTTCATGATGTTCGAGCGCGGCGTCCGTTTCGGCGATGACGGCGTCGGTCAGCCCTTTCTGACCGATGCGCACCACCGGTTTCAGATGATGGGCCTGTTGCTTCAATTGCTTTTTTTGGCTGGCATCCAGCGTATTATGCGGCATGGCGTTCTCCTTGCGCGGTGCGTTTCGGCGCGCCGCACTCTAGCCGGAAGGATTGCCATGTGCGAAGGGAGGGTTGCATGGGTCTGTTGAGGGAGGATCCGCATCGTGTGCTGATTCTGGGCGGCGGCGAAGGCGGGCTGGCCATTTTTGAGATGCTTTGCGACGAGGAGTTGGTTGAGGTGGTGGGCGTGGCCGATCGGAATCCGGACGCGCCGGCGATGATCCGGGCGCACGAGCTGGGCATTGCCACCTTTACCGATATTGAGGAGGCGTTGAAGGCTTGCGCTCCCTGCGTGGCCTTCAATCTGACCGGCAACGAAATGGTGGAGAACGTGGCGGCGGACATCCTGGGCGCAGGCGGTGTGATTGGCGGCCTGGAAGCGCGCTTGATTTTGCGCATCATCAACCGCCTCAAGGAGGCCAAGGCTAGACTGCGGCATGAGGCCACGCATGACCCGCTCACCGGCGTCCACAACCGGCGCCATATCCAGCAACTGCTGCGCGACGGGCTTGCACAGTCCATTCGCTATGGGTTTCCTTATTCAGTGGTCTTGCTCGATCTCGATCATTTCAAGCGCATCAACGATACCCACGGCCACCCGGCCGGCGATGCCGTGCTGCGCCATGCGACACGCGTGCTGAAGGCCAATATGCGGGAGGTGGACGCCCTGGGGCGCTGGGGCGGCGAGGAGTTTCTGGTGTTGTTGCCGCATGTGGATGAGGCCGGCGCCGTGAAAGCGGCGAGTCATTGGTTGGAGGCCATGAAATCAACGCCGGCAAACCTGCCGGACGGCGTTCGCGTGCCCGTGAGCTTTTCAGCCGGCGTGGCGGGGTTTGATCCTGCCCATGCGAGCGAGAATGTGGATGCCGACATGGAATCGTTGCTGCAGCGGGCGGATGAGCGGCTGTATGCGGCCAAGCATGCCGGACGGGGGCGCGTAAAAGGCGGCGAATGATTCCACCCGCGGCGGATTGCCCGATGTCTGGAATCCGATAGAGTCGGCTCATGGCCGAACCAGAGCACGTCGTCACGCAGCCCCCCGATCAGGGCGAAATGCCGCCCCGCTTTCCCATTCGCTGGCGTTGGACGATGCTCGTGAGTTTTGCCGTGGCGCTCGCGGTGCTACTGGTTTCCCTGATTATTCTGGATATGGAGCGTGAGGCGTGGCTGGAAAGCCAGTCCGCGCAGGCGCGCATCATGGTCGATCGTCTGGCCGATGAGCTGAAGCTGCCCATGCTGGCCGGCAGCAAGGTCGAGGTGGACGTAATTGTCTCCGGCTTTCTGAAGAAGGTGCCGGCCGTGCTGGGTGTTCATGTCCATTATGCGACGGGCGAAGATCAACGCTACGGCCAGGTGGGGGCGGATGATCCCCTGTTGCTCAAGTCCGCCGCCGGGCCGGAAGTTTCCCGTCGGTTGTGGTTTGTCAAAAAGATCCGGTATTCCGGAACCGATGTGGGCGCGATTGCGGTGCATTATTCCGGGCAGGCATGGAAGGAACTGGCCAACCGGCTGGTGACCCGGATCGTGATGGTGACATTGGCGGTCATTGTCCTGGCCAGCGTGGCTGCCTGGTGGGTGGCCGGACGTATGAGCCGGCCCATCGAGAAGCTGGCGGAGGCAGCCGAGCATGTGGCCTACGGCGATTACAGCGTGCGATTATCCGTCCATGGCAACGATGAAATCACGGACGCCATGCGTCAGTTCAATCGCATGGTGGCCGAATTGGAGCACAAGGAAGAGATCCGCGACATCTTCGGGCGTTATCTCAATCCCAAGCTGGTGGCCGAGGTGTTCGACGAAGGCGGCGGCGTGCGCTCGCCCAACCATCGGCAGGAAGTGACGGTGCTGTTTGCGGATATGGTGTCGTTTACCTCGTTCTCCGAGTCTCTGCCCACCGAGGAGGTGGTGGATGTGCTCAACCAGCATTTCGAAGTGTTCCATCGCATCATCGACTATTACGGCGGTCATGTGGACAAATATATTGGCGATGCGGTGATGGCCGTGTTCAATCATCCGCATGATGATGCGGATCATGCCAGACACGCGACCAAGGCTGCGCTCGCCATGGCCGGTGCGTGCGCCAGGCTGGGGATTGTGCGTCCGTCGGGCGAGCCGGTGGCCTTCCGCTTGGGAATCAACACCGGGCCGGCCATCGTGGGCAATATCGGCGCCGCCGAGCGGCTGGAATACACGGTGATCGGCGATGCGGTGAATATCGCCTCGCGGATGAGCGACATGGGCGAGGCCAACCAGGTCGTCATGACGCGCCGGACGTTTGAAAGGCTGGGCGATGGTTTTGCGTTCGACAGCATCGGCAAGCGGGAGATCAAGGGTATCAGCGAGCCCATGGAATGCGGTAGCGTTCGCGCCGTGGACAAGAAGATTCAGACCAATATCCGGCACGCCGTGGCGCTGGCCTTTGATCTGACCCTGCCTTCCGACGTGCGCCAGAGCGTGGACGATTAGTCCCGTGGCGCATTTGCTTCGTTGGCGGCTTCCTGCGGCGCTGCTTTGCTTGTCGCTTCTGGCCGGTTGCGGCCCGTCACTCCGGCATTCGCCCGTGGCCGGATTCCTGTCCGGTTATGATGCGGCGCTGCGGGCCTACAAAGCGGGCGATATCATGAAAGCGCGCCAAATCGTGCTGCAGATGGACAAGTCCCGTCCGCATTACGCGGAGGCACGCAAGTTGCTGAAGCGCAAAATCGAGCCGGCGCGTAAGCGTCTGCTGCGCCATTATACCGCCGCCGCCCTCCGCGCCGAGCAGGCCGGCCAATGGTATCAGGCCAGATTCCTGTACGAGCAGGCAGCGGGTTTTTCCACGCAACCCGAAACGCTTCGAAATCAGGCGCGAAACATGGATGTGCGCATGCGCCAACTGCGTCTGGAGCGGTTGATTGCCGTCCGCCGCCAGGATGATGAGCATCTGTTGTCCATGCTGGATCAGCTTGACGTGCCCAAGGGGCTGTCGCCCAAGGATGAGCCGTTCCGACGGGCGCGCGAAGAGCTGGAGAACCGGATTCTGGATCGCGCGCGCGAGGCATGGCAAGCCGCGCGACGCGAGTTGCACGAGGGCTATCCCGAAGTGGCCTATGTGGAAGCCGAATCGTATCGGCGTTTGCGACCCGACGACAAGCGCGGTGAGTCGTTGATGGCTCAGGTGCGCAAGGCGCTGCCCAAGGAGCTGAAGATTCCGCCGCTGGTATCGGCCGAGCAGAAACCCGCGCCGCATGTCCGCCCGCCCAAAACCGTGACGGCCAAGAGTATCAAACAATTGATGCGCAAGGGCGACTGGCTGCAGGCCAAGCGCTATGCGCTGATCTATCGCCGCGAGGGGGGCAAGAACGCCGAGCGTTATCTGGCCGTAATTGAAAAGAAATTGAAGGAGGAGGCAGCGCGGGCCTTCAAGGCGGGACGGATGGCTTTCCAGAAGGAGGAGTTGGACAAGGCGGTCAAGTACTGGAAACGCGCCGTGGCGCTCCAGCCGCACAATGCGGAATACGTGCAGTCGCTCCAGCGCGCCTTGCTGCTTCAGGAGCGGCTGCGGATTTTGCGCGAGGAATCCGGAAAGGCCGCCGGCGGCAAGACGGTTGCAAGCGCCGGGTTGGTGGCCCGGAATCCCGCTTCCGCCGCCGGGCCGGTTTCAGAAACTTCCCGGACGACAGGACGTTGAGCATGCGAGATTCCATCCTCAGACCACGGCGAAGAACGCGATCGTTGCGCGTGGGCGATGTGTACATCGGCGGCGATGCGCCGATTGCGGTGCAGTCCATGACCAACACGCCGACCACCGACATCGATGCAACCGTGGCGCAGATTGCGCGGCTGACCCGGGCCGGCGCAGACTTGGTGCGCGTTTCGGTGCCCGATCCGGATTCGGCGGCGGCGTTGCCGGAGATTCTTCGCCAGACCGAGATTCCGATCATTGCCGACATCCATTTCAGCTACAAGATGGCGCTGGCGGCGCTGGAGGCGGGCGTGCACGGCTTGCGGTTGAATCCCGGCAATATCGGCGAACGATCGCGAGTGGAGCGCGTGGTGGCGGCGGCGCGCGAGCGCGGCGTGTCCATTCGCATCGGCGTCAATGCGGGTTCGCTGGAAAAGCCTCTGCTGGAGCGCTATGGCGAGCCGTGCGCCGATGCGATGGTCGAGTCGGCGCTGGGGCATATCCGCATCCTCGAAGCGATGGATTTTCATGACATCAAGGTGTCGCTGAAGGCGAGCAACATTCCGATGACCGTGGCCGCCTATCGCAAGCTGGCCGGCATGGTGGATTATCCTTTCCATTTGGGCATCACCGAAGCAGGCGGGCCGTTTGCCGGCGGCATCAAGTCCGCCATCGGGCTGGGACTGCTGCTGGCTGAAGGTATTGGCGATACGATTCGCGTCTCGCTGGCGGCCGAACCGGAAGCCGAGGTGCGCACCGGCTTTGAAATCCTGAAGGCGCTGGGGCTGCGCCATCGCGGCGTGAATATCATCGCCTGCCCCACCTGCGCGCGGCAGAAGTTCGATGTCATCAAGACCGTGGCCATGCTGGAGGAGCGATTGGCGCATATCCACGAGCCGATTGATGTGGCGGTGATTGGTTGCGTGGTCAACGGCCCCGGCGAGGCGCGCGAGGCCTCGCTTGGCGTGACGGGCGGGTATCCGGTGCATCTGTTGTATCGCGACGGCGAGCCGGATGGCAAGGTGCGCGCCGAGGAGCTGGTTGAGCGGCTGGTGGCCGAGGTGGAGGAAAGGGCCGAAGCCATGCGCAAGCAACGCAAACGGGGAGCCTGAGCGGGACATGAGTGGAAAATTCCGGAGCATTCGCGGCATTCATGACGGCCTGCCCGACGAGGTGCGCCGCTGGCGGCACATCGAGCGGACGGCGCGCGAGGTGTTTGCGCGCTACGCCTTCTCGGAGGTTCGCCTGCCGGTGCTGGAGCCCACGGGCCTGTTCGTGCGCTCCATTGGCGAGGAAACGGACATCGTGTCCAAGGAGATGTATCGCTTTGTGGATCAGGGCGGGGATGACATCTGCCTGCGGCCGGAGGGGACGGCCGGTGCGGTGCGCGCCTGGTTGCAGGCTGGGCTGACCCGGGCCGGCGCCCAGCGCTGGTACTATATCGGGCCGATGTTCCGTCGCGAACGGCCGCAGAAAGGTCGGTTGCGCCAGTTTCAGCAAATCGGCGTGGAATGGTTCGGCGTTTCAGGCCCGGTCGAGGATGCGGAACTGTTGGCGATGGCACATGATTTTCTGTCCCGGCTGGGGCTGGCATCCCTGCGGCTGGAAATCAATTCGCTGGGCTGCCCCGCATGTCGTCCCGCCTATCGCGAACAACTGGTGGCGTGGCTCTCGGCACGCGCCGATGCCTTGTGTGAGACCTGTCGCGAGCGCATCCGGAGCAATCCGATGCGCGTGCTCGACTGCAAGGTGGCGTCCTGCCAGGCCGCGCTGGCCGATGCGCCGGAAATGGTGGCGCATCTGTGCGATGATTGCCGGACGCATTTCGAGGGCCTGAAGTCAGGGCTGGAGACTCTGGGCGTGGGCTATCAGGTCAATCCGCGCATTGTGCGCGGGCTTGATTACTACAGCCGCACCGCCTTTGAAATCGTCACCGATCAACTGGGCGCTCAGGGCACGGTGTTGGCCGGCGGTCGCTACGACGGCCTGGTGGAGGAACTGGGCGGGCCGCCAACGCCGGCGGTCGGGTTTGCCGCTGGCCTGGAGCGGCTGGCGATGCTGTTGCCGGACATGCCGGCCGAAGCGCCGGATGTGGGCGTGGTGGCGCTGGGCGAGGCGGCGGTGACGCCAGCGTTGAAGGCCGCGCATGCCTTGCGCGAGGCCGGGTGCGCGGTGGTGTATTGCGGCGGCGGTTCGGCCAGGCGGCAGTTCAAGGTGGCCGATCGCGAGGGCGTGCGCTTTGTGGCGGTGATCGGCGAGGAGGAGGCGGCCCGCGGCATGTTGAGCTGGAAGGACATGCACAGTGGCGAGCAACAGACGTTGACACTGGAAGACGCGGTGGAGCGCTGCCACGCAACGTTGCGTCCGGATGCCGGCGGGATAGCTTCGCGCCCATGACCGACGAGGCACGCAGACGGGAGTTGGCGCGATTGCGTGCGGCGATCGACGCCGTGGACGATGAGTTGGTGGCGTTGATCCGGCGACGGGCGGAGCTGGCCGCCGAGGTTGGGCGCATCAAGGAGGATGGGGGCGATACGCCCTTTTATGTGCCGAGTCGGGAGGCGCAGATTATCCGCCGCATTCTGGCCGGCAACGACGGCCCGATTTCCGATGCCGCGATGCATGGCATCTTTCGCGAGATCATCGGCGCCTGCCTGACGCTGGAACAGCCGCTGTCGGTCGCATTTCTCGGGCCGGAGAGCACGTTTACGCATGTGGCGGCGCGCAAGCAGTTCGGCGCCGGTGCGCGCTATGTGGCCTGTCGCAATTTCGACGAAATCTTCGACGAAGTGGAGTCCGGGCGCGTCACCTATGGCGTGGTGCCGGTGGAAAATGCATTTGAGGGCGCGGTTACGCATACGCTCGATCTGTTCGTGGATCGCGGCGTGTCCATCTGCGCCGAAGTGTTGCTCGGCATTCATCATCACCTGCTGACGGAGGCCGCGGCGCTCGATGAGGTGCGTGTGGTCTATTCCAAGGCCGAGGCGCTGGGACAGTGTCGCGACTGGTTGCAGGCGCATCTGCCGCATGCGCGGCTGGAGAGTGTGGAGTCCACAGCCGCTGCGGCCGAGCGCGCGAAGCATGAACCGGGCGCCGCTGCCATCGCTTCGCTGCAGACCGCCGAGCGGCTGGAGATGCCGGTGTTGGTGGAAAATATCGAGGATCATCATGACAACATCACCCGCTTTCTGGTCATCGGCCAGCATGACTCGCCGCCTTCGGGCAACGACAAGACGGCTATTGTGATGTCGGCGCCGAACCGGCCGGGGGCGCTGCATGATCTGCTGGAGCCGTTCCGCGAGCGCGGCATCGGTCTGACCCGTATCGAATCGCGTCCCACGCGGCGGCGGATGTGGGAATATGTGTTCTTCGCCGACTTGCAGGGCCATCGCAAGGACGATCAGGTGGCCGAGGCGCTGGAGGCTGTGCGCGCGATGCCAGACAGCTTTCTGAAAGTGTTGGGTTCCTATCCCGTTGCGGAACCGCTGTAAATGAGCGTGAACTGGCTGGGGCGCGCGGTGACGCAGGCGGCGCGACTGCATCCCTATGTGCCGGGCAAGCCCGTGGAGCGCCTGCTGGCCGAGAAGGGGATTCGCGAAGCCGTAAAGCTGGCGTCCAACGAAAACCCGTTCGGCCCTTCGCCCAAGGCGGTGGCGGCCGTGCGCCGCGCGGCGGCGGAGGTGCATCGCTACCCCGATGGCGACGCTTCGGCGTTAAGACAGGCGCTGGCCGAGCGCCACGGGGTGACGCCGGCCCATATTCTGGTTGGCAACGGTTCCAACGAGGTGCTGGAGCTATTGATCCGCGCCTTTGCCGGGCCGGGCGATGCGGTGGTGTTTTCCGAGCGCGCATTCATTGTCTATCGCCTGGCCACGGTGGCGGCGGGGGCTGTGCCGGTGGCGGTGCCGGAAGCGGACGGGCTGAGCCATGATCTCGAAGCGATGGCGCAGGCGGTGGATGCGCGAACCAAGGTGGTCTGCGTCGCCAATCCGAACAACCCGACTGGCACCCTGCATGGGCTGGATGCCCTGCAGTCGTTTCTCGATGCCTTGCCGCGCGATGTCGTCGTGCTGCTGGATGAGGCCTATCACGAATACGTCGTCCGGGAAACGGACGAGAGCATTGGCCGGCTGACCCATCCGGGGCTGGTGATTTGCCGCACCTTTTCCAAGGCCTGGGGGCTGGCCGGCTTGCGCATCGGTTACGGGGTGGGCGATCCGGCCTTGCTGGAAGTCGTGGGGCGGTTTCGCGAGCCGTTCAATGTCAATGCGCTGGCGCAGGTCGCGGCGCTGGCCGCGCTGGGCGATGGCGAATGGATGGCCGAGGGGGTGGCGCGCGTGATCGAGGAGCGCCGGCGGCTGGAAGCGGCGCTGGCTGACATGGGGCTGCTGGCCGCGCCCTCGCATGGCAATTTCGTGCTGCTGTCGCATCCTCGCGCGATTCAGCTTGCGAACCTGCTTGAAGATGCGGGCGTGATTCCCAGGCCCCTGGCGCCGTATGGCATGTCCGACTATCTGCGCGTGACGGTGGGAACAAGGCCTGAAAATGAACGGTTTCTGCAGGCGCTGGCGCATGCATTGGAGGAAGGGTGAGCGGCTTTCATGTGGAACGGCTGGCGGTGATTGGCGTGGGGCTGATCGGCGGCTCGCTGGCCCGGGCGCTGCGCGCGGCGGGGGCGGTGGATCATGTAACGGGCATCGGCCGGAACGTCGATCACCTGGCGCGCGCCCGTGAATTGGGCGTGGTGGATGCGACGGCGACCTCGATTGCCGAAGGCGTCCGCGATGCCGACGTGGTGGCTGTTTGCGTGCCGATGGGGGCGTATGATGGTGTGTTCGAGGCGTTGGCGGGCGCGGTGCGACCGGACGCGCTCATGACCGATGCGGGCAGCACCAAGCAACAGGCCCTGACGGCCGCCCGCCGGCATCTGGATGCGGATCAACTGGCGCGGTTCGTGCCGGCGCATCCGGTGGCCGGCGCCGAACGATCGGGGGTGGAGGCTTCATGCGCCGATCTCTTTGCCGATCACTGGTGCGTGCTGACGCCAACGGATGCGACCGATGAGGCGGTGACGGAACGCGTGGCGGCGATGTGGGAAGCCACGGGCGCTAGAGTGACGCGGATGGAGGCTGCCGATCACGATGCCTTCCTGGCCGCCGTGAGCCATTTGCCGCATCTGGCGGCATATGCGTTGGTGAATGCAGTGCGCAAGCAGGGCGACGAGGGGCATGATCCCTTTCGGTTTGCGGCCGGCGGGTTTCGCGATTTTACGCGCATCGCCTCTTCCTCGCCGGTGATGTGGCGGGATATTGCGCTGGCCAATCGCGAGGCCCTGCTGCGGCAGCTTGAGCTGTATCAAACGGAGCTGAACGCGCTGAAGATGGCGCTGGAGAATCGGGACGGCGATGCGCTGCTGGGGGCCTTTACCGCCGCCAAGGTGGCGCGCGACGATTGGTTGATGCGCCGGAGTCAGGGAGAGTGAAGATGCGGAATACGCTGATCGCCGGTCCGGCGAAGACCGCATTGTCGGGCAGTCTGCGGCCGCCCGGCGACAAGTCCATTTCGCACCGTGCGGTGATGTTGGGGGCGCTGGCCGATGGCGTGACCGAGGTGCGCGGATTTCTTGCCGGCGAGGACAACCTGGCCACGGCGCGCATCTTCGGACAGATGGGCGTGCGCATCGAATGGCTGAACGAGGCGCAGACCCGGTTGCGCATCCATGGCGTGGGCTTGCACGGCCTGACGCCGCCGGACGATGTGCTGGATGCCGGCAATGCCGGCACTTGCGCGCGTCTGATGCTGGGCATTCTGGCCGGGCAGTCGTTCACCAGCACCATCACTGGCGACGCCTCGCTGCGTCGCCGGCCGATGAAACGGGTGGTTGCGCCGCTGCGCCGGATGGGCGCGCGCATCACCGGCCCGGAGGACGGCAACCGGCTGCCGCTGACCGTGGAAGGCAGGCCGCTGCAGGCGATTGAACACCGCTCGGAAGTGGCCAGTGCGCAGGTGAAATCCTGCGTGCTGCTGGCCGGCCTCTATGCCCGGGGCGACATCACCGTGTATGAGCCACGGCCTTCGCGCGATCACACCGAGCGCATGTTGCCCTTGTTCGGTCAACCGGTGCGCCAGCTGGAGGACGGCGGCATCCGCCTCTCGCCGACCGGACGGCTCACCGCGCCGGATTCTGAACTCGAGGTGCCGGCCGATCCTTCATCGGCGGCGTTTTTTGCGGTGGCTGCGGCGCTGACGCCGGACTCGCGGGTGCGCCTGACGGGCGTGGGCGTCAATCCCCGGCGCGATGGCTGGCGACGCATTCTGACCGCGATGGGCGCGCCTCTTGCGCTGGAGCATGAGACCGCCGTGGGCGAGGAGCCGGTGGCGGATATCGTGGCTTCCTGCGGCGATCTGGCGGGCGTGCATGTGAATGAGGCGGACATTCCCGATGCGATTGACGAGTTTCCGGTGCTGTTTGTGGCGGCCGCGCTGGCGCAAGGCGAGTTCGTGCTGGAAGGCGCGCGCGAACTCCGTGTCAAGGAATCGGATCGCATTGCGGCGATGGCCGAGGCACTGTCGGCCTGCGGCGCGGACATCGAGGAGCGGGAGGATGGCGTGCGCATCCGCGGCGTTCCGGGTTTGAAGGGCGGCACGACGGTGGATGCGCTCGGCGATCATCGGGTGGCGATGGCCATGGCGGTGGCCGCCCAGCGCGCCGATGACGAAATCGTGATCCGGAATGCGGCCGCCATTGCAACCAGTTTCCCGGATTTCGTGCCCATGGCGCAGCATATCGGCATGAACGTCCGTTGGGGCGATTGATGGCTGAGTGGATTCCGGTTCCGGGTTTGAAGGTGGCCATTGACGGCCCTTCCGGCTCCGGCAAGGGCACGGTGGCGGGAGCGTTGGCGCGTGCCTTGGGTCTGCCGGTGCTGGATACGGGGCTGCTCTATCGTTTTGTGGCTTGGAAGCTCAATCGCATGGGCGTGTCCCTGGACGACGAAAATGCGGTGCTGGCGGCGCTGGATGATGCGCTGGCGAGCATGCGCTGGCGCGAGGCGGGCATTCTGGATGGCGAGAACGAGGTGACGGACGCATTGCGTGGCGAGGATGTCGGCGCCTGGGCCTCCCGTGTGGCGGCCATGCCGCGGGTGCGCGAGCGGCTGCTGGAGGTGCAGCGGCGTTGCGCGGCCACGGGTTGCGTGATGGACGGGCGGGATATCGGCACGGTGGTCTTGCCCGATGCAGAGGCGAAGTTTTTTCTGACCGCGTCGGAACGGGAGCGCGCCAGGCGCCGCTGGCGGCAGCTAAGGGAACGCGACCCCGAGATTGACCTTGACGCTGTGCATCACGACATCAGAATGCGTGACGCACAGGATGCCGGAAGGGCGCATGCGCCGCTTGCGCAGGCCGAAGATGCCATACGCATCGATTCCACAACCATGCGAGTGGATGAAGTGGTGGATCGGATGTTGGCCATCATGGAACGCCGGGGGCTTGTCCGCCGGGCCTGATGCCGCGATGCGCGTGCCGCGCCCGAACATTCCAGCCTGAAGCAACGAGGAACCATTCATGACCCAAACCGCCAAATCCAACGAAACCAGCCCGGTCAGCGAGGCGACGCAGGAGCCACCCTTCGAGGAATCGCCTGCTGTTGATTCGTCCAATCAGGAGTCGGGCGCGGATGGGGGCGACGATGCCCTGTTCCGCCAGATGCTCGAGGAGTCGCTGAAGGAGCACCCGATTGCGACCGCCGGCGAGGTGGTTAGCGGCGTGGTGGTCGCCGTGGACGGCGAGGGCGTGCTGGTGGATGTGGGCGCCAAGAACGAGGGCGTGGTGCCGGCCTGCGAGTTCGAGCAGATGGGCGAGCCCTTGCCCGAGGCCGGCGATGCCATTGAAGTGCTGGTGCAGTCGCTGTCGGGCGCGCAAGGGGTGCGCGTCTCGGCATTGGCGGCGCGCCGGCAACGGCTCTGGGCGCGCGTGGAGGACGCGCTGGCGAGCGCTTCCACGCTGGATGCGCGCGTGACGGCCGAGGTCAAGGGCGGCTTGCGTGTGAATCTGGGAGGGCTGGAAGCCTTTTTGCCGCGGTCGGAGATTGACGTGACCCCGGTGAATCCGGCGGAGATGTTGGGCCGAACGATTCAGGTGACGGTGCTGACGGCGACGCGCAAACCCGAGAACATCGTGGTGTCCCGCAAGCAGCCGTTGTTGCGTGAGCTGGAGGAGAAACGGCGGTCGTTTTTCGAGTCGGCTCGTGTGGGCGACCGGGTCAGCGGCGTGGTGCGGCGGCTGGCGGATTTCGGCGCCTTTGTGGATGTGGGCGGCGTGGATGCGCTGCTGCATGTGTCGGATATTTCATGGCGACGCCTCAAGCATCCGTCCGAGGCCCTGCAGGTGGGCCAGCAGATTACGGCCGAAATCATCAAGCTGGATGCCGAAGCCGGCAAGGTGTCGCTGTCGATGCGCGCCTTGCAGGAGGATCCGTGGGCGAAGGCGGCGGAAAAATATCAAGCCGGCATGCGGGTGACCGGAACGGTGCGCAAGTTGCTGGATTACGGCGCGATGGTCGAGCTGGAGCCGGGCGTGGAGGGCATGATCCATCGCTCGGAGATGAGCTGGACCCGTCAGGACGTGAAGCCTGAAAGCGTGCTGGCCGAGGGCGATGTCGTGGATGTCGAAGTGCTGGGCGTGGATGCCGGCAAACGCCGCATCGCGCTGAGCCTGAAAAATGTGATGGAGAATCCCTGGCAGGCATGGATGGCCGAGCACCCCGCCGGTTCGCGCGTGCGTGGCACGGTGAGGAGCAAGACGGATTTCGGGATGTTCGTGCGTTTGAATGAGGAGTTGGACGGTTTGGTGCATATCGGCAATCTGTCCTGGCACGAACCTGGCAGCGAGGCCATCAAGCGCTTTTCCAAGGGCGACGAGGTGGAATGCGTGGTGCTGGGCGTGGATGTGGATCGCGGGCGCATTTCACTGGGCATCAAACAACTGGAAGATGACCCGTTCGAGGTGTTTTTGGCTCATGCCTCGCGCGGTTCGCGCGTGTCCGGCAAGGTGAAGGAAGTGGCGTCTGGCGGCTATGTGATTGAACTGGCGCCGGGCGTGGAAGGCTGGTTGTCGACGCGGGAGTTGCCGAAGGATGCTGCCGAACTGGAACTCGGCGCCGAGGTCGAGGCCAAGATCATCGAGCTGGATCGCAAGCGGCGGCGGGTGCGGCTTTCGGTGCGGCAGTTGTTGCGCGATGAGGAGCGTGAGGCGATTCGCAACTATGCGCAATCCGTCTCCCGCAAGGATGAACCGTCGGCGCTGGCGCTGGAGTTGCAACGCAAGTTGCTCAATCGCTCGAACGGAGGAGGGAAATCATGACGAAATCGGAACTGGTGGACATTATCGCAACCCGTCAGGAGCACATCACGCGGCGAGAGGCTGAGGTGGTGGTGAACACGATCTTTGCCGCCATTGGCGATGCGTTGGCCCGTCAGGAGCGCGTGGAGCTGCGCGGCTTCGGCAGTTTCTACACCAAGCAGCGCAATGCCCGCACCGGGCGCAATCCCAAGACCGGCGAGACCGTGTATGTGCCGGCCAAGGTGGTGCCGCAGTTCAAGCCGGGCAAGAACCTGCGCGAGCGGGTGGATCAATCCCGCTGAGTTTTGCGGCCTTGCGATTGCATGGCCGGCGCCGCTTTCTCCCCCTGCATTTTTTCACCCTGTCGGCTATCTTGTGGCCGTTACGGGGGACGATGACATGAACTGGATCAATGCGCTTTCCGTGGTCGCGCTGACCACATTGGCCATTCTGTTTGCCACGGCCAACGACACGCGGGTGTCCATTGCCTTCGCCGGCTTCGTTTCCGGACGCATGCCGTTGTATGTGCCGATCTTCCTGGCGTTCCTGCTGGGCTTTCTCGGCGGCATGCTTTCGCTGAGCTTTTCGCGGCGCAAACATAAACGTGAAATCAGCCGTTTGCGGCGGGAAAACGAGCTGCTCCAGACCGAGGTCAACAACCTGCGCAACCTGCCGCTGCAGGACGAAACCTGACGCGCATGAACTGGACGCTGATTCTGGCGCTCGTCGCGTTGGCGGCGGTGGCGGGACTGTTCTGGTGGCAGTACCGGCACGAAGACGAAGCCGGGGAAGAGAGCCCGCCCGAAGATGCGCGGGTGTCTCCGTTGCTGAAAGGCATCAACTATCTGCTCTCCGATGAGCCGGATCGGGCCCTGCAGGAACTGGTGCGCGTGGCCCGCCTGCAGACCGAGACCGCCGAGGTGTATCTGGCCTTGGGCGACCTCTTTCGCAACAAGGGCGAATTCGGACGCGCCGTGCGCATCCATCAGAATCTGCTGGCCCGACCGGGCATCTCCGATGATTTGCGGATGAGCGCCCAGGCCGCGCTGGCGCTGGATTTCCAGGCCGGCGGCTTGTTGGGGCGGGCGCTGCGCGAATATGACAAGGTGCTGGCGATGGATCCGGGTCATGTCGGGGCGCTGGAGGCCACGCTGCGCATCCGCGAGCAGCAGCAGGAGTGGGCGGAGGCGGTGCAGGTGCTCGATCGTCTGGATCGCGTGCGCGGCACGGATTCTTCCTTGCACAAGGCTTATCTGCTGACCGAGCAGGCGCGTGCCGAGCGCGCCCGGGGCGACGAAGAGCAAGCCGGGGAAACGGTGTGCCGGGCCATTGAGACCAACGGGGCTTGCGCCGCGGCGCACTTGTTGCTGGCCGATATGGCGCTGGATCGCGATGATGAAAAAGCGGCGTTTGCAAGTCTGGAGGCGTTGCGCCGGGATTCGCCGGAATATCTGCCGCTGGTTCCGCGCATTCTGATCGAGCGTCCAAAGCTGTATGAGCGGCGCGGCAAGGCGTTTCTGATCTCGTGCTGGCGCAATGGCAGGGATGAGGTGCTGGCGCTGGAATGGATTCGGGCCGTGGCCGAGCGCGACGGCGTGCAAGCGGCGCGCGCGCTGGTGGATGAGCTGGAGTTCAGGCCGGAGAGCCTGCGTACGTTGCTGCATCTTCGGGCGATTGTGGGAGAAGATGATGCCGAGACGCGGGCTGCGCGCCGCTGGCATGCGAGTTCGCGCAATTTCACCTGCGGCACCTGCGGCGTGGAAGTCATGAGCATGCGTTGGCAGTGTCCGCAATGTCATGAATGGGGGAGCATGCGCCCCATCCGGGAGGAGCGGCTGAAATGAAAAACCGGTTGATGGTGGCTTTGGATGTGCCGGAAAGCGCCCGCGCGCTGGCGATGCGGGAGCGGATTGGCGATACGGCAGGCTGGCTGAAGGTCGGCTTGCAACTGTTCGTGGCCGAGGGGCCGGCGCTGGTGCGGGAACTTGCGCGCACGCATCGCATCTTTCTCGATCTGAAGTTCCATGATATTCCGAACACCGTCGCCCGGGCGGTGGAAAGCGCCGGCGCCTTGGGCGTGGACATGCTCAATGTGCATGCCGCTGGCGGAACGGCGATGCTGCGGGCGGCGGCCGAGGCGGCGAGCCGCTTTCCGGACATGCGGCTGATCGCCGTGACGGTGTTGACCAGCAGCGACATGCCGGCGGAGGAAGCCAGACGCGAGGCCGTGGCACGGGCGCGGATGGCCCGTGACGCCGGATTGAACGGCGTGGTGTGCAGCGTGCACGAAGTGGGCGCGATCAAACAGGCCTGCGGCCCGGATTTTCTGACCGTGACGCCGGGCATCCGCTGGGGCGATCAGGATGCGGGCGATCAGCAACGGATTGCCGACCCCGGCGCAGCTGTTCGCGCCGGTGCGGATGTGCTGGTGGTCGGCCGCCCCATTCTGAGTGCGGACGATCCAGCCCGCGCCGCCCGTGAAGCGCTGGCCATGATGGAGGCGGCGCGGCCGTGAGCGGGCAGGAATATCTGTACGAATCCACCTTGGCGCCGTGGGCCTGTCGTTCATCGCTTTCGCGCGGACGACGCTATCCGGAGGAGGAATCGCCAGCGCGCAACATGTTTCAGCGCGATCGCGATCGCATCATCCATTCTGCGGCGTTCCGTCGGCTGGAATACAAGACCCAGGTGTTCGTCAATCACGAGGGCGATCATTATCGCACGCGACTGACCCATTCCATCGAAGTGGCCCAGATTGCGCGTTCCATTTGCCGCACCCTTCGCCTGCACGAGGATCTGGGCGAGGGCGTGGCGCTGGCGCATGATCTGGGGCACACGCCGTTCGGGCACTCGGGCCAGGATGCGCTGGACGAGGTGATGAAGCCATACGGCGGATTCGAACACAACCGCCAGTCGCTGCGCGTGATCGAGAAACTGGAGCGGCGCTATGCGGAATTTCCGGGCTTGAACCTGAGCTTCGAAACCCGCGAGGGCATTGTCAAACACACCTCGCCGCATGATACGCCCCGCAATGCCGACCTGGCCGAATACCGGCTGGATGAACAGGCCACGCTGGAAGCGCAGGTGGCCAATCTGGCGGATGAGATCGCCTACAACAATCACGATGTGGATGACGGTTTCCGAGCCGGCATCCTCGATATGGAGATGCTGGCCTCAGTGCCCTTGTTTGCGATGCATCACGAACGCGTGCGCGAACGGTACCCGCAGGTGGATGATGCCACCGCCGTGCATGAGACGGTGCGGCGGATGATCAATTTCCTGATTGTGGACGTGGTTGAGGAAACCACGCGCAGGCTTCGCGATGCGGGCATCGAAACGCTGGATGACGTGCGTCGGGCGGACAAGCCGCTGGTCGCCTTTTCGCGCGATGTCCTGCATTTGAACGCCGGCCTGAAGCGCTTTTTGTTCCGCAACATGTATCGTCATTACCGGGTGGTGCGGATGGCCGAGAAGGCGCGCCGGGTGGTGCAGGATCTGTTTTGCGCCTACATGGAGAATCCGGCCATGTTGCCGCCGGGCGTGTTGGGCCGGACGCCCGAACAGGGAGACGACGCCTCGCGGGCGCGCGCCATCGCCGACTATATCGCCGGCATGACGGATCGCTACGCACTGGATGAGTACCGGCGCCTGTTCGACGTTCACGCCCGTTCGTAGCGGACGGTGACGACCGGCCGCTTCGTCAGCTCGCCGGTTCCTTGATGAAGAACTCCATCTTGGTGTCGCCAATCTCGATGATGTCGCCGTCCTTCAACGTTCGCGGTTCTGCGCCGATGGTTTCGCCGTTCACCCTGGGTTTGGCAAATCCTTCGAGATAGGTGATGTGGTAGCCGGTGGGGCGGCGGGTGATGACGGCCGCCTGTTTGCCCACCGTGAATCCCTTGACCTTGATCTTGCAGTTGCTGCCCTTGCCGATGGTGGTGAGCGAGGCGCTCAGTTCGTAGCTCTTGCCAAGCAACGAGCCTGCAAGAATCTGCACCGAGGCCAGAGGCATGGCCGGAACCCGGCGTTCGCCGCCCAGCATGGCCGCCCGGGCTTGGGGCGTCAGGATCATGGTCTTGTCGGGATCGGTCGGGGCATCTTCCGCCTGCGCCGCTTGCGGTTTGCCGGCCTCCATGTCAATAAAGGTGAGGGTGTGCTTGCCGATCAGCACATGATCGCCATGTTGCAGCACGTGTCTGGTGATGCGCTTGTGATTGACGAAGGTGCCGTTGGTGCTGCCGAGATCCTCGATCACGGCCTTGCCGCCGAGCATCATCACGCGGGCATGGCGTCCGCTAACCGCCAGGTTGTCGATATGGATATCGTTTTCCGGCTTGCGGCCAATGGTCGTTTCTTCCTGATTCAGGCTGTATTCGGCAATCACCGAATCCTTGAATTTCAGGACGAACTTGCATGCCATGGCATTCCTCCGTAGCTCCGTCGCCGCTGTCATGGTTTCCGCCGGAACAGACGCGACAGAAAGCCCTGTTTGCGATGATAGCTGCTGTTCACCCGGATGAGTATGACCGAGATGTTGTCCGGCCCGCCGGCGTCGTTGGCCAGTTGGATGAGCTGCGATGCGATTTTGGGCAGGTCATTCGGGTGCTGGGTCATGGTCAGGCGAATGGCCTCGTCCGGAACCACATCCGTCAGACCGTCGGAACACAACAGATACAGATCGCCCGGCCGAGTCAGGTCTTCCACGATATCCGGCTCCACGTCCGGTTCCACGCCGAGCGCTCGCGTGACCAGATTCTTGATGGCCGAATTGCGCGCGTCTTCAGCGGTCAGCAGACCGCGCCGAACCTGCTCCTGAATCAGCGAATGATCCTCGGTGATATGGGTCAGGTAATCGCCTCGCAGCCGATACATGCGCGAGTCGCCGACGTTGACGGCGGTGAGCCGGTCGCCATAGAACATGGCGACGACGACTGTGGTGCCCATGCCCATGCATTCCGGGCGCTGCTGCGCCGTCTCATAGATGGCGGCGTTGCCCATGCTTACGGCATCCCGGGCCAGAATGGACTCGCGGGTGAAGCCTGTTTCGGGATCCAGTGCCGCTTCGGGAATGCGATCCAGATGCTCCTTGAGATAGCGGGTGATGATGTCCACGGCCATGGAGCTGGCCACCTCGCCGGCATTATGGCCGCCCATGCCATCGGCGAGCACCGCAAAGCCGTGGCTGGGCGTGATGCTCACGCAATCCTCGTTGTGGTCGCGTTTCACGCCCACATCGGTCACTGCATGCATTTCCAGCGGCGCGTTCATGTTCGTTGCCCTCCAGCGGGGAATGCCCTGAGGCATTCGATGATGGCGCGCACGACCTCGCCGCCCGTGGCGAAGCGCGCGTCAGGTTCCTTGGCCAGCAGTTGGTCGATCAGTCTGGCGACTTCTTCCGGCAATTCCGGACGGTATTCGCGAATGTCCGGATGCGGCTCATTGGCGATCTTGAACATCAGACTGGCCATCGAATCGCCGCGGAACGGACGCACGCCGGCCAGCAGTTCATAAAGCGTCGCCCCCAGGGAGAACAGATCGGAACGTCCGTCCACGTGCCGGCCCGACAGTTGTTCGGGAGACATGTACGATGGCGTGCCCAGCACCACGCCAGTCTTGGTCTTGCTGGAGGCCGTGATGCGGGCAATGCCGAAATCGGTGACCTTCACGGTTTTGTCCTTGAGCAGCATGATGTTGGCAGGCTTGATGTCGCGATGCACCACATCATGGGCATGAGCATAGTGCAGTGCTTCGGCCACCTTGCCGCAGATCTTCAGCGCCGCTACAGGCGGCATCAGCTTGCCGGGCTTGGTGAACGGCGACAAATCGGTGCCGGAGAGCAGTTCCATCGCGATGTAGGCCAGGTCGTGCTCCTCGCCGGCATCGTAGATGGTGACAATGTTCGGGTGGTTCAGGCGGCCGGCTGTTTCGGCCTCGCGAAAGAAGCGCTTCTTGACCTCCTCCAGCTCGTCGGCCTCGAATTCCTGCGACAGCGCCATGGTTTTGATGGCGACGTCGCGGTTGATTTTGGGATCGCGACCGAGGTAAACGGCGCCCATCGCGCCCTTGCCGAGTTCCTTGATGATTTCATAGCGCCCCAGGGTGGGCCTGGCGCCGCCGGTGACCAGCAGCGCGGACATGCCGCCGCCGGTGGCGCCAGCGCCGAAGATCATGGTTTCGCCGGCCGTTTTCGCGCGTTCCAGCCGCGCCTGCACATCCTTGTAGTCGGGTTCGTGCTCAATCATGTATTCGTAAACGGCGGACGCCTTGTTGAATTGCCGCTTGCGCTCGAAGTCCAGCGCCAGATTGTAGAGCACGGCCAGGATGTCCTCATTGACCGGGCACTTGCGAAACTTGTCGAAGGCCATGTCCAGCATGCCCTGACTCTGGAAGGACAGCCCCAGCATCTTGTTGGTTTCGGCCAGGTCAACGCGTGCCTGCCGCTGATCGCTTTCGGCCGCGAAAAAGCGTTTGGCGGTGAGGGTCAGGTGGCCCGCGATCAACATCGCGGTCGCCGTCATGGTCTGAACCCAGATCATCCGGCTTGTGAGCAGCGCAAACTCCGTGCCGATCAGCAATGCCAACAAAAGCAGCGACAGCGCTGCGGCCGGGCCCGGCTGGATGCGCGGCAATGCCAGCATCAGATACAAACCAACCAGGGCCAGTAGCCCGATTTCAACCCACCGCGACCAGGCTGGATGCGTAAAAAACCGGCCATGCAGGATGCTGTCGAGCACATGCGCCTGCAGTGTCACGCCAGACATTCGTTCGCCAACCGGGGTGGCGAAGCGTTCGCCGATGCCTGCCGCCGTGACGCCAATCAGCACCACCTTGTCCTTGAACCGGGCGGGGGCGATGCTGCCCGCATAGACATCGTAGAAGGAATAGGTGCGAAAGGCGGGGCCGCCATCCGCGGCGCGGCAAAAGGCTGGATACAGACGCATGGACGAATCCGTCAACAATGTGCGCCGGCCAAGCGCGACGCTTTCGCCGGCATTCACCGCCAGATCATCGATATGCAGGTGCAACGCCTGCGCGGCCAGCATCAATGCCATCGATGGATACAGCTCCCCGCCATAAGCCATCACCAAGGGCGCTGCCCGAACCACGCCGCGATGCTCGATGGCGTTCAGATGCCCCAGAGCCGCCGCCGCTCTGGCCAGTTCCGGGAAGGGATGGCGTATGTCCCCGGCGGTCAGAAACGTCGCCGCATGGCTTTGGCGTACATGGCGAATGCGCATGCGACGAATGTAATCGGGCAAGGGATTGGGGGAGCGTCCTTGTGGCTTGCCGGGCTCGAAAAAGAGCGGCATCACCACGTTGCTGGCTCGTTGCGTTGATTGGACAAGCGCCTGGTCCATGTCCAGCGACTGTTTCGCTTCCCTGAGGAGTTTTCGGGTCTCCGCATCCCCCTTCAAGGCCAGGTCGCGGGTCAGCCGATGAAAGGCTTGCAAATCCTGATCGGTTTGCGCTGCGCTGAACAAGATGTCCACGCCGATGGCCCGCGCGCCGGTGTCAGACAAACGGTCTATCATGGCGGCCATCACGGCGCGCGGCCAGGGCCAGCGCCCGATGCGGGCGATGGAGGCGTCGTCAATGGCGATTACAGCCACCCCGGAGTCCGCAGTTTGCGCGTTGATGGATACGCCGAGGTCATAGGCTTTCTTTTCCAGAGCATCCAGAGGGTTCCAGAGCACAAACGCCGCAATGAACAGCAGCGTGAACGCCAGGCCAGCAAACCAGTCAGTCTTCCAAAAGTCCATGTTTTTCAAGTGGATGAACCCTCATATAACACGCATCTTGACAACAATGCATGCCGGAAAGCAAGCGCTTTTTCCGCCTCGGACGAGCGACCGGAACGGCGAACAGACTTGCAACCGTGTTGGGGCAGTGCGTTTGGAACGAAGGAAAGGAAAAAATGGCGGAGAGGGTGGGATTCGAACCCACGTGGCAGTGTTACCCGCCCAACCGATTTCGAGTCGGTGCCGTTATGACCGCTTCGGTACCTCTCCGCGCCAGCGGAAGGCGGCGAAGCTTACGGTTTCATCGCGCATCCAGCAAGGGGAGTGCCTGAAACGGGAAGGCCGGAGCCTTCCCGCACTCGCCTGCTGCGAGTTTCGTCAGGCGTGGGCATGCGTGGGTGCGCCGGCCTGAGTCAAGCGGTCGGATGCCAGCCCTAGCACCGCGCCGTAGATCAGGTGCAGCACCAGCGTCATGACCGGGGCCATAAGCCCCAGATGCAGGCCGAACAGCCCCGCGCCCGCCATGGGCATGACCAGCACCATCATCAGCACCCAGGCCAGGGTGCCGAACACCGCGCCCCGGGCGATCGGCCCGCCGGGGAGACGATGACCGATCAGGGCGAATAGGCCGCCCCACAGCACCGAGCCGATGAAGAAGTGCAGCAACCATCCGACAATCGGCGTGGCCGGCGTGCCAAGCATGCCGTGGGCCATGGCGGTCAGCATGCGAATGGCGTTCAATTCCGGCATCAGCCCCATCAGCATCTTCGCGATCATGAGGGCGGAGAGGATGACGGTGGCGATGAAGCCGGCGATCATGGTTTTTCCGATATGCATTTTCAGCCTCCTTGCGCCTGTTGGCGTCTGCAGAGGCAGTCGGACAAGGCCTCGGGATCTTACACGGAGGTTTGGTTTGAGAGGGCCGCGAGCAGGCGTTGGTGGATATTGTCAAAGCCGCCATTGGAGAGCGCCAGCACCCGGTCGCCCGGCTTGGCGCGCGTTGCGACATAATGGATGACGGCGGTGGCGTCCTCGAGAACGAGCGCATGCTCGCCGATGGCGGCGCACACGGCGCGCACGTCCAGCCATTCGCCGTTGCTTCCTGCCTGGCGCGCCTTGGGAGGCGGAACGAAGATCACGATGTCCGCCTCATCGAAGCATCGTGGCAGGCGGGACTCGTGGATGCGCGTCTGCATGGTGTTCGAACGAGGTTCGATCAGTACCCACAGCCGACCATCGCCGCGCATATGACGGCGCGCTGAGCGAACCACGTTGGCGATGGCCGTGGGATGGTGGGCGAAATCGTCGAAGACCTGAACGCCGCCAGCTTCGCCCACCAGCGTCATGCGTCGCCGCACGCCGGCGAACCGATTCAGCGCCTGCTCGATGGTGTCTGAGGCGACACCCAACGCATGCGCCGCGGCGGCGGCCGCGCAGGCATTGGCCGCCATGTGCGCGCCAATCACGTTCCAGCGCACATCGCAGGCCATGCGCCCTGCATGCCACAGGCGGAAATGCGTGCCGTCATCGGCCAGCGTCTCCCACGTCCATTCGACATCCGGACGGCCATGCCGGGCGAAGCGAATGAGCGGCGTCCAGCAGCCCATATCCAGCACGGTCTTCAGGTTGGCGTCGTCGGCGTTGACGACGATGCGCCCGCTGGCCGGCACGGTGCGCACCAGATGGTGAAACTGGCGCTGAATGGCGGCGAGATCGGGAAAGATGTCCGCATGATCGAACTCGAGGTTGTTCAGGATCAGCGTGCGAGCATGGTAGTGGAGGAATTTGCTGCGTTTGTCGAAGAAGGCGGTGTCGTATTCGTCGCCTTCCAGCACGAAGGGTGCGCCCGAGCCCAGGCGGGCGGGGCGGCCGAAGTTTTCGGGAATGCCGCCGATCAGGAATCCCGGAGACTGGCCTGCCGTATTGAGAATGTGCGCCAGCATGCTGGCGGTGCTGGTCTTGCCGTGGGTGCCGGCCACGACAGCGGCGTGCCGGCCGCGCAGCACATGGTCGC